>NZ_CP160388.1:532500-832500 GCF_040732315.1 Oryzisolibacter sp. LB2S
GTCTCTGAATGGGGAAACCCACCCGCAAGGGTATCGTTGACTGAATACATAGGTCAACGAGGCGAACCGAGTGAACTGAAACATCTAAGTAGCTCGAGGAAAAGACATCAACCGAGATTCCGAAAGTAGTGGCGAGCGAAATCGGAGGAGCCTTCTAGTGATAGTCAGACGGTTAACAAAACGGCATGGAAAGGCCGGCCATAGTAGGTGATAGCCCTGTATGTGAAAACCGACTGGTGGTACTGAGCTAGAGAAAAGTAGGGCGGGGCACGAGAAACCCTGTCTGAACATGGGGGGACCATCCTCCAAGGCTAAATACTCATCATCGACCGATAGTGAACCAGTACCGTGAGGGAAAGGCGAAAAGAACCCCGGGAGGGGAGTGAAATAGATCCTGAAACCGCATGCTTACAAAAAGTCGGAGCCCTTCGGGGTGACGGCGTACCTTTTGTATAATGGGTCAGCGACTTACATTCAGTGGCGAGCTTAACCGAGTAGGGGAGGCGTAGAGAAATCGAGTCCGAACAGGGCGATCGAGTCGCTGGGTGTAGACCCGAAACCAAGTGATCTATCCATGGCCAGGATGAAGGTGCCGTAACAGGTACTGGAGGTCCGAACCGACTAGTGTTGCAAAATTAGCGGATGAGCTGTGGATAGGGGTGAAAGGCTAAACAAACTTGGAAATAGCTGGTTCTCTCCGAAAACTATTTAGGTAGTGCCTCAAGTATTACCTGCGGGGGTAGAGCACTGTTTTGGCTAGGGGGTCATGGCGACTTACCAAACCAAGGCAAACTCCGAATACTGCAGAGTACAGCTTGGGAGACAGAGCACCGGGTGCTAACGTCCGGACTCAAGAGGGAAACAACCCAGACCGCCAGCTAAGGTCCCTAAAATTGGCTAAGTGGGAAACGAAGTGGGAAGGCTAAAACAGTCAGGATGTTGGCTTAGAAGCAGCCATCATTTAAAGAAAGCGTAATAGCTCACTGATCGAGTCGTCCTGCGCGGAAGATGTAACGGGGCTAAGCCAGTTACCGAAGCTGCGGATGTGCAATTTATTGCACGTGGTAGGAGAGCGTTGTGTAAGCCTGTGAAGGTGTCTGGTAACGGATGCTGGAGGTATCACAAGTGCGAATGCTGACATGAGTAGCGTTAAAGCGGGTGAAAAGCCCGCTCGCCGTAAGCGCAAGGTTTCCTACGCAACGTTCATCGGCGTAGGGTGAGTCGGCCCCTAAGGCGAGGCAGAGATGCGTAGCTGATGGGAAACAGGTCAATATTCCTGTACCGATCAATAGTGCGATGTGGGGACGGAGAAGGTTAGCTCAGCCAACTGTTGGATATGTTGGTTCAAGCCTGTAGTCGTGCCTGGTAGGCAAATCCGCCGGGCTGAGATGAGAGGTGATAACGAGGGTGCTTGCACCTGAAGTGAGTGATACCCTGCTTCCAGGAAAAGCCACTAAGCTTCAGCTATTGACGACCGTACCGCAAACCGACACTGGTGCGCGAGATGAGTATTCTAAGGCGCTTGAGAGAACTCAGGAGAAGGAACTCGGCAAATTGATACCGTAACTTCGGGAGAAGGTATGCCGCAAGTAGGTGAACTTGTACAAAGGGAGCCCAAAGCGGTTGCAAAAAATCGGTGGCTGCGACTGTTTAATAAAAACACAGCACTCTGCAAACACGAAAGTGGACGTATAGGGTGTGACGCCTGCCCGGTGCTGGAAGATTAAATGATGGGGTGCAAGCTCTTGATTGAAGTCCCAGTAAACGGCGGCCGTAACTATAACGGTCCTAAGGTAGCGAAATTCCTTGTCGGGTAAGTTCCGACCTGCACGAATGGCGTAACGATGGCCACACTGTCTCCTCCTGAGACTCAGCGAAGTTGAAATGTTTGTGATGATGCAATCTCCCCGCGGAAAGACGGAAAGACCCCATGAACCTTTACTGTAGCTTTGTATTGGACTTTGAACGGATCTGTGTAGGATAGGTGGGAGGCTTTGAAGTGAGGTCGCTAGATCTCATGGAGCCGACGTTGAAATACCACCCTGGTGCGTTTGAGGTTCTAACCCAGGTCCCTTATCGGGATCGGGGACAGTGCATGGTAGGCAGTTTGACTGGGGCGGTCTCCTCCCAAAGCGTAACGGAGGAGTTCGAAGGTACGCTAGTTACGGTCGGACATCGTGACGATAGTGCAATGGCATAAGCGTGCTTAACTGCGAGACTGACAAGTCGAGCAGATGCGAAAGCAGGACATAGTGATCCGGTGGTTCTGTATGGAAGGGCCATCGCTCAACGGATAAAAGGTACTCTGGGGATAACAGGCTGATACCGCCCAAGAGTTCATATCGACGGCGGTGTTTGGCACCTCGATGTCGGCTCATCTCATCCTGGGGCTGTAGTCGGTCCCAAGGGTATGGCTGTTCGCCATTTAAAGAGGTACGTGAGCTGGGTTTAAAACGTCGTGAGACAGTTTTGTCCCTATCTTCCGTGGGCGCTGCAGATTTGAGGAAGCCTGCTCCTAGTACGAGAGGACCGGAGTGGACACACCTCTGGTGTACCTGTTGTCACGCCAGTGGCATCGCAGGGTAGCTAAGTGTGGAAGAGATAACCGCTGAAAGCATCTAAGCGGGAAACTCGTTTCAAGATGAGATCTGCCGGGGCCTCGAGCCCCCTGAAGGGTCGTTGTAGACCACGACGTTGATAGGCTGGGTGTGGAAGTGCAGCAATGCATTAAGCTAACCAGTACTAATTGCCCGTGCGGCTTGACCCTATAACTTTGATCGTTCCAACGAACAAGGACTGTTGTGCCAAGCACGCAATCAAATTACCCCTGATTCCTGACTCTATGAATTCGCCAGGCAGTGCTCCATCACTGCCCAGCACCAAGTTATGCCTGATGACCATAGCAAGTCGGTCCCACTCCTTCCCATCCCGAACAGGACAGTGAAACGACTTCGCGCCGATGATAGTGCGGGTCCCCGTGTGAAAGTAGGTCATCGTCAGGCTCTTACAGCCCAAACCGCCCTCCCGCTCCTACGAGTGGGAGGGCGTTTTGCTTTGTGCTTCCGGTGTACCATTGACGTTCACGTCAACGTCAATAAATGGCTACCTACACCATCAGTGATCTTGCCCGGGAGTTTGATCTCACCACCCGTGCGATGCGTTTTTATGAAGACATGGGTCTCGTGCGGCCCGAGCGCACGGGCCCCGGGGGGCGCAACCGTGTCTACAGCGCACGCGACCGCACGCGCCTGAAGCTGACGCTGCGCGCCAAGCGGCTTGGCCTGTCGTTGAACGAGGCCAAGGAAATCATCGACCTCTACGACAGCCCGCGCGACACGGGCGTGCAACTGCGCAAATTCCTCGAGGTTCTGGCCATCCATCGCAAACAGCTCGAGGCGCAGATGAGGGATCTTCAGGCCAATCTCGACGAGGTACGCGAACATGAACGCGAGGCCATGGAACTGCTCGCAAAAGTTGAACCGCAGCCACAGTAATGTTGGCATAATTGACGTTTACGTAAACGTCATTTGTGGGCGTTGCCGGCCCTGCCCGTTGAAGGCAGCATCAGGGCGCCTGCCAGGCACGTTCCCAGCCAATTTCGATCCAGGAGACTACCGATGAGCATTGCCACCCAGTTGCCAGGCCTGAACTTCCAGTTGGGCGACGACATCGATGCACTGCGCGACGCCGTGCGTGAGTTTGCGCAGGACCAGATTGCGCCGCGTGCCGGCGAGATCGACCGCACCGATCAGTTCCCCATGGACCTGTGGCGCAAGATGGGTGACCTTGGCGTGCTTGGTATCACCGTGCCCGAGGAGTTTGGCGGCGCCAACATGGGTTACCTGGCCCATATGGTGGCCATGGAGGAGATCTCGCGTGCCAGCGCCTCGGTGGGTCTGTCCTATGGCGCACACAGCAATCTGTGCGTGAACCAGATCAACCGCAACGGCAACGCCGCGCAGAAGGCGAAATACCTGCCCAAGCTGATCAGCGGCGAGCATGTCGGGGCGCTGGCCATGAGCGAGCCCGGCGCCGGCTCGGACGTCATCAGCATGAAGCTCAAGGCCGAGGACAAGGGTGGCTACTACCTGCTCAACGGCAGCAAGATGTGGATCACCAACGGCCCCGATGCCGACACCCTGGTGGTCTACGCCAAGACCGAGCCCGAGCTGGGCGCGCGCGGCGTCACGGCCTTTCTGATCGAAAAGGGCATGCCCGGGTTTTCCATCGCGCAGAAGCTCGACAAGCTCGGCATGCGCGGCAGCCACACGGGCGAGCTGGTGTTCCAGGACGTCGAAGTGCCGGCGGAGAACGTGCTCGGCCAGGTCAACGGCGGCGCCAAGGTGCTCATGAGCGGCCTGGACTACGAGCGCGCCGTGCTGACCGGCGGGCCTCTGGGCATCATGCAGGCGGTGATGGACAACGTGATTCCCTACATCCACGACCGCAAGCAGTTCGGCCAGAGCATTGGTGAATTCCAGCTCATCCAGGGCAAGGTGGCCGACATGTACACCGTGCTGCAGGCGGCGCGCAGCTTTGCCTACACGGTCGCCAAGAATCTGGACATGCTGGGCACCGAGCATGTGCGCCAGGTGCGCAAGGATTGCGCCAGCGTCATCCTGTGGACGGCCGAGAAGGCCACTTGGATGGCGGGCGAGGGCATCCAAGTCCACGGCGGCAACGGCTATATCAACGAATATCCGCTGGGCCGCCTGTGGCGCGATGCGAAACTCTATGAAATCGGCGCCGGCACCAGCGAAATCCGTCGCATGCTGATCGGCCGCGAGCTGTTCGCAGAGACCTGCTGACAGACCGCTGAGCCCGGCGCTGAGCCCGGGCGTCACGGCCCACTCTTCCACCAACCAAGGACCCACTACATGACCACCGCCTCCATCGACGAGCTGTTTGCCCACAATCAGGAATGGGCCGCACGGATGGAGCGCGATCGGCCCGGCTTCTTCACTGCCTTGCTCGCGCAGCAGAAGCCGCGCTACATGTGGATAGGCTGCTCCGACAGCCGCGTGCCTGCCAACCAGATCACGGGCTTGGAGCCGGGCGAGGTGTTCGTGCACCGCAACATCGCCAACGTGGTCGTGCCCACCGACCTGAACTGCCTGTCCACCATCCAGTATGCGGTGGACCAGCTCAAGGTCGAGCACCTGATGGTCGTGGGCCACTACGGCTGTGGCGGCGTGCTCGCGGCGCTGCAGGACGCGCGCATCGGCCTGGCGGACAACTGGATCCGCCATGTGAAGGATGTGCGCGACAAGCATGCGGCCCTGCTCGCCGGCCTTGACCTGCAGTGGCGCCACGACGCGCTGTGCGAACTCAACGCCATCGAGCAGGTGCTCAACATCGCGCATTCGACGGTGATACAGGACGCCTGGGCGCGCGGCCAGAAGGTGCAGCTGCATGGCTGGTGCTACAGCCTGCACAACGGCCTGATCACCAACTTGCACATGACCGTGCCCGATGTGGCGGGCCTGGAGGAGGCGCACCGCAAGGCCGTCGACGCGGTCGCCAGCCGCGTGCGCCAATAGGGCTGTTCACCCGCCGTTCCGCAGGCCCGGAAATGTTCCCCGAACGGCTCGACGCTCCGCAGGCCTATGACATCGCCAAGGCGATGATGGACGGCTTCAACCGTCATTACCGCCTGTTTCGCGCCGAGTCCGCGCGCGCCAAGCACCGCTTCGAGACGGCCGACTGGCATGGCCAGCAGCGCGCCCAGCGCGAGCGCATCGAGTTCTACGACCTGCGCGTCAAGGAATGCGTGCGCCGGCTCGACAAGGAATTCGGCGCCGGTGGCCTGCCCATGGAGGTATGGCACCAGGTCAAGCTGCACTACATCGGGCTCATGGTGAACCACCTGCGGCCCGAGCTGGCCGAGACCTTCTTCAACTCGGTCACCACCAAGATCCTGCACCGCACGCATTTCCACAACGACTTCATCTTCGTGCGGCCCGCGGTCAGCACCGAATACATAGAGAGCGACGACCCTCAGGCGCGTCCCACCTACCGCGCCTACTACCCGGCGCAGGATGGCCTGGTGGCGGCGCTGACCCATCTCATCGAGGACTTCGGGCTACAGCGCCCATTCCAAGACCTGGCGCGCGATGTGGGCTGCGTGGCGCATGCCATGGAGCAACGCCTGGGCGCGACCAAGCTGCGCAGCAACTTCCAGATCCAGGTGCTCTCCAGCCTGTTCTTCCGCAACAAGGGTGCGTATGTGGTGGGCAAGCTGATCAATGGCTTCAACGAACTGGCGTTTGCGCTGCCCGTGCTGCATGGCGAGCAGGGCGGCCTGGTCATCGACGCGGCGCTGTTCGGCGAGAACGACCTGCAGATGCTGTTTTCCTTCGCGCGCGCCTACTTCATGGTCGACATGGAGATACCGAGCGCCTATGTGCAGTTCCTGCGCAGCCTGATGCCGAGAAAGCCCCGCGCCGAGCTCTACAGCGCGCTCGGCCTGGCCAAGCAGGGCAAGACGCTCTTCTATCGCGACTTTCTGCAGCACCTCAAATACTCCAGCGACAAGTTCCGCATCGCGCCCGGCATCAAGGGCATGGTCATGCTGGTGTTCGACCTGCCGAGCTTTCCCTACGTGTTCAAGCTCATCAAGGACCAGTTCCCGGCGCCCAAGGAGACCACGCGCGAGCAGGTGCAGGCCAAGTACCTGCTGGTCAAGCAGCACGACCGCGGGGGCCGCATGGCCGACACTCTGGAATACAGCCTGGTGGCCTTTCCGCGCAGCCGCTTCTCCGACGAGCTCATCGAGGAGATCCGCAGGCACGCGCCGAGCCAGCTCGAGATCAGCGACCGCGACGGCGACGGCCAGCAGGAGGTCATCATCAAGCATCTGTACATCGAGCGGCGCATGGTCCCGCTCAACATCCATCTGCAGGAATGCCTGGAGGCCGGCCTCGACAAGCCCGAGGCGGCGAGCGCGCTCGAGCATGCGGTGCTCGAATACGGCAACGCCATCAAGGACATGGTGGCGGCCAACATCTTCCCAGGCGACATGCTGTGGAAGAACTTCGGCATCACGCGCAACGGCAAGGTCGTGTTCTACGACTACGACGAGATCGAGTACCTCACGGACTGCAACTTCCGCCGCGTGCCGCCGCCGCGCTGCGAGGAGGACGAGCTCTCGGGCGAGGTCTGGTGGCCCGTGGGCCCGCGCGACGTGTTCCCCGAGACCTTCGGCCCGTTTTTGCTCGGCAACGGCGCCGTGCGCGAGCTCTTCATGCGCCACCACGCCGACCTGCTCGATGTCGACTTCTGGCAGTCGCACAAGGAGCGCATCCAGGCCGGCCATGTCTACGACGTGTTTCCCTACGACGCGGCGCGGCGTTTTGGCTGCGCAGCGTCATCCAACCCCACTCAAGGAGATTCCCAATGAGCCAGCATCAAGACCCCATCGTCATCGTCGGCGCCGCGCGCACGCCCATGGGCGCCTTCCAGGGCGCGTTCTCCGACCTGGCTGCCCATGACCTGGGCGGCGCCGCCATCAAGGCCGCCGTGGCACGCGCCGGCATTGCGCCCGAGAAGGTTGACGAGGTGCTGTTCGGCAACTGCCTGATGGCAGGCCAGGGCCAGGCGCCCGCGCGCCAGGCCGGCCACAAGGGCGGGCTGCCGCGCAGCACGGGCGCGGTGACGCTGTCCAAGATGTGCGGCGCGGGCATGGAGGCCACCATCCTCGCGCACGACCAGCTCGTCGCCGGCAGCCGCGACGTGATGGTCTCTGGCGGCATGGAGAGCATGACCAACGCCCCCTATCTGCTCAAGAAGGGCCGCGGCGGCTACCGCATGGGCCACGACAAGATCTTCGACCACATGATGCTCGACGGCCTCGAAGACGCCTACGAGGCCGGCCGCTCCATGGGCACCTTCGGCGAGGACTGCGCCGCCAAGTACCAGTTCACGCGCGAGCAGCAGGACGCCTTTGCGATCGCCAGCGTGCAGCGCGCGCAGGACGCGATCAACTCCGGCGCGTTCAAGGACGAGATCACGCCCGTGACGTTCAGCACGCGCAAGGGTGAGGTCACGGTGGATCAGGACGAAGGCCCGCTCAAGATCCGCCTGGACAAGATCCCCACCTTGAAGCCCGCGTTCAAGAAGGACGGCACCATCACGGCGGCCGCCAGCTCCAGCATCAACGACGGCGCGGCCGCCCTGGTGCTGATGCGCCAGTCCACCGCCCAGCAGCTGGGCTGCAAGCCGCTGGCCAAGATCGTTGCCCACGCCACGCACGCGCAGGAGCCCGACTGGTTCACCACCGCCCCCATCGGCGCGACCGAGAAGGTGCTGAAAAAGGCCGGCTGGACGGTGGGCGACGTGGACCTGTGGGAGATCAACGAGGCCTTCGCCGTCGTGCCCATGGCGCTGATGCACGACCTCAAGGTGCCGCACGACAAGGTCAACGTGCATGGCGGCGCCTGCGCGCTGGGCCACCCGATCGGCGCCAGCGGCGCGCGCATTCTGGTCACGCTGCTGTATGCGCTGCGCCAGCAGGGCAAGAAGCGCGGCCTGGCCACGCTGTGCATAGGCGGCGGCGAGGCCACGGCCATGGCCATCGAACTGGTGTGAGTGGAATACTCATGATTTGATAGCTGCTCGCGCTTGCTGGACAAGCGCTGGCGGCCATTTTTATATCAACAATGCCAACGGTCTTGGTGATAGGCGCCTCGCGCGGCATAGGTCTGGAGTTTGTGCGCCAGTACGCGCAGGACGGCTGGCGCGTGCTGGCCACCGTGCGTGACGAGGCCGGCCGCGCGCGCGTGCAGGCCCTGGGCGCGCAGGCGCTGACGGTGGACGTGGCGAAAAGCGCCAGCGTCAGCGGCCTGGCCTGGATGCTCGACGGCGAGAAGATCGACGTCGCGCTCTACGTGGCCGGCGTGCTGCGCCAGCCGGGCGCGCGCACGCCGCCCACGCAGCAGGACTTCGACGCCGTCATGCACACCAATGTGCTCGGCGCCATGCAGGCTCTGCCGCAGGTGGCGCCGCTGGTCGAGGCTGCGGGCGGCGTGTTCGCCTTTCTGTCCAGCGGCATGTCGCAGATTGCCAGCGTGCCGGCCAGCGACTGCTGGCTGTACCGCGTGAGCAAGACCGCGCTCAACATGGCCGTGGCTGCGGCGCAGCACGACTATCCCCAGGCCACCCTGATCACCATGGACCCGGGCTGGGTGCGCACCGACATGGGCGGCGCCGGCGCGCCGCTGGACGTGGCGCACAGCGTGCGCGACATGCGCGCCGTGCTGGCCGGCGTCACGCCCCAGGACAAGGGCCGGCTGCTGCACCACGACGGCCGCCGCGCCACGCATTGGTAGACAACACACAAGGACGACAAACATGCTGCTCACACCCGACCAGGAAATGATCCGCGACGCCGTGCGCGCCTTTGCCCAGCAGGAGCTCTGGCCCAACGCCGCGCGCTGGGACAGGGAGCACCACTTCCCCAGGGACGCCCACCAGGGCCTGGCCGCACTGGGCGCCTACGGCATCTGCGTGCCCGAGGAACTGGGCGGCGCGGGGCTGGACTACCTCACCCTGGCCCTGGTGCTCGAGGAAATCGCCGCCGGCGACGGCGGCACCAGCACCGCCATCAGCGTGACCAACTGCCCTGTCAACGCCATCCTCATGCGCTACGGAAACGCCGAGCAAAAGCGCGACTGGCTCACGCCCCTGGCGCGCGGCGAGATGCTCGGCGCGTTCTGCCTCACCGAGCCGCATGTGGGCTCGGACGCCTCGGCCCTGCGCACCACGGCCGTCAAGGACGGCGACGAGTACGTGATCAACGGCGTCAAGCAGTTCATCACCAGCGGCAAGAACGGCCACGTGGCCATCGTCATCGCCGTGACCGACAAGGGCGCGGGCAAGAAGGGCATGAGCGCCTTCCTCGTGCCCACCAATACGCCGGGCTACGTGGTCGCGCGGCTCGAAGACAAGCTCGGCCAGCACAGCAGCGACACGGCGCAGATCCACTTCGACAACTGCCACATCCCGGCCCAGAACCTCATCGGCGCCGAGGGCGAGGGCTACAAGATCGCGCTGGGCGCACTCGAAGGCGGGCGCATAGGCATCGCCGCGCAAAGCGTGGGCATGGCCAGGAGCGCCTTCGAGGCCGCGCTGGCCTACAGCAAGGAGCGCGAGAGCTTTGGTACACCCATCTTCAACCACCAGTCCGTGGGCTTCCGGCTGGCCGACTGCGCCACGCAGATCGAGGCCGCGCGCCAGCTCATCTGGCATGCTGCGGCCCTGCGCGACGCGGGCCGGCCCTGCCTGAAGGAGGCGGCCATGGCCAAGCTGTTCGCCAGCGAAATGGCCGAGCGCGTGTGCAGCGCCGCCATCCAGACCCTGGGCGGCTACGGCGTGGTCAGCGACTTCCCCGTCGAGCGCATCTACCGCGACGTGCGCGTGTGCCAGATCTATGAGGGCACGAGCGACGTGCAAAAAATCATCATCGGGCGCGCGCTGGCGTGATGGGGCCGTCTCCCTGCCCCTGCGGCCGCGTTGACGCGCGGCGCCGTCCGCTGGCCTATGCCGACTGCTGTGGACGTTTCATCGATCATTTGGAGGACTGCCCGGCACCCGATGCCGAGAGCCTGATGCGTTCGCGCTACACCGCCTTCGTGCGCGAGGATGCCGCCTATCTATTGGCCACCTGGCAGACTGCGCGGCGGCCCGAGCGGCTGGACTTCGAGCCCGGCGTGCGCTGGCTGGGCCTGCAGGTGCGCGCCCACCTGCCGCTGGACGCGACCCATGCCGTGGTCGAGTTCGTCGCGCGCCAGCGCGACGCCACAGGCCGCGCCCATCGGCTGCACGAACGCAGCCGCTTCGTGCGCGAGGCGGGGCGCTGGTACTACGTGGATGGCGAACTGTACTGATGCCAGGCATGATCGCTATCCTCCTGGACCGAACCCCATGAACTTCGATGCCATCCTGTTCGACTGCGACGGCGTGCTCGTCGACAGCGAGCCCATCACCAACGGTGTGCTGTGCGACATGCTCAACGAGGCCGGCTGGCCGCTGTCGCGCGCCGAATGCATGCGGCTGTTCATAGGCAAGACGGTGCGCAGCGAGGCCGCACGCATTGAGGCGGAGACGGGGCGCCCGCTCACGGATGCCTGGATGGCGGAGTTCTACGCGCGTCGGAACATGCGTCTCAGGGCCGAACTGGTCGCCATTCCCAACGCCGTGGAGGCCGTGCGTGTCGTGCATGCACGGCTGCAGGGGCGCATTGCCTGCGCCTCGGGGGCGGATCGCCAGAAGGTGGAGATGCAGCTGAGCCAGGTCGGACTGGCCCCGCTGTTCGCGGGGCGCATATTCAGTGGCCATGAGATGCCGCGCACCAAACCCGCGCCCGACGTCTATCTGGCAGCCGCTGCGGCATTGGGCGTGGCACCTGCGCGCTGCCTCGTTGTCGAGGATACCGTGACAGGTGTAATGGCTGGTGTTGCCGCCGGCGCTACCGTGGTGGGCTACAGCTCCGCGGATGTTGGCCCTCACTCGCATGAGTCGCTAAGAGCTGCGGGAGCGACTGTTGTGCTTGGCGATATGGGGCAATTGCCGACATTAATTTAAGCAACAGGCAAAATGGTACGAAAATAACAACAGGAAATGTTTGATGCCTTTGCGGGGACGGGAGTCCCGCCTGTGAATATTTTCTTGTGAAGCCTTCCGTCACCTCTATCGTGCCGAGCCCGTGGAGCCGCCTGTCGGCTGCGGCGGAGCACATCTATTGGAAGTTGCTGATCGTCGGTCTGCCTTGCGCCATGCTTGTGCTGACGGTGCTGGCGCTGCTGACCTGGGTGCCGCGCTACGCCTTCGAAGACCCCGTGCCAGTCCCCGTGCGTGTTCTGCAGGACGGTGATGTGAGGCTCGACCCGGCCGGTGCCTTGCGTGCCCTGGCACGGGAGCAGCCGGTGCTGCTGCACGACACCCAGTTGGCCGAAAAGCCATTCTGGTTCAGTTTTGCGGTGCCTGCGCCGCGGCCCGGCGAGGCGGCGGTGATCGAGTTTCCCTCGCGGCACATGATCGATGTGGCTTGCTGGGAGGGTGACGGGCTCGCGCCGCTTGGCAGTGCGGATCGCGTCAATGCACAGGGACTGCTGTTCGAGTCGCGCGCCGGTTTCGGGTTGCGCCCCGAGGGGTTGACTGCCGGCACGACCGTGCTGTGCGAGGCGAGCTTCGTGGGCCCCGCGCGCCTGACCGTGCAGCAGTGGGACGAGGGGGCCTTGGCCATGGCAGGGCGCGTGTTCGAGCGCAACGCCGGCTTGCTCGAGGGCGGCATCCTGATGCTGGCGTTGTTCGTGTTCATCACGGCGCTCATCAATCGCAATGCCACCTATGTGCTGTTTGCCGTGTGGCTGGTGATCAATCTGCGCATGGGAGCATTGTCGACGGGCTGGGATCTGCAGTGGCTGGGGCACAACGTTCCCGTCGAGGGGATTTCGCGCGGGCGCGAAGTCACCATCGCGCTGCTGTATGTGGTGACGTTTGCGCTGTTCCGATCACTGTTCCTGAAGGAGGTCGTGGGGGTTGGCCTGCGCGCCCTGCTGGCAGTGACGCAATGGTCGACCGTGCTGATGCTGGCGCTGTCCGTGACGCTGCCGTACGCGCAGTTTTTGCCTCTGGTCTGGGTCGCGAGCACGGTCGGGAGCCTGGTGTTGCTCGCTGTGCTGGTGCGCATCGTCGTGCTCACTCGCTCACCGGTCGCGGCTTGGTATGGAGCGGCCATTGCCGTGATGCTGCTCGCCAGCGTTTACGAGGTCGTGGCGGCAGCCTTTGGCCTGCAGGAATGGATAGGCTCCATCAACAGCGTCACCGCGGCGCTCGCGTCCAGCCTGCTGGCGACCATGGCGATCGCGGCCCAGATGCGCCAGGAGCATGAGCAGCGGGTGCAGGCCCAGGCCAAGCTCGAGCAGAGTTTCGAGGTCATGCCGCTGGGGCTGTTCACCCTCGATCTTCAGGGTAGGTTTGTCGCTGCCAATCCGGCCATGCGGGCGGCGCTCGGAGCCCGCGTGGTGGAGCAAGGGGGAGGCCACTGGGATCACTACTTCACCTCCGTGGACTGGCAGCACATGCTCAAGGCCTTGCTGGCTCAGCCTGTGGCCGAGTTCGAGCTCGTGGGCCGCGCCAGCGCCCGCTCTCCCCGTGGCAGGCGCTTTCTGGTGCGTGCCTCGCTCGCGGGCGAGCGCATCGAGGGTTCGCTGCAGGATGTCACCGAGCGCTCGCTGGCAACCGAACGCCTGCAATACCTTGCGCACCATGATCCGCTGACGCAGGTGCTCAACCGCGAAGCCATCCGCGCCGAGCTCGATTGGTCATTGCACGGCGCTGGCGCGGGCGGCGCACTGGCGCTGGCCTTTCTGGATCTGGACCGCTTCAAGCTCATCAATGACCTGTTCGGTCACTATGCCGGTGATGAGGTGCTGCGCCAGGTCTGCGCACGCACCAAGGCCTTGTTGCAGGAAGGCATGCACCTGGGGCGCATGGGGGGGGACGAGTTCATTCTGCTGATGCCCGGCCGCGGCATGGCCCAGGCCCGCGCCGTTTGTCAGTCCATTGTGGACAGCATAGCCGGTCAACCCTACCGCGTGGGCGACCGATCGTTCTACGTGCGCGGCTCCATAGGCCTGGTGGAGGTCGCGGCCGGCAGTTCGACCAAGGATGCCATCTCCACGGCCGATCGTGCCTGCCGCGAGGCCAAGCAAAGCCGCGGCAGCCATTTGGTGGTGTTCGAGCGCCACTCGCCCGCGCTCCTGGAGCACGAGGCCGAGATCCGCCTGGCCGGGCAGTTGTCCGCCTCGGATGATCTCCAAGGCCTGCACTTGGCCATGCAACCCATCATGTCGCTGCGCGAGCCCGCGCAGTCGCTCGATTTCGAGGTGCTGCTGCGCATGCGCGACGCCCGCGGTGAGGATGTGCCGACGACGCGCCTGATCACCGCGGCCGAGAAGAGCGGGCGCATGAGTGTGATAGACCGTTGGGTATTAAGGCAGACGCTGTCATGGGTGCGCGAGCATCAGGGCCGGTTGCCGCACACGCGCTTCATCTGCATGAACCTCAGTGGCGCCTCGCTCAACGACGAGACCTTTGTGCAGGACGCCGTCGAGTTGCTGCGGCACTACGCCGACGTGGCCCATTACCTGTGCCTGGAGATCACCGAGAGCGTGGCCTTGCACGACCTGGAGAACACCCGGCGTTTCATCGCACAGGTGCATGAACTCGGCGCCAAGGTGGCGCTCGACGACTTCGGGGCCGGCTACACCTCGTTCTCCTACCTCAAGGAGCTCAGAGGGGATCTGCTCAAGATCGACGGCAGCTTCATCGTGAACATGAACCAGCACCCGGCCAATGTGGCCATCGTCGAGGCCATCGTCGGTCTGGCGCGCAACCTGGGCATGAGGACGGTGGCGGAATGGGCCGAGGACGGCGCGACGGTGCAGGCCCTGGCCGAGATCGGCATCGACTATGTGCAGGGCTTTGCCATCGCCCGGCCGCAGTCTCCGGAGCGACTGCTGGAAATGTGCTCATCGGCCGATCTGGTCAACGACCCCGAACTGCTGCATTCCCTGCCACTGCAGGCGTGATCCACGGGCCGTCGAGCGCTCGCCAGGCTCACATGATTTGCAGCGGGGCCGTCAATTCCACGGGCGCCGGGGCGGAGTCAGGCTCCGAATCCTCCACAGGCATGTCAAGGAGGATGTCGGGATGGTGCGTTTCGACCATGAACTTGAACAGTGGGTGATGCACCTTCGCCCAGCGCTCCTGCGCCGTGCGTACCTCGAACTTCAGCACGCGGTGGGGCAGGTTGCCGACATGGCTCATCGGGATGTAGCCGCGCTCCGGATACACGTCCTCGAACAGCATGCGCAGGTACTGTCGATCGATGGGCGCGCGCCCCGTCACCACCATCCAGTCGATGCCGCTGTGCAGGCAATAGAGGTAGAACGCCTTGAACAGCACGGTCTTGACCAGGGTGCCTTCGCGTCCTTCCGCCACGCCCAGTCGTGTGGCCTCGGCCAGCAGGCTGCTGCCCAGCTCGGGCGGCAGGGGCAGCGACTCTTCCAGCGCCAGGGGCGCATAGCGGTTGGTCTGGATGCGCATGGTGCCCAGCGGTGAGCCGTCGAGATGGGATTCGGCGAGCAGCACCACGGCGCCATCGGCGAAGTCTGCGGCCTCGGGCTGCTGCAGGTTGCGGGCGAGATCGGGCACATGGCGCGCGTAGGCGGCATGGCGTATGTAGACCGCCTTGTGCAGGGCCTCTGCGTCGCCGACCACCCGCACGGAGAATGGAAGCCGCTCCTCAACCATGGCCACAGGCCCCGAATCCGGGCTGATGCCAAGGTCGTAGGCATATGGCGCGGCATGCCGCAAGACCAGCGGGGCGGGGGCGCCTGGCTCTGGAGGAACAACGGACTGCGAAATCATGTTCAGGTCTCCCGGCCCGTCGGACATGCAGGCCATGTGTTCCACTATCGCGGCGCCTGAGGCGACCAAGTCTGCGGATGAATGGTTGAAGTTCCCTCTTTTTCGCAGCACCGAACGGGGCGCGATGCGAGAGCAATGCACTGGTCGAGCCCGAAAAACGTTGTCCCATCCCCGTACCACCCTCAACGCCGGTCTGATGCCGCGCGTCACCTTTTTGATCGGTCATTCCTGCCTGCCTGGCCTGGAGTTGTGAATCTGTTTCACTGGCACAGGTAAATTCTGTTGGGCGTCAAGTCGTGTTACGTAAATTCAGGTAACTGTCGCCTATGTGACGTCTCGATGATTGCCAGATGTTTTTCGCTTGACGGCGCGTCGCGGGAGTGCAATTCGTAACCATTTCGCTGCCGTGGTTGTTGTATTTGCGCACATGGATGGTCGGTCGTGCAGGCATTGAGGGGCTGGCTCTCTCACTGCCCCATCGCTTTGCCGCCACTGTCGTGGCAAGGGACACAGGGCGCTGCTTCATTCCTGAACACTTGGGCGCCGATCTGACACGTTCGTGCACACCAAAAGGGGGTGACTGTTCCACGCGCAGGCTGGCATGGATGTTGCGCTACCAGGAGGCCTAGTCTTTGAATTTCTCTGAAGGGTCTTCCTCCATGCGCAAGCTCATCGTCATCGCCTCGCTGTGGGCCGCCGCTGCGGCCCATGCCTCCACCGACCTGAATGCCGCGGCCGAGATCGCCAAGAACAATGGCTGCTACAGCTGCCATGCGGCGGCCGAGAAGATCGTCGGCCCCGCGTTCAGTTCGGTGGCCGAGAAATACGCCGGCGACAAGGACGCCGTGGCCACGCTCGCGCAGTCCATCCAGATGGGCTCCAAGGGCAAATGGGGGCGTGCCGCCATGCCCGCGCATTCCAGCCTCAGCACGCAGGACCTGAAGCTGCTCGCCGGCTGGGTTCTGAGCACCAAGCCATGAGCTGCGCCGTCATGGCGGACACCCATCCGCGTACCTTGCTCGGAGCGGCCCTGGCCATGCTCGAGCCCGCAGTCGATGCGCAGGGCAGGCACCTGCAGGCACATGCCGCCTGCCTGCTGGGCGACTATCCGCGCGCGCGACGCCTGTGGGAGGCGCTGGCGCAGGAGGGCGACGACGAGGCCATGGCGCAGCTGACCCGGCTCGCCCGCCTGGCGCGTGGCGTGGGTGGCGCCGAATAGCGTCTCAGCGATCCCAGATGTCCGCGCCGATGGCCGCGTACCAGTCCGCGCCCTGGCGCGCCTCGGCCGCGCGGTGCGCGGGCGGGGCGTCCAGGGGGCTCACGCCCACGCTGTGCGGCAGATCGATGATGCGCCCCTCCTGCGCGCGGTACACGCCCACGACCGAGATGCCGTAGCCCGGCGCCAGCAGGCTGTAGCAGGTGTTGGCGTACCAGGCCGTGGGCGCGGCCTGGCCGGACAGCTCGGCGGCTATGGCCGCGGCCACCACCTTGCCCTGGTTGTTCGCGGCAAAGCCGGACTTCGGAATCGGCCCGGCCAGGGCCGCGTCGCCCAGTACATGGATGCCGGGCGCGCGCGGCGAGGCCAAGTTCTCGCCGCGCACCGGGGCCCAGCCGCTGGCGTCGGTCACGCCCGCGCGCTCGGCGATCAGCCCGGCCTTCTGCGGCGGGATGACGTTGAGCACATCGGCCCGGTGGCGCGCGCCAAAGGCCGTCTCGACTTCGAGCGCGCGCGCATCCACGCGCACCACCTGGCCGTCCTGCGCCAGGCTCACCCATTCGAGCAGGTCGCCGTACAAGGCCTTCCAGCCCTGCAGGAACAGCTCCTTCTTCGAGAAATTGTTCTTCGCATCCAGCAGCAGCAGCTTGCTGCGCGGCTTGTGTGTCTTGAGGTAATGCGCGACCAGGCTGGCGCGCTCGTAGGGCCCGGGCGGGCAGCGGAAGGGGTTGTCGGGGATGACCATCACAAAGCGCCCGCCGTCGGGCATGGCCTCGAGCTGACGGCGCAGCAGCTGCGTCTGCGCGCCGGCCTTCCAGGCGTGCGGTGCCAGCTCCGCCGCGGCCCGGTCATAGCCCTCGAGCGCGCCCCAGCGCATGTCCACGCCGGGCGAGAGCACGAGGCGGTCCCATGGCAGCCAATCGCCCGTGTCCAGCCGCAGCCGGCGCCGCGCGCCGTCCACATCCTCGGCGCGGGCATGCACCACCTGCACGCCCGCGGCGCGCAGGCCGTGGAAGCCGTGGCCGATGCTGTCCCAGCTGCGCAGCCCGGCCAGGTAATGGTTGGAGAAGGGGCAGGTGACAAAGCGCTCGGCCGGCTCGACCAGCGTCACCTCGACCTGCGGCGCCCACAGACGCAGATAGCGCGCCACGGTGGCGCCGCCAAAGCCGCCGCCGACCACAACGACGCGCGCGCTGGAAGCTTGCGCGCGCACGATGGCGGGCGCGGCCAGGCCGACGGCGCCGAGCAGGATCTGGCGGCGCTGCAGCGCAGTGCTCATGGATGCCCTCCGGGCGGAGCCGCAAACCAGCGCGCCAGCGCCTGCATCTGCTCCAGGTCATAGCCCTGCATGAGCAGCGGCATGACCGTGGCGCCGGCCACCCGTCCCGCCTTGAAGGCCTGCATGCGCTCGAGCAGCGCGGCGCTGGTCTGGCCACGCAGGGCCGGGATGCTGCTGCTGCCCGCCGGCGGCCGGCCGTCGGGGCCGTGGCAGGTGACGCAGTTGCCGGCCAGCAGGGCCGTATCCAGCGGGGATGCCGGCGCGGCCTGGGCGGCGGGGGATTCAGCGGAGGGTTCAGCAGCCCTGGGCTGCGCCAGGCAGCAGACCGCCAAAGCTATTGAAACAATAGCTTTTCGCGCTTGCATGGCAAGGGCTAGTGGCATTTTTGACCCGAGTTTCCTTCGCTCGCCGGTGCCGTGGGATTGCTGCGAAACACAATGGGTATCTGCCTGCGCGTGGCGGCCTGCTCGCGCAACTGCACGATGTGCCCATGCATGGGCGACTTGCTGCACACCGGGTCGGTGGCGGCGGCATCGCCCGTGACCATGAAGGCCTGGCAGCGGCAGCCGCCAAAGTCCTTGTGGCGCTCGCTGCAGCTGCGGCAGGGCTCCTGCATCCAGTCCTCGCCGCGGTAGGCGTTGAAGGCCTGGCTGCGCTGCCAGATGTCGGCGATGCTTTGCTCGCGCACATCGGGCAGCCGTATGCCCGGCAGGTCGCGCGCGTTGTGGCAGGGCATGGCCAGGCCGTCGGGCGCGATGGACAGAAACACCGAACCCCAGCCGTTCATGCAGGCCTTGGGGCGTTCCTCGAAGTAGTCGGGCACGACGAACAGCAGGCGGCAGCGGTTGCCTATGCGCTCGCGGTAGCGCTGCACCACGGCCTCGGCCTCCTGCAGTTGCTCTCGCGTGGGCATGAGGTGGTCGCGGTTGCGCCAGGCCCAGCCGTAGTACTGGGTGTTGGCCAGCTCCAGGTATTCGGCGCCCAGCTCCAGCGCCATGTCGATGATGGCGCCCACATGCGGCAGGTTGTGGCGGTGCAGCACGCAGTTCATCACCATGGGCCAGTCGTTGTCCTTGATGATGTGGGCGACCTTTTTCTTGAGCTCGAAGGTCTTGGTGTGGCTCAGAAAGTCGTTCATCTCGCGCGTGCTGTCCTGGAACGACAGCTGCACATGATCGAGCCCCGCGTCCTTCAATCGCCTGGCGCGCTCGGGCGTGAGGCCCACGCCAGAGGTCAGCAGATTGGTGTAGTAGCCGAGCCCGCGCGCCTCCTGTACCAGCTCCTCGAGGTCATCGCGCACCAGCGGCTCACCGCCCGAGAAGCCCAGCTGCGCCGCGCCCAGCGCGCGCGCCTGGCGCATCACATCGACCCACTGCGCGGTGGTGAGCTCGGCGCGCGCGTGCCGCAGCTCGGTCGGGTTGTAGCAGAACACGCAGTGCAGCGGACAGCGGTAGGTCAGCTCGGCGAGCAGCCACAGCGGTGGCCCGGCCGTCGGGGCACTGGTTTCAGTCGAGCCAGCCACGGCTGGTGCCCTCGTCGATCAGCGCCTGCACCTGCGCGCCTATGCCCTGGGTGTCGAACAAGGCCTCGAGCTCGTGCACGATGTCGCTCACGCTGTGGCGCCCGTCGCAGCGCCGCAGGATCTCGGCGGCGCTGTCGTTGAGCTGCACCATGCCCTCGGGGTAGAGCAGCACCCAGCGCGTCTGCGCGGCCTCGTACTGCAGGCGCAGCCGGCGCGACAGGCGGGGCAGACCCGGGGGCTCCACGGGGTCCAGGGATCGGGGGGTGATGTCAGGCTGCATGGCAGGCTTTCTCAATGGCGTCGAGCATGCTCCACAGGATGTCGAGCTTGAACTGCAGGATGTCGAGCGCGCGCTCTTGCTGCGCGCGGGTGGTGAAATGTTCCAGCGTCACGCGCAGGCCATGCTCGACGTCGCGGCCGGCCAGCGGGATGCGGCTGCGAAAGTACTGCAGGCCCTCGGCCTCTATCCACGGGTAATGCTGCGGCCAGGTGGCCAGCCGGTCCTTGTGGATCTGGGGCGCGAACATCTCGGTCAGCGACGAGCACACGGCCTCCTGCCAGGGCGCGCGGGCGGCAAAGCTCACATAGGCATCGCAGGCAAAGCGCACACCGGGCACCACGCGGCGCAGCGACCAGAGCTCGTCGCGGCCGATGCCCACGGCCTCGCCCAGGCGCGTCCAGGCCTCGATGCCGCCCGCGGCCGCGCCCTGGTGGTCGCCATAGCCGTCATGGTCGAGGATGCGCTCCACCCACAGGCGCCGGTGCGCGCGGTCGGGCATGTTGGCCAGGATGGCCGCGTCCTTGCGCGGTATGCAGACCTGGTAGTAGAAGCGGTTGGCCACCCAGCAGCGCAGCTCCTCGGGCGTGCAGCCGCCGCCGTTCATGCGCACATTGAACGGGTGGTGAATGTGATAGGCGCGCCCCTTGTTGCGCAGCTGCGCCTCGAACTCGGCCGCGCTCCAGGCGGGCAGGCTGGGGTCGGGCGCAGGGGAGGTGGCGATGTCCATCATGACGGCCTCTCGGTCAGAACAGGATCTCCATGCCGTCATGGGCGACCTCCACGCCGGCGGCCGTGAGCTCGGCGCGCTCGGGGGAGTCCTCGTTCAGGATGGGGTTGGTGTTGTTGATGTGGATGAGCACCTTGCGCACGCGGGCGGGCAGTCGCGCCAGATGTTCGAGCATGCCGCCCGCACCGCTTTGCGGCAGATGGCCCATGTCGAGCGCGGTCTTGGAGGACAGGCCCAGGCGCTGCATCTCGTCCATGTGCCAGAAGGTGCCATCGACCAGCACCACGTCGCAGCCGGCCATGAGGTCCAGGAGCTGGGGCGTCATCTGGCCCAGGCCCGGGGCGTAGAAAACCCGGCGGCCATTGGCCGGATTGGCCAGCACCAGGCCGATGTTGTCGCCCGGCCGGGGCGATCCGCGAAACGGCGAATACGGTGGCGGCTTGGAGTCCAGCGCCACGGCGTGCAGCGTGATGTCTGGCAGGCCGGGCACGGCGAAGGCGCGGCCGTCGCACTGCAGGGCGTGGGTCTGCACGCCGCAGTAATGCGACAGGATCTGGGTGATGGGAAAGCCTGAGCCAATGTCGGACAGCACCTGCGGCGTGGCCAGGAGCGGCAGCGGCGTGCCGCGCTCGCGCAGCATGAGCAGCCCGGTGACATGGTCGATCTGCGCATCCATGAGCAGCACGGCGGCAATGCCGCTGTCGCGCCGCGCGCGCGCCGGCTGCAGCACCGGGTTGTCGCGGATCTGCGTGAGGATGTCGGGCGAGGCGTTGATCAGCAGCCAGTCCAGCCCATTGGCGCTGACCGCAATCGATGACTGGGTGCGTGCACGGGCATGCAGGCTGCCGTCGCGCAGCCCCTTGCATTGGGGGCAGTTGCAGTTCCACTGCGGAAAGCCACCGCCGGCCGCAGAACCGAGCACACGCAGATACATGATGCAGTTTCTCCTTGAACCCCGGGCGGGTTGCCCCGCCCGGGATGCCGCAGGCTCAACGGTTGGCGATGTACATGGTGATCTCAAAACCGAAACGCAGATCGGTGAAGGCGGGTGCGGTCCATTGCATGGTGGTCTCCTTAAAGGCTTGAGTTGGCATGAAACATGTTTGCGAGCCGTGCATCGCTTGGAACACGGCCGCACCCATGACCTGCAAGATCGATGCCACCTTGAACCCCTCCCCCTGGCCCGCGCCGCGGTGGCTGGCGCGCGGGCCGCTGCACCGCGTGGCCTGGCGCGATATGGGCGCACCAGGCGGCGAGCCCTGGCTGCTGCTGCACGGCGGGCCCGGCAGTGGCTGCCAGCCGGGGCTGCTCGCGCCGTTCGATCTGCGGCGCCAGCGCGTCATCGCCCCGGACCAGCGCGGCGCAGGCGCCAGCCGGCCGCGCGGCGCCGTGGCGGGCAACCGTCTGGATGCACTGGTGGCCGATCTGGAGGCGCTGCGCCGGCATCTGGGGCTGGAGCGCTGGTCGTTGCTGGCAGGCTCCTGGGGCACGGTGGTGGCGCTGCGCTATGCCGAGGCCCACCCCGGGCGGGTGCAGCGCCTGGTGCTGCGCGGGGCCTTTGCGCTCACGCGGCGCGAGGTCGGCGGCCTGCTGCTGCCCAGCGCCCGCCACGGGAAAACCCTAGGTGCGCCGCAGGCCAGCTGGCCCGTGCCCGCCCATGCGCCGCTGCCCGCGGCCCTGTCCCGGCTGGAGCAACTGTTCCATTACGACGCAGCCTCTGTGACAGCCCTGCACGCCCTGCGCGGCTGGGCCCTGCGCGAGATGCGCGACGCCCTGCACGGCATGCGCCGCGCGCTGCGCCACGCCAGCGGGCGCGATGGACCTGCCGCGGCCGCCGGGCGCCGCGCCTGGGCACAGCTGCGGCGCCAGCAACGCCGCGCGCAGGCTGCGCTGCAGCGGCCGCAGGCTACGCCAAGGGATGCGGGGCTGTGGGTGCGCTACCGCGTGCAGGTGCATTACCTGCGCCGCCGCGGCTTTGTGCGGCCGGGCGAGCTCGACGCCGCTGTGCGCGCGTTGGCGCATGGGGCGATCACCGTGGACTGGGTGCATGGCCGCTTCGACGCTATCTGCCCGCCCGCCAACAGCGCGCGCTGGGCGCGCGCCGGCGGGGGGCGGCTGCACCGGCCTGCGAGCGGCCACCTGGGCCATGAGCCGGCCATGGTGGCCTGTCTGCGTGCCTGTGTGACGAGTGGGTGATGCTATCTAAAAAATAGCTGTTAGCGCTTGACTGCAGGGCGATGGGGCCGGTTTTGTCTGACTATGGACATGCCGCTGCAAGCCCCTCACCCCTCCCTCTCCCCAAAGGGGCGAGGGCGATCGGTCACGCGGGCTTTGCTCCCTCTCCCTCTGGGAGAGGGTGGGGGTGAGGGCCTGCGACCTTGCCTGAGACATGTCGCTAACCAGAGATTTTTGTGCTAACGCGCAGGCGCCGTCTCGACAAAGCTGCGCAGCGCCCAGGCGAGTTCGGGGCTGATCACGCCCTCCCAGGGCGGCATGTGGACGATGCCGAACTTCTGCTTGCCATAGCGCACGGACTTGATGAAGAACGCGTCGCCATCGGCCAGGCAGCGCTCGCGCAGGGCCTCGTCCTGGATGCGCCGGCAGCCCTTGCTGATGCGCCGCAGATCCGGCGCGGGCGAGCGCGAGCCATTGGCGTCCTGGCCGTGGCAGCGCGCGCAGCTCTGGTTGAAGGCGATCTGCCCAATGGCCGCTGCCTGGGCGTTGCCGCGCAGCGGGTTGGGCTCCTGCCAGGTGGCGGCCTGGGGGGGAAGTGCCGTGGTGTCCACCTGGGGCGCCACGCGTTCAATGGCCTGGGAATTGAGAGAGAAAATGGCCGCCAGCGCAATACTGGAGCACGCAAACAGCTTGTAAAACGATAGCGTCCGCATGTCACCTCCAGTCGGGCCTGCAGCCCTTGCAGCCGCCCAGCTCGGACTCGGACACCAGGGTGTAGAGGATGTGGTTGCCCTCGAACACGGCATTCGTGAGGTTGGTGGCGACGAACTTGGCCTCCTGCAGGTCGCTGGAGATGAAGCGCGTGCCGACGAACCAGGCGTGGTTCAGGCGCGCCATCTCCAGGCTGGCGCCGTCGAAGATGGCGCCCGAGAAGTCCGAACGCATGAGGCGCGCGCTCTCCAGGTCCGTGCCTATGAAGCGCGCGTTCTTGAAGTCGGTATTGGCGGCCGACGCCTTGGACATGCGCGCCCCCGTGAGGTTGGCGCCCTCGAGGTCTGCGGCCGAGAGGTTGGCGCCGCGCAGGTCGGCACGCGTGAGGTCGGCGCCGCGCAGGTCGGCGCCCGCGAGGTTCTTGCCCACGAGGTTGGCGTGACGCAGGTCGGCGCCGGGGCAGCGCGTATAGGGCCAGATCGGGCAGCCGTTGACGACCAGGGGCTCGGACGCGCCGGCGGGCCCGCCCTCCTGGGCCTGCGGCGCCTGCTGGGCCGCGGCGCCGCCGGCCCAGGCCAGGCAGAGCGCCCCTGCCAGGGCGATGTGGGTGAACGAAAGCATGGGCAGCTCCAGACAATTGCGGGTGGCGGCCCGGTCGACGCGGGCCCCACCCCGAACCTCCCCGGGCGAGGGGGAGGGAGAACGCAGCGTGCGCAGCTTACTTGCCGGCCACCTTCTGCGCCTTGGGCAGCTTGAACACCCACATGGAGCCGCCCTGCGAGACCTGCTTGGTCAGCTCGGCCATGTCGCCGCCCCACAGCGGCACGGCACCGCCATAGCCCGACTGGATGCCCACGTACTGCTCGCCGTCCATCTCCCAGGTCACGGGCACGGAGACGACGCCCGAGCCGGTCTGGAACTTCCACAGCTCCTTGCCCGTCTTGTTGTCGAAGGCCTTGACATAGCCGTCCGAGGTGCCGGTGAACAGCAGGCCGCCGGCGGTCGTCAGCGTGCCGGCCCACAGCGGGAACTGCTCCTTATGCTCCCAGACGATCTTGCCCGTCTGCGGGTTGATGGCGCGCAGCGTGCCCACATGGTCGTCATACAGCTTCTTGATGCGGAAGCCCTGGCCCAGGTAGGCCGCGCCGGCCTTGTAGGTGATGTGCTCGGCCCAGTAGTCCATGGCCCAGTGGTTGGCCGGGATGTAGAACAGGCCGCTGTCCGGGCTGTAGCTCATGGGCATCCAGTTCGTGCCGCCCAGGAACGGTGGTGAGACGAAGATGCTCTCGCCCTTTTCCTCGCCCTCCTTGGGCTCGGGCGGACGGTTGTTGTTCTCGATCGGAAGGCCCGTCTTGAGGTCGAAGCCCTTGGCCCAGGTGATGCCGTCGACGAAGGGGTAGGCGCCGATGATGGCGTTCTGCTTCCAGGGATGGCCGCCGTCCGCCTTGGCGAGTTTTTCGCGGTCGGTCACGAAGAAGAAGCCATTGCGGTCGGCATGGGCCGAGGCCTTGATGGTCTTGCCGGTCTTGGGGTCCTTGTAGTCGAACAGCAGCACCGAGTTGTTGCCCGAGAAGTCCCAGGCATCGTTGGGCGTGTGCGAGAAGAAGCCCTTCAAGTCACCCGTGGTCGGGTCGATGTAGGCCTGGCCCGAGGTGTACAGGCTGGGCCAGTTGCGCGGGTCGTCGCCCTTGGCCGTGCGCTTCCAGGTGTTCCAGGGTGCGGGGTTGCCGGTGCCGACGACGATGGTGTTGGTCTCGATGTCGTAGGAAGGCGTCTGCCATGGCGCGCCGCCGCCCTGGCTCCAGGCCTCGGCCTTGCCGGTGGGGCTGTTCGGGTCGTTGGGCCAGGTCGGGGCCTTGGGGTCGCCCGTGGGCGTGCTGGGCTGGCCGTTCAGGCGGCCCACATGGCCTTCGACCATGGGGCGCGCCCATACTTCCTTGCCGGTGTCGGGGTCGCGCGCATAGAGCCAGCCCACCACGCCGAATTCGTCACCCGAGGAGCCGTGCACCAGCAGCATCTTGCCGCTCTTCTGGTCCTTCACGATGAAGGGCGCGCCGGTCATGGTGTAGCCCACCTTGTGGTCGCCGAACTTCTCGTTCCAGACCACCTTGCCGGTGTTGCGGTCCAGCGCCACGATGCGCGCGTCCAGCGTGCCGAAGTACACCTTGTCGCCATAGATGGCCGGGCCGCGGTTGACCACGTCGCAGCAGGGGCGGATGTCCTCGGGCAGGCGGTGCTCATAGGTCCACAGGCGCTTGCCCGTGCGCGCGTCCAGCGCCACGAAGCGCGAGTACGAGGCCGTCACGTAGATCACGCCGTCATGGACCAGTGCCTGGGCCTCCTGGCCGCGCTGCTTTTCGCCGCCGAAGGAGTAGCTCCACACGGGCACCAGGCCGGCCACGTTCCTGGTGTTGAGCGTCTTGGCCGGGCTGAAGCGCTGCGCCGTCAGGCCCAGACCATAGGTGAGCACGTCGCCGGTGGTCTTGGCGTCGTTGGCGATGTCTTCCCAGGTGACGGGCTTGACGTTGGCGGCATGCGCCGTCAGGGCCAGGGTGGCTGCGGTAGCGAGGGCGCTCAGCCGCAGATGCTTGAATACCGGTGATGCCATGGTGGATGTCTCCTTGCGTTGTGGTGGATGAATCACGGCAACAGCGTTGCAAGAGGTATGCCAGCCAAAGGCGGGCCTGGGGCCGCGGTTTTGTCATGGTTTGCGCTGTGTCAAAGACCATCAACGCAACGCTGCGTCACAGGAGCTGTTCATTTCAGGAGCAGCCGCATGGCCGGTGGCGCAAACTGGTACAGCGGTGCACGCCCCGCCGTGCCGGCGCCGAGGGTGGCACGCAAATTGCGCACGCTGGGTCATCCGAGGTTTCATTCATCAGGAGACACCCCATGCGACACACATTCCTCACATCGGCCAGGCGCAGCCTGCTGGCCCTGGCCCTCGCAACCGGCGCCAGCGCCGCCATGGCGCACGGCGACATGGTGCCCCAGGCCGTGGACACCAGCAGCCTGCCCCAGCTGGGCGCGAAATGGCTCGAGTCCAATCCCTACGGCAACGGCACGGCCGGGCACAAGGAGGCGCTGCGCATCGGCAGCTCGGCCTACAACCAGAACTGCGCGCGCTGCCATGGACTGGAGGCCGTCTCCGGCGGCATCGCGCCGGACCTGCGCAAGTTCGACGAGGAATGCTCGGGCTATGCCGACGCCGCCAAGGCCAAGCAGTGCTTCCAGGAAATGGACGACTACTACGCCGGCACGGTACGCCGCGGCCGCACGCGCGACGGGCGCGTGTACATGCCGCCGTTCGAGGGCACCCTGACGCAGGAGGCGATCTGGGCCATCCGCACCTACCTCGAGGAGCGGCGCGATCAGAAATAAATGCCATGACCAGAAGCACCAAGGGCCGCTGTGACAGCGGCCCTTTTTTGCTGGCAAGGACTATGGCGCCTGCAGCGCGCGCCGCTCGTAGGCCGGGTACCACTGCGCCAGGCTGCGGTGCAGCTCGGCGGGCTGGGCGGCCCAGCGCGCGAAGCGCTCGGGCACGGGTGCGCGCAGCAGCTCGCTCAGGTCCAGGCCCTGGCGCGCGCTGTCCTGCATCCAGCCCGTGAGCCAGCGCAGCCAGTCGCGCGTCTGGCCAATGCCCTGCAGTCCCTCGCCGACGGGGCCGTGGCTGGGCACGAGCTGCGTGAACTGGCCCTGGCGCTGCCATTGCTCGAGCAGGTCCAGGCTGGCCAGCCATTGCGCCGGGTCGGCGTGCGGCGTGGTGGGCACGCGCTCGGCAAACACCAGGCCGCCGGCAAACAGCACGCCCGTGCTGTGGTCGATGAGCACCAGATCGTCGCGCGTGTGGCCCTGCAGGCGGCGCAGCTCCAGCCGGTGCTTGCCCTGCGTGAAGCTGCCGGGCTCCAGCGCCTGGCGCGCCGGCGTGGCCTGCGTGCCGCGCATCCAGGCGCCGCACAGGCGGTACAGGTTGTCCGCGTAGCTCTCGCCCTCGGCGCGCATGCCCGCGATGCTGCCCGCCAGGGCCTGGGTGGGCACGTCGTCCCAGGCCTGGTTGCCGAAGAAGTAGTCGGGATGGAGGTTGAGGTTGAGCACCGCACGCACGGGCTCCGGCGTGACGGCAGCGATGGCGCGGCGCTGCTGCTCGCCATACAGGCGCGAGGGCCCGGTGTTGATGACGATGACGCCGTCGCCCGTGGCGATGAAGGCGGTGTTGATGATGTTGCAGCCGTTGGCGGGCAGGAAGTCGGCCACGGCGCCCTCGATGACCCAGGTGCCCTCGGCGATCTGGCGCGGCCGCAGGTGGTAGTTCAGGCGCGTCTGGTCGGGCGCGGGCGGGGCGGGCCGCATGCCATGCGCGTCCTGCGCCATGGCAGGCAGGGGTGTCAGGGCTGACACCGACAGGGCGCAGGCCAGCGCCATGGCCAGGGTGCTGGGGGCCCTCATGCGCGCACCTCTGCGGCGATGCGGTTGCCGTTGTTGTCCTGGCCGAGCAGTCGGAACTCGCGCGGGCCCTCGGTGGGCATCTCCAGCGTGATGAGCGGGTTCTCCGACACCGGTTCGTGCAGCGCGAGCCGCCACCAGGGCTGGTCGGCCGCGTCGCGCAGTTCGAGCTGCTCGATATAGAACGCGGGGATGCCCGCGACCAGGCCCGTGTCCATGGGGTGCATGACCTGCAGGCGCAGGCGGCGGCTCGCGCCCGCGAGGTTGCTGAAGAAGCGCGCCTGCACCTGGTTGAGCGTCTGGCTCCACGAGCCATCGGTGCGCGAGGCGCCGGGCACGGTGCAGCCGCCGCCGGCGGCCTGGGTCATGGCGCCGCCGACATGCCAATGCCCGTCGCGGGTCTGCACCAGGCAGCGTATCGGCGAGGCCTGCTCGAGTCGGATGCGAA
This sequence comes from Oryzisolibacter sp. LB2S, assembly GCF_040732315.1. NCBI lineage: Bacteria > Pseudomonadati > Pseudomonadota > Betaproteobacteria > Burkholderiales > Comamonadaceae > Alicycliphilus > Alicycliphilus soli. The sequence continues at coordinate 560,737 of NZ_CP160388.1, forward strand.
ACGCCAGCACGGGCAGGGAGCGCAGGGGCTCGAAGCCGAGCACCTCGCGTATGGGGTTGCGGTCGGCCACGACGACCATGCGCGCAATGCCGCCGCCGACCTGCTGCAGCGCGCGCGCGTCCACCTGCAGCGGCACGTTGAGCGCGTCCTCGGCAAAGGTGGGTGTGCGCACCACCACCTCGTCGGTGAAGCGCAGCGGCGCGTCCTGCGCATAGTGTTTGCGCAGGCCCGGCCATTGCATGGAGCCCAGGGGGTCGCCCCCCGTGGCGTCCTGATTGTTGGCCAGCGAGGCCCGGGCGGTCATGCCGCACAGGCCCGCCAGCAGCAGATGGCGGCGCAGGATCATGCGTGGTTCTCCGTTGGTGGCGCGCGGCGTGCACAGGCCCCGCGCGGTGGTCACAGTGGTTGTCACAGGGGTGGGTGCAGCTGTGTCATCGTGGCGCAGTGCCTGGAGCAGTGTCCCTGCCCAGACGCATGCGCTGCAGCAGCGGCTCCTTCTTCACGAACTGGTGATAGACGAAGGCCAGCACATGCAGGGCGATGAGCAGGATCAGCGACACGGCCGATACCTGGTGCACGGCGCTCAGCAGCTCCTTGGCCGCATCCCAGCGCTCGGCGAGCTTGGGCAGCTGCATGCCGAAGAAGCGGATGGGGTAGCCCGAGAACACCGAACCGAGAAAGCCCGAGACGGGCATGACAAGCATCAGCACATACAGCAGCCCATGGGCGCCGCGCGCGGCCAGCTGCAGGTGGCGTGCCTGCGGCAGAGGCGCCACGCGCGGGCGCAGCAGCGCCCAGGCCAGGCGCAGCAGCACCAGCAGGCCCAGCACCATGCCCCAGGACTTGTGCACGTTGAACCAGGAGGCGCGCAGGCCCGTGCCATCCTTGGGCAGGCCGATCATCCACAGGCCCAGGGCGATCTGGCCCAGGATGAGCACGGCCATGAGCCAGTGCAGGGTGACGGAAAAACGGTCGTAGCGGGCCGTCGCGGGCACGGGAAGCCTCCTGTCCTCAATCAGTCGAGCAGATCAGGCGGCAGCAGGTTCTTCTTGCGGTAGATGGTGTTGCGAGAAACGCCTAGCGCCTTGGCCGCCGCCGACACATTGCCCTTGTGCAGACGCAACATCTGTGCCATGGCGTTGATGGTCACGTCCTGCAGGCTGCGGCCGTCCTCGCCTGGCGCATCCATGACGGGCGGCGGCGGCGCGCCCACGCCGGGCATCATGGCCAGCTCGTCGGCGGCCGGCGGCTGGGTGACGGCCGCGGGGCACGCGGGCGTGCGCAGCTCGTCGAGGAAGTCATCGGGCAGATGCTCCAGGCGGATGGTGCAGTCGTCGTCCACCATCACGGCCGCGGTGCGCAGCAGGTTGTGCAGCTGGCGCACATTGCCCGGCCAGTGGTAGGCCTGCAGCAGCTCCATGACATCGGGCGCAATCCGGATGTGGCTGCAGTCCTCGCACAGCGCGTGCAGCACCTTCTGCACCACGGCATGAAAGTCCGTGCGCTCGCGCAGCGCGGGCAGGCGCACCACGAGACCGTTGAGGCGGTAGTAGAGATCCTCGCGGAAGTCGCCGCGCGCGATCAGTTCCTTGAGGTTCTTGTGCGTGGCGCTGATGACCGTGACGTCGACATCGACCTCCTTGCCCGAGCCCAGCGGGCTGACCTTGCGCTCCTGCAGCACGCGCAAGAGGCGCGCCTGCAGATGCTTGGGCATGTCGCCGATCTCGTCGAGGAACAGCGTGCCGCCATGGGCCTGGGCGATCTTGCCCTGCGCGCCCTTCTTGCGCGCGCCCGTGAAGGCGCCTTCCTCGTAGCCGAAGAGCTCGGCCTCGATCAGCGTGTCGGGGATGGAGGCGCAGTTGACGGCCACGAAGGGCTGGCGCGCGCGCGCCGAGTCGTTGTGTATGGCCTGGGCCAGCAGATCCTTGCCGGTGCCCGTCTCGCCCAGGATCATGACGGGAATGTCGCGGTCGACCACCTTGCGCAGCTTGGCTATGACGGCCGACAGTTGCGCGTCGCCCGTGTCCAGGTATTGCAGGCAGGACAGCTGTGCCCTGCGTGCGGGCGTGCTGCTCGCGCTGCCGGGGCCGGCGCTGCTGCGCGGCGGCGGCGCGGCCTCCTCGTGCTGCATGGGCGAGACGATGGGCGCGGCCCAGGGGCCTGCGGGCTTGACCTCGGTGCGGCACCAGACGGTGACGCCGTTGTGCAGGCACAGCTGGCGCGGCGCGGCGCCGGGGCTGGCGAACAGCTCGAACAGGGCCGAGATCGGCAGGTTGAAGAGCGAGGAGAAGGTGTGCGCCTGCAGCGCGCCGAACGACATGCCGAGCTGGAACTGCGCGCTGCGGTTGGCCGAGACGAAGCGCCCCTCGGCCGTGAAGGCCGCGATGCCCTCGACCAGCGTGCCCAGGAACTCGGGGCGCGAATGGAAATGCACGCGCACGGCCTTGGGGAAGCTGCCCGCGAACATGTGGTTCTCGATCATCTGCGCCGACATGCGCACCAGCGCCAGCGTGTGCTGGTGGTAGCTGCGGTGGTCGCCCGAGACATCGAGCGCGCCGATGATCTGGCCGTAGGGATCGAGGATGGGCGCGCAGGAGCAGGTCAGCGCATGGTTGACGTCCAGGTAATGCTGGTCGCCATGGACTGTCACGGGTTGCTGCGTCGTGAGCGCCGTGCCCACGGCGTTCGTGCCCTTGGCCTGCTCGCTCCAGTCCATGCCGGGCGTCAGTGCCACCTGATCGGCCTTCTCCAGAAAGTCGTGGTCGCCCATGGAGTGCAGCACCATGCCCTGGGCCGTGGTCAGCAGCACCATGCTGTGGGTGTTGGCGATCTGGCTGTAGAGCGTCTCCATCACCGGCACGGCATGCTGGAAGAGGAAGCGGTTTTCCTCGAGCGCGTTCTTCAGCGCGCTGACGCCTGGGCTCGTGTGATCGGGCCGATCGTTGATCGCTATGCCATAGGCCCGGGAGCGCAGGTGGGCCTGGTCGATCAGCGATGCGCAGTCCTGCTCCTGCGTCGTTTGATCGGCCATGTGGGTCTGCCTGACCACCGTGGTGTCCATGTTGTCTCCTGTATCCGGAATCGCGGGGCGTTCCGGAGGCTTTTGCTTTGCATCGCTGCGTGCTCGGCATGCACACAGGGGCCAAAGATACCTCCATTGGCAAGACCGCAAATTGTTTCGGGCCAATGAAGGATTGACAACCTGGGAAGACGCCAGGGTTGTAGCAAAAGGTTTGCCAGGACAGCCCCGGCACGCCTGCGTGCCGGGGCTGTCCTGGCGGCCGGGTGCCCGGGTGGTGGGCTTACTGGGCCTTTTCCGACAGGCGGCGCTGCAGCGAGATCGCGTAGGGCGCCGCGCGTGCGGTCAGCATCGGATCCTTCGAGGGCACGACGCCGCGTGGCAGCACCAGCGGGCTGAAGTTGATGTCCACGCAGGGGCCGGCGCCATCGGCGGACACGGAGGTGATGGTCAGCCGCCCGAGGTTGACCTTTCTGCGCCCCGCGGGCAGCGGCGTGGTGGCGCTGTCGATGCGGTCGCCGGGCTCGGCCAGTTCCAGGTTGAAGTCGAATGCCACCTGGCCGGCCTGGGCACGCTGGCGCAGGTCGTTGAACAGATAGTTGGCGCCGCGCGCCTTGGCCTCCTCGTCGCTCAGGCCCAGCACGCCGCCCACGGGCTCGAACACCCATTTGCCCCAGGTGGTCTGGCCCTGGGCGTTGACGAAGCCGAAACCATGCACGCCCCAGTAGTTGAGCCCGGCAAGACTTGCCGGCACGGGCTGTGCGGCAAAGTACTTGCCCTGCAGCAGCACCTGGGGATTGGCGTCGGCAAAGGCCTTGACGCGCGCCGCGTCGGGCTTCTTGGTGGCCGGGTCGGGCTGCAGCGAGGCCAGGCGGCCGAGGAACTGCGCCGGTGTCTCGGCGCCGAACACCGGGGCGGAGATGTTGCCCATGCGCCATTGCTCGCCGCTGGGCAGGTCGAACTGCAGCGCCATGTTGCGCTGACCGCGGGTGTTGTCGGGTGCCTGGGGATTGGCGCCCGTGAGCGAGAAGCGCGCAATCACCGGCACGGGCTGGCCGCTGAAGGCGCTGGCGCTCGACAGTGCGCGCGCCTGGCTGCTGCCGACGAAGCTGCCCGCCGCGCACACGCCCTTGGCGCCGGAGCGGCGGTGGCCGGCAAACTTGCCCGTCGTGGCCTCGAGCTGGTCCACCAGGGCCGTGGGATCGGCGTCGGTCGATGCGTTGCCGCCCGGGCCATGGGCGCAGGCCGCCAGCAGGGCGGTGCAGGCCACGGCCAGGGCCGTGCGGGGCAGGGATGTGGGGCGCATGTCGTGTCTCCTTTTCTACTGGTCAAAAATGCCTGCAGCGCTTGATGGACAAGCGCCGCAAGCTATCGAAAAACAAGCAAACGCCGGCGTCAGAACGCGTGGCTCAGCGCCACGCCGGCCATCCACTGTCGCCCGGGCGCGGCCTCGAAGAAGCGGCCATTGCCCTCGTTGACGATGACCGAGCCCACGTAGTTCTTGTCGCTCAGGTTGTCGATACGCGCAAAGGCGTTGAGCTTCCACGGGCCCCATTGGCGCGTGTAGCTCGCGCTCAGGGCCAGAACGTGATAGCTCGGCGCCTCGACGCTGTTGCTGTCGTTGGCGGCCACGGCGCTGACATGGCGCCAGCTCGTGCCCACGCGCCAGTCGTTGTGCGGGCGCCAGTCCAGCCCCAGCGCGGCCTGGGTGCGCGCCGTGCCGGCGATGCGCTTGCCCGCGGCCACGCAGCTGGTGCCGGCCGCGTTGCAGAAGCCGTCGCGCAGCTTGGCGTCCAGCAGCGTCAGCGCGCCGCTCAGCTGCCACTGGGGTGCGAGCCAGAGCTCGGTGGCCAGCTCGGCGCCCTGGCGGCGCGTGCGCCCTGCGTTGTGGAAGGTGGAGCGGCCGCCGGTGTTGTCGGCGGTGACGATCTCGTTGCGCGTGTTGGTGCGAAACAGTGCCGCCGACCAGTGGCCGCGCAGCATGTCGCCGTCCAGGCGCTGGCGCAGGCCGAGCTCCGCGCTCGTGGAGGTGGCGGGCCGCAGGCCGAAGTTCAGGCCCGGCAGGCGATCCGGGCGGTAGGAGATCTCGTTGAACGTGGGCGTCTCCATGCCGCCGCCGAGCGAGGCGTAGACATGGGTGGCGGCGTTGAGCTCGTGCTGCACCGAGAGCATGGGCAGCCAGCGCCTGAAGCGCGTGTCGCCGCTGTCGTCGCCATTGCCGGGGGCGACGTAGTGGTCTTCCGAGTCGAACTTCACGCGGCTCCAGCGCAGGCCGGCATCGAGCTTCCAGCGCGGCGCGAACGCCCAGCTGGCCTGCAGGTAGGGGTCGGCATTGGTCAGCGTGTTGCGCTCATCGCGGCGCAGCGCGCCCATCACGCCCAGCTGGCTGCCCAGGTAGTTGTTGTAGCCGCGCCGGTCCTCCTTGACCATGTTGGCCGACAGGCCGAGCACCAGGTTCAGCGGGGCGCCGGCCAGCTGCGCGTCATGCGCCCAGCGCAGGTCCACGCCGCCGTAGTCGCGCCCCAGGTCGATCACGCCGCCCGCGCTGGTGGCAGGCCTTTGCGCCGCAGCGGGTGTGGATTGGTATTGGGTGATGTGGCGCCGGCCCGCATAGACCATGAGGCGCAGCGCGTTGCTGCCGTCCACGCGGTGGTCGTAGCTCAGGCCCACCTGGGTCTGGCGCATGTATTTGCGCGCGTTGTAGGTCAGCGGCCCGGACGCTGTGGCGCGCGGGTTGGCGGCCCAGTCGGCGGGCGTGACGCCGCCCGCGTCGAGCGCGTCCACGTTCACGTGGCTGGCGACCAGCATCAGGTGGCCGCTGTCGCTGGGGTCGGTGTCCAGGCGCGCATTGAACATGTTCTTGTCGGCCGCGCTCTGCGGGCGAATGCCGTCGGTCAGAAAGCGGCTGGCGCTGACCACATAGCCCAGGCCGCCGCGCTCGCCGCTGGCCTTGAGGCCCAGGCGCTTCTGCCCGTTGCTGCCCATGGCGAAGCTCGCGTCCACGCGCGGGCGGCCCTCGCCGCGTTCGGTGTAGGCGTTGATGACGCCGCCCGAGGCGTTGCCGTACATCGACGCATAGGGGCCGCGCAGCACCTCGATGCGCTCGACCGACTGCAGGTCGATGGCATTGGTCTGGCCCTGGCCGTCGGGCATGGTGGCGGGAATGCCGTCGACGAACACCTGCACGCCGCGCACGCCGAAGGTCGAGCGCGCGCCATGGCCGCGAATCGAAAGCTGCAGGTCCTGGGCGTAGTTCTGGCGGTTCTGCAACAGCAGCCCCGGCGTGCCCGCGAGCGACTCCGACAGGTTCACCTGCCATTGGCGGTCGCGCAGGCGCTCGCCGTCGATGAGGGTGACCGAGGCCGGCGCGTAGTCCAGGGGCGACTGCACCAGGGTGCTGCGCACGGTGACGTCGGGCAGGGTGGCGGGGGCGCCGGCGCCGGTCTGGGCGCCAGCACCCTGGGCCAGCGCCATGAGGCAGGCCAGGGTGGACAGGCGCAGTGGCCGGGTGGTGGGCGGGAGGGGGCGGGCAACGGGCATGGCAAATCCTTCGCTCCGAACAGGTGAACAAGGAGCAGGGCAGCACCGTCCCGCATTGGCCATGCCCTGCGACGACACAAAACGCAAAAAAGGCCCGGCCCGCAGGGCGGGCCGGGTGGCAGGGCGGCTTAGAAGAAGCCCAGCGCCTTGGGGTTGTAGCTGACCAGCAGGTTCTTGGTCTGCTGGTAGTTGCCCAGGGCGAGCTTGTGCGTCTCGCGGCCTATGCCCGACTTCTTGTAGCCGCCGAAGGCCGCGTGCGCCGGGTACAGGTGGTAGCAGTTGGTCCACACGCGGCCTGCCTGGATGGCGCGGCCCATGTGGTAGGCGACGTTGCCGTTGCGGCTCCACACGCCCGCGCCCAGGCCGTACTCGGTGTCGTTGGCGATGCGCACGGCGTCCTGCACGTCCTTGAAGGTGGTCACCGAGGCCACGGGGCCGAAGATCTCCTCCTGGAACACACGCATGTGGTTCTGGCCGAACAGCAGCGTGGGCTTGATGAAGAAGCCGTCGTTGATCTCACCGCCGGCGCGCAGGCGCTCGCCGCCCGTGAGGCATTGGGCACCCTCGCCGCGGCCGATGTCGATGTAGCCCAGGATGCGGTCGAGCTGCTGCTGCGACACCTGCGCGCCCACCATGGTGCTCTTGTCCAGCGGGTGGCCCTGCTTCATGGCCTGCACGCGCGCCACGGCACGCTCCATGAAGCGCTCGTAGATCGACTCCTGCACCAGGATGCGCGAGGGGCAGGTGCAGACCTCGCCCTGGTTGAGCGCGAACATGGCAAAGCCCTCGAGCGCCTTGTCCAGGAACTCGTCGTCGGCGTCCAGCACGTCGGCAAAGAAGATGTTCGGGCTCTTGCCGCCGAGCTCCACGGTGGACGGAATCAGGTTGTCCGCCGCGGCGTGCAGGATGCGCTGGCCCACGGGGGTGGATCCGGTGAAGGCAATCTTTGCGATGCGCTTGCTGGTCGCCAGGGCCTCGCCGGCTTCCTTGCCGTAGCCGTTGACGATGTTGACCACGCCCGGCGGCAGCAGGTCGGCGATCAGCTCGATCAGCACCATGATGGAGGCAGGCGTCTGCTCGGCCGGCTTCATCACCACCGAGCAGCCTGCGGCCAGCGCGGGCGCGAGCTTCCAGCAGGCCATGAGGATGGGGAAGTTCCAGGGGATGATCTGACCGACCACGCCGATGGGCTCATGGAAGTGGTAGGCGACGGTGTTGGCGTCGATCTCGGAGATTGTGCCCTCCTGACCGCGGATGCAGCCGGCGAAGTAGCGGAAATGGTCGATGCCCAGCGGCAGGTCGGCAGCCATGGTCTCGCGCAGCGGCTTGCCGTTGTCAATGGTCTCGGCGATCGCCAGCAGCTCCAGGTTCTGCTCCATGCGGTCGGCAATCTTCAGCAGGATGTTGGAGCGCTCGGTCACCGAGGTCTTGCCCCATGCGGCCTGGGCGGCGTGGGCGGCGTCGAGCGCCAGGTTCACGTCGGTGGCGTCGGACTGGGCGACCTGGCAGAAGGGCTTTCCGGTGATCGGGGAGACATTGTCGAAATAGCGGCCGGCCGCAGGCGCCACCCACTTGCCACCGATGAAGTTGTCGTACTTCTGGCGATAGGGGTAGGCGATGTCGAGGTTGAAGCGCTTGAGTTCAAACATGTCCATGGTGGTCTCCTGATTGAGGTTGTGGCCGGAATGAATGGGCCGGCTGCCATGGGAGTAATCAAGCTTCGTGCCAGCCCGCCGGCATGGGCGCCATGCCGGTTTTGTCACAGCCGCGCGGCCAGGGTGTTCCAGATTGGGCCAGTGGTGTGCAGGCTTGTGACACAGGGGTGTGCTGCCACCGCCGGTGACTGGCGGCATGCGGCCGTCTTGTCCTCTCGATCGGGGTGAAATGACGTTGGTGGCGGCGCCAGACAAGCGCGGGGTGCTACAGGAATTGAGGGTTTGTCCCAGGGCGCGTCAGTCCGGCTGTGCCTCCGGCCATGCGCCCTGGCGCCGAAACTGGGCGGGCGACTGGCCGGTCCAGGCGCGAAAGGCGCGGATGAAGCTCTTCTCGCTGGCAAAGCCCGTGGCGGCGGCCACCTGCTTGATGGGGTGGCGCGTGCGCTGCAGCAGCTCGGTGGCGCGGGCCTTGCGCGCCTCGTCCTTGAGTGCCTGCAGCGTCGCGCCTTCCTCCTTGAGCTGGCGGTGCAGCGTGCGCGTGGACAGGTGCAGCCGCCCGGCCAATTGCCCGGCGTTGTGCGCGCTGCCCGGGTCCGTGGTCAGGATCTGGCGCACGCGCGCCACGAGCAGCCGGTCGCGCCGGTACTGGCGCACGGTGAGCGGCAGCGCGTGCTGCAGCATCTGCTTCATGGCGGCCTCGTCGCGCGTGAGCGGCAGGGCCAGGTAGCGCGCGTCGAAGCGCAGGGCCGCGCAGGGGGCCGCAAAGCGCGTGGGGCCGTCGAACAGCACGCCATAGGCCGGCGCATGGGCCGGCGCGTCAAACGGGAACTCGGCCTCCAGCACCGGCAGGCGCGAGTCGATGAACCAGCTTGCCAGGCCCAGCGCGTTGCGCAGCATGGACACCAGGCAGAACTCGCGCAGCCGGCCCAGGTCGCGCCGCTCGGTGATGACGAGGCGCGCCTGCTCGCCCTCGCTGGTCAGCCGCAGCAGGATGTCGTCGGTGAGCAGCGCGTGGTGGCGGCACCAGCGCGCCAGCGCCAGGCCCAGCGAGGGCGCGCTCAGCGAGGCGCGCGCCAGCATGCCGTAGCTGCCCCAGGGCAGGCGGCGCGAGAACCAGCCCAGGGCCTCGTCGTCGAGCTCGCGCATGGCCGCGGCCGACAGGGCCTCGAACTGCCCGCTCGTGATGCGTGCCTGGCTGTCGTGCAGTTGTTCTGGCGTGATTTGTGCCTGTTCCAGGGCCGCGCCGGGGTCCATGCCGCGCGCCCTGTAGGCCTGCACGATGGCCTGCACGAACGCCATGGGCGTGGCCGCCTTGGGGGTGGTGGAGGGGGCGGAGGAGGATGGGGTGCCGTGGGGTCGCGTGGCCATGGCGCAAGTCTGCCCATGGGTGGCGCAATTTGCAACCTTCATGGCCCTTATCGGTGTTTGCTGCGGGCGCCCTGCGGCGTATGCTTTGCCCCATCGCCAGATGGGCGCCTGCCGCCCATACCACAGCCCAGGAGACAGGAAATGGACCTCGCCAACCCTTCGGCCAGTCATGCGCGCGGCACCACGGACACCCCATTGATCGAGGCCACCATTGGCGACTTCTTCGCCGACATGGCGCGCCGCCAGCCCGGGCACGAGGCCCTGGTGAGCCGCCACCAGGGCCTGCGCTACAGCTATGCCGAGCTGCACCAGGCGGCGCGCCAGCTGGCCAGCGCCCTCCTGGGCATGGGCCTTGAGCCCGGCGACCGCATCGGTATCTGGTCGCACAACAACGCCGAATGGGTGCTGATGCAGCTGGCCACGGCGCAGGTGGGTCTGGTGCTGGTCAACATCAACCCCGCCTACCGCACGGCCGAGGTGGAGTACGCGCTCAACAAGGTCGGCTGCAAGGCCCTGGTCACCATGCCCAGCTTCAAGACCAGCGACTATCTGGGCATGCTGCGCGAGCTCGCGCCCGAGCTCGCCCTGTGCCTGCCCGGCATGCTGGCCGCCAAGCGCCTGCCCACGCTGCGCAGCGTGGTCTGGATCGACGTCGCGGGCGAGGGCGCCGAGCAGCCCGGCATGTTGCGCTTTTCGGAGCTGATGGCGCGCGGCGATGCGGGCGATGCGCGCATTGACGCCATTGGCGCCACGCTCAGGAACAGCGACCCTATCAACATCCAGTTCACCAGCGGCACCACGGGCTTCCCCAAGGGCGCCACGCTGACGCACCGCAACATCCTGAACAACGGCTTCTTCATCGGCGAGTGCATGAGGCTCACGCCGGCCGACCGGCTGTGCATTCCCGTGCCGCTGTACCACTGCTTCGGCATGGTGCTGGGCAACCTGGCCTGCATCACGCATGGCAGCACCATCGTCTACCCGAACGACGGCTTCGATCCGCTGGCGGTGCTCGAGACCGTGCAGGCCGAGCGTTGCACCGGCCTGCATGGTGTGCCCACCATGTTCATCGCCGAGCTCGACCACCCGCGCTTTGCCGAGTTCGACCTGTCCACGCTGCGCACCGGCATCATGGCCGGCAGTCCCTGCCCGATCGAGGTCATGAAGCGCGTGCAGGCCGACATGCACATGGCCGAGGTGACGATTGCCTACGGCATGACCGAGACCAGCCCCGTGAGCTGCCAGAGCGACGCCGACACGCCCCTGGAAAAGCGCGTCTCCACCGTGGGCCGCGTGCAGCCGCACCTGGAGGTGAAGATCATCGACCCCGAGAGCGGCGCCGTCGTGGCCCGCGGCGAGCGCGGCGAGCTGTGCACGCGCGGCTACTCCGTCATGCATGGCTACTGGGGCGACGTCGAGAAGACGCGCGAGGCCATCGATGCCGAGGGCTGGATGCACACGGGCGACCTGGCCACCATGGACGCCGAGGGCTATGTGAACATCGTCGGCCGCATCAAGGACATGGTGATACGCGGCGGCGAAAACCTCTACCCGCGCGAGATCGAGGAATTCCTCTACCGCCATCCCCAGGTGCAGGACGTGCAGGTGGTGGGCGTGCCCGACGAGAAATACGGCGAGGAGCTGTGCGCCTGGATCATCGCCAAGCCCGGCAGCAGCCCGACCGAGGACGACATCCGCGCCTTCTGCAAAGGGCAGATTGCGCACTACAAGGTGCCGCGCTACATCCGCTTCGTCACCGCCTTTCCGATGACGGTGACCGGCAAGATTCAAAAGTTCAAGATCCGGGACGCCATGAAGGAAGAGCTCGGCCTGCAGGAAGGTAAGACAGCATGATTCTCGAATCCCAACTCAATCCGCGCTCGGCGGACTTTCAGGCCAACGCTGCCGCCATGCGCGCCGTGGTCGATGACCTGCGCGCCCATGTCGAGCGCGTGGCCCAGGGCGGCGGCGAGGCCGCGCGCGCCAAGCATGTGGCGCGCCGCAAGCTGCTGCCGCGCGAGCGTGTGGAGATGCTGCTCGACCCGGGCACGCCGTTTCTGGAGATCGCGCCGCTGGCCGCGCTCAACATGTATGGCAACGATGCGCCCGGCGCCGGCCTGATCGCGGGCATAGGCCGCGTCTCGGGCGTGGACTGCATGATTGTGTGCAACGACGCCACCGTGAAGGGCGGCACCTACTACCCGGTCACCGTCAAGAAGCATCTGCGCGCGCAGGAGATCGCCGAGCAGAACCACCTGCCCTGCATCTATCTGGTGGACTCCGGCGGGGCCAACCTGCCCAACCAGGACGAGGTCTTCCCCGACCGCGACCATTTCGGCCGCATCTTCTACAACCAGGCCAACATGAGCGCCATGGGCCTGGCCCAGATCGCCGTGGTCATGGGCTCCTGCACGGCCGGTGGCGCCTATGTGCCGGCCATGAGCGACGAGACCATCATCGTCAAGAACCAGGGCACCATCTTCCTCGGCGGCCCGCCGCTCGTGAAGGCCGCCACGGGCGAGGTGGTGAGCAGCGAGGACTTGGGCGGTGGCGACGTGCACACGCGCCTGTCGGGCGTGGCCGACCACCTCGCGCAAAGCGATCTGCACGCGCTGGCACTGGCCCGTTCGGCCGTCGCCAATCTCAATAGAAAACGGCCTGCAGCGCCCGAGGATGAAGCGCCGGAAGCTCCTAAATATGCAGCAGAAGAGCTCTATGGCGTGATCCCCACGGACACGCGCAAGCCGTTCGACGTGCGCGAGATCATCGCCCGCATCGTCGACGGCAGCCGCTTCGACGAGTTCAAGGCGCGCTACGGCAACACCCTGGTCTGCGGCTTCGCGCGTATCGAGGGCATGGCCGTGGGCATCGTGGCCAACAACGGCATCCTGTTTTCCGAGTCCGCGCAAAAGGGCGCGCATTTCATCGAGCTGTGCTGCCAGCGCAAGATTCCGCTCGTGTTCCTGCAGAACATCACGGGCTTCATGGTCGGGCGCAAGTACGAGAACGAGGGCATCGCGCGCCATGGCGCCAAGATGGTCACGGCCGTGGCCACGGCCAATGTGCCCAAGTTCACCATCATCATCGGCGGCAGCTTCGGCGCCGGCAACTACGGCATGTGCGGGCGCGCGTACTCGCCGCGCTTCCTCTGGATGTGGCCCAACGCGCGCATCAGCGTGATGGGCGGCGAGCAGGCCGCGAGCGTGCTGGCCACCGTCAAGCGCGACGGCATAGAGGCCAAGGGCGGCCAGTGGAGCGCCGAGGAGGAGGAGGCCTTCAAGGCACCCATCCGCCAGCAGTACGAGAAGCAGGGCCATCCCTACTACGCCACCGCGCGCCTGTGGGACGACGGCATCATCGACCCGGCCGACACGCGCCGCGTGTTGGCCCTGGGCCTGGCGGCCGCGCGCCACGCACCGGTACCGGACGTGAAGTTCGGCGTCTTCCGCATGTAAGGGGGCCAGCATGAGCGCCATTTCCATCCGCTACGAGGGCCACCGCGCCACCATCACACTGACCCAGCCCGAGGTGCGCAACGCCTTCAGCGACGAGGTCATCGCCGAGATCACCGCGGCATTCACCGAGGTGGGCGCGCGCGCCGACGTGCGCGCCGTGGTGCTGGCGGCCGAGGGCCCGGCCTTCTGCGCGGGCGCCAACCTGAACTGGATGCGCCGCATGGCCGACTACACGCGCGAGGAGAACCTGCAGGACGCAGCCAAGCTCGCCGAGATGCTGCGCGTGATCTACGAATGCGAGAAGCCCACGGTGGCGCGCGTGCAGGGCGACGTCTACGCGGGCGGCATGGGCCTGGTGGCCGCCTGCGACATGGCAGTGGCCGTGGACACGGTGGGCTTTTGCCTCAGCGAAGTGAAGATCGGCCTGATTCCGGCCACCATCAGCCCCTATGTGATCCGCGCCATGGGCGCGCGCGCTGCGCACCGCTACTTCCTCACGGCCGAGCGCTTTGACGCGCAGGAGGCGCTGCGCATAGGCTTTGTGCACGAGGTGGTGGCGGCCGAGCAGCTTGACGCGCGCGTCGACGCCCTGGTGAAGGCATTGACGAGCGCCAGCCCCAACGCCATGCGCGCCTGCAAGAAGCTGGTGCTTCACGTCGCCGAGCGCGAGATCAACGCCGGCCTGATCGCCGCCACCGTCGAGGGCATTGCCGACATACGCGCGAGCGACGAGGGCCGCGAGGGCGTGCAGTCCTTCCTGCAAAAGCGCAAGCCGAGCTGGTTGGGCTGATAGCTGAGCTGCGATGGACACCCTCTGGCTCTCCTTTGTGCAATGGCTCCACCGCGTGGGCCTGCACATCGATGCGGACACGGCCCAGGCCGTGGCCGAGGGCGCGGCGCGCGCCACGCAGCAGCTGGACATGCCCGGCCTGCTGGCGCTGGCCGCGGCCCTGGGCTGGGCCAGCGGGCTGCGGCTCTATGCCGTGGTGTTCCTCGTCGGCGGCATGGGCGCGCTGGGCTGGCTGGCGCTGCCGCCGGCCCTGACCGTGCTGCAGCACCCGCTGGTGCTGGCCGCCAGCGGCTTCATGCTGCTGGTCGAGTTCTTTGCCGACAAGCTGCCCTGGCTGGACAGCGCCTGGGATGCGTTGCACGCCTTCATCCGCGTGCCCGCGGGCGCGCTGCTGGCGGCCGGCGTGTTCGGCGCCGACAACGCCACCATGGCCGTGGCGGCGGGCCTGCTCGGCGGCACGCTGTCGGCCACGGCGCTGGCCACCAAGATGACCACGCGCGCGGCGGCCAACACCTCGCCCGAGCCGTTCTCCAACTGGGGCCTGTCGTTTCTGGAGGATGGCCTGGTCGTGGGCGTCGTCTGGCTGGCCACGCAGCACCCGCTGGCGTTCGGCATCGCGCTCGCGGTGGCGCTGCTGGTATCGGTGTTGCTGCTGGTGGTGCTGTTCAAGTTTCTGCGCGCCGTGCTGCGGCGCGTTTCCTCCGTGTTTTCTGCTTCTGCCAAGGTGGCCTGAATGTTCCAAAAAATCCTGATTGCTAACAGAGGCGAGATCGCGTGCCGGGTGGCGGCTACCGCCAAGCGCCTGGGCGTCAAGACCGTTGCCGTGTACTCCGACGCCGACGCCAACGCCAAGCATGTCGCCGCCTGCGACGAGGCCGTGCACATCGGCGGCAGCGCGCCCAAGGACAGTTACCTGCGCTGGGAGCGCATCATCGAGGCCGCCCGGCAAACGGGCGCACAGGCCATCCACCCCGGCTACGGTTTCTTGAGCGAGAACGAGGACTTCGCCAATGCCTGCGCCGCGGCCGGTCTGGTCTTCATAGGCCCGCCCGCCAGCGCCATCCTGGCCATGGGCCTCAAGGCCGAGTCCAAGCGCCTCATGGCCAAGGCCGGCGTGCCGCTGGTGCCCGGCTATCAGGGCGTCGATCAAGATCCGCAGCTCTTGCAGCGCGAGGCCGACGCCATCGGCTACCCCGTGCTCATCAAGGCCAGCGCAGGCGGCGGCGGCAAGGGCATGCGCCTGGTGGAGAAAAGCGAGGACTTCGCCGCTGCGCTCGAATCCTGCAAGCGCGAGGCCATCAACAGCTTCGGCAACGATGCCGTGCTGGTCGAGAAATACGTGCAGCGCCCGCGCCACATCGAGATCCAGGTGTTTGGCGACAGCCAAGGCAACTGCGTCTACCTGTTCGAGCGCGACTGCTCTGTGCAGCGCCGCCACCAGAAGGTGCTGGAAGAAGCACCAGCTCCCGGCATGACCGAGGCCATGCGCCAGAAGATGGGCCAGGCCGCCGTGGCCGCGGCCCAGGCCGTGGGCTACGTGGGCGCGGGCACGGTGGAGTTCATCGTCGAGCAGCCGGGCGGCTACGAGGCGCCGGAGCAGATGAAGTTCTACTTCATGGAGATGAACACCCGTCTGCAGGTCGAGCACCCGGTGACCGAGGCGATCACCGGCGAAGACCTGGTCGAATGGCAGCTGCGCGTGGCCAGCGGCGAGCCGCTGCCAAAGCGCCAGGACGAGCTGCGCATCATCGGCCACGCCATCGAGGCGCGCATCTGCGCCGAGAACCCCGACAACAATTTCCTGCCCGCCACCGGGCGCCTCGCCGTCTACTGCAAGCCCGCCTGCACCAGCTTTGAGCGCAGCCCGGTGCGCATCGACGACGGCGTGCGCGAGGGCGACGCCATCAGCCCGTTCTACGACAGCATGATCGCCAAGCTCATCGTGCATGGCGACGACCGCGCGCAGGCGCTGGCGCGGCTCGACGATGCGCTGGCCCAGACGCACATCGTGGGCCTGGCGACCAATGTGCAGTTTCTGCGCCATGTGGTGGCAAGCGACGCGTTCACGCAGGCGCGGCTCGATACGGCGCTGATCCAGCGCGAAGAGGCCCGGCTGTTCGGCCAGGAGAAGGTCGGCCTGCCGCTGGCCGCCGCCGCCGCCGTGGCCAGCCAGCTGCAGCGCGAGCAGGCCGGGCAGGGCGCCGACCCGTTCGGCCGCCGCGACGGCTGGCGCTCGCTCACGCCCTGCCGGCGCCGCTTCGAGTTCGACTTCGGCGGCCAGCATGCCAAGGCCTGGCTGAGCTACGAGCGCGATGGCGGCTACGGCCTGGAGGTGGGCGAGGGCGAGTCCGCGGTGCGCGGGCCGCTGGCCTTCGCGCCCGCGGCCGGCGGCGCCATCGACCTGCAGTACGCGGGCCAGCGCACGCGTGCCGTGGTCTACGCCCAGGGTGAGAGCGACCATGTCTTCACGCCGCAGGGCGCCACGCGCATCGAGGCGCTCGATCTGCTGGCCCATGCCGGCGAGGCCGCGGGCGAGGGCGGGCGCCTCACGGCCCCCATGCCGGGCAAGGTGGTGTCGTTCGCCGTCAAGGCCGGCGACAAGGTGGCCAAGGGCCAGCCCCTGGCCGTGATGGAGGCCATGAAGATGGAGCACACCATCGCCGCGCCGGCCGACGGCGTGGTGGCCGAGCTGCTCTACGCGCCCGGCGATCAGGTAGCCGAGGGCGCCGAGTTGCTCAGGCTTTCCGCGGCCTGAGCGCAGGCACGGGCCAGGCGGGGTAGGCTACGGTGCCATGAAGATCACCTTTTGCTGTACCGGTGCCAAGGCCGAACCCTGGCTGGAGGGGCTGGCTGCCGCGCTGCCGGGCGCGGATGTCTCCGTCTGGCAGCCGGGCGCGCCCCAGGCCGACTACGCCGTGGTCTGGGCGCCGCCGCAGCAGTTCATCGACGAGCAGGCGGGCCTCAAGGCCTTGTTCAACATCGGTGCGGGCGTGGATGCGCTGCTGGGGCTGCGCCTGCCGCCCGCCATGCGCGTGGTGCGCCTGGACGATGCGGGCATGGCCGTGCAGATGGCCGAATATGTGTGCCATGCGCTGGTGCGGCACTTTCGCGAGTTCGACGGCTACGAGGCCGACATGCGCGCCGGCCGCTGGAGCTACCGCAGGCCGCGCCTGCGCGAGGACTTTCCCGTCGGCATCATGGGCCTGGGCGTGCTCGGCGCGCGCGTGGCGCGTGCCGTGGCGCAGTTCGACTTTCCCGTGTTGGGCTGGAGCCGCGGACCGCGCCAGCTCGATGGCGTGCGCTGCTACAGCGGGCAGCAGGGTTTCAACGACTTCCTGGCCGCGACCCGTGTGCTGGTCAACCTGTTGCCGCTCACGCCCGAGACGCGGGACATCATCGACCGTGACACGCTCTCGCGCCTGCTGCCCGGCGCCTATGTGATCAACGTGGCGCGCGGCGCGCATCTGGTCGATGAGGACCTGCTGGCGCTGATCGAAAGCGGCCATGTGGCGGGCGCGACGCTCGACGTGTTCCGCACGGAGCCGCTGCCCGCGGGCCACCCGTTCTGGCAGCATCCGCGCATCACCCTCACACCCCACACCTCGGCGCGCACGCTGCGTGACGAGAGCATTGCCCAGATCGCCCGCAAGATGACGGCGCTCGAACGCGGCGAGCCCATCGCGGGCATCGTCGACCATGCCCGCGGCTACTGACCCCAAGGAACCACCATGCCCCTGCCATCCCAAGTCCGCATCATCGACGTAGGCCCGCGCGACGGCCTGCAGAACGAAAAGCAACCCGTGCCCGCCGCTACCAAGATAGAACTGGTGCGGCGCCTGCAGGACGCGGGCCTCAAGGAAATCGAGGTCACGAGCTACGTGAGCCCCAAATGGGTGCCGCAGATGGCCGACAACCACGAGGTCATGGCCGGCATCACGCGCCAGGCCGGCGTGCGCTACAGCGTGCTCACGCCCAACCTCAAGGGCTGGGAGGCGGCCGCGCTTGACAGGCCCGACGAGATCGTCGTCTTCGGCGCGGCGAGCGAGGCATTCAGCCAGAAGAACATCAACTGCAGCATTGCCGAGAGCATCGAGCGCTTCGCGCCCGTCGTCGCGGCCGCCAAGGCAGCCGGCGTGGCCGTGCGCGGCGCCATGAGCTGCACCGTGGGATGCCCCTACGAGGGTGACATCGCCCCCGAGCGCGTGGCCTACCTGGCCGGCCTGATGAAGGGCATAGGCGTGGAGCGCGTGGACGTGGCCGACACCATAGGCGTGGGCACGCCCACCAAGGTGCAGCGCGCGATCGAGGCCGCCGCGCAGCATTTCGGCATCGACCAGATCAGCGGGCATTTCCACGACACCTACGGCCAGGCCCTGGCCAACACGCTGGCGGCGCTGGAGCTCGGCGTGTGGAACTTCCAGTCCTCCATCGCCGGCCTGGGCGGCTGCCCCTATGCCAAGGGCGCGACGGGCAATGTGGCCACGGAGGACCTCGTGTTCATGCTGAATGGCATGGGCATAGCCACGGGCATTGACCTCGACAGGCTGGTGGACGCGGGCGCG
Source organism: Oryzisolibacter sp. LB2S (assembly GCF_040732315.1). Taxonomy (NCBI): domain Bacteria; kingdom Pseudomonadati; phylum Pseudomonadota; class Betaproteobacteria; order Burkholderiales; family Comamonadaceae; genus Alicycliphilus; species Alicycliphilus soli. The sequence continues at coordinate 579,126 of NZ_CP160388.1, forward strand.
TACATCAGCGACTTTCTGGGCCGTAAACCCAATTCGCGCACGGCCGTGGCGCTTATCAACAAGCGCGAGGGGTAGGCGTCATGTGTGGAGCCGAACTGATGGCGCTGCCCGAGGGCGTGCGCCGCGTGGCCGCCGCCCTGGAGGCAGCCGGTCACCCGCACATGCCGGTGATGCTCAGTGATGCGGCGCGCACCGCCCAGCAGGCGGCCGACGCGCTCGGCATTGCCGTGGGCCAGATCGCCAAGAGCATCATCTTCCGGCGCCGGGCGGACGACGCGGCCGTGCTCGTCATCACCTCGGGCGACCGGCGCGTGGACGAGAAAAAGGTGGATGCGCTGGTGGGCAAGACGGGCCGCGCCGATGCCGAGTTCGTCAAGGCGCGCACGGGGTTTTCCATCGGCGGCGTCTCGCCCCTGGCCCATGCCGAGCCGCCGGTCACGCTGATCGACCGCGAGCTTCTGCGCTTTGACGTCATCTGGGCCGCGGCCGGCCATCCGCATGGCGTGTTCCAGCTGCGGCCGCAGGACCTGGAGCGGCTCACGGGTGCGCCCCTGGCAGATGTCACGCAACAGCCATGAGTTCAACAAAAATGCTAGCTGCTCGCGCTTGCCAGATAAGCGCTGGAGGCCAATTTGTATCTGATTCTGCGGCCGTGCCATCGCCCTGTATCTCGGTGTGCCGCATGTCGCCCGATCGCAGCCATTGCGAGGGGTGCTTCCGTACCCTGGACGAGATCCGCGCCTGGTCGCAGGCCGGCAATGACGAGCGCCGCGCCATCTGGGCCGCGCTGCTGCGCCGCGCCGGGCTGGCGCTGCCTGAGGAGCTGTCGTGAAGCACATCACCTTTTATCTCGACTTTGTCTCGCCCTATGCCTGGCTGGCCTTCGATCGCCTGCCCCAGGTGCTCGAGGGCCTGTCCTATCGCCTGAGCTACCGCCCGGTGCTGCTGGGCGCGCTGCTCAAGCAGCATGGCAACCCCGGCCCTGCGGGCATTGAACCCAAGCGTGCCTGGACCTACCGCCATGTGAGCTGGCTGGGCCACAGTCTGGGTGTGGGGCTGGAGATGCCGGCGCGCCATCCCTTCCCGCCGCTGCCACTGCTGCGCCTGGCGCTCGAGTGCAGCGACGACGGCCTCGTCAACCGCTTCGTGGCGGGCAGCATCCTGCGCCATGTCTGGCAGGGCGGGGCGGATGCGCTCGACCCCGCGCGGCTCGATGCCCTGCGCGCACAACTGGCCGAACAGCTGCGCCAGGATGAGGGCGCGCCCGAGCGTGCCAAGCGCCTGCTGCGCGAGAACACCGAGGACGCGGCCGCGCGCGGCGTGTTCGGCGTGCCCACGTTCGAGGTCGACGGCCGGCTGTTCTGGGGCCTGGACAGCCTGCCCATGCTGCGCGCCTGCCTCGACGGCGACGCCTGGTTCGACACGCATTGGCAGCGCGCTGCAAGCGTGCCGCAAGGCTTGGGCGCTTGAATCGGGCGCATGCCCAACGCCTTCAACTTCTCCGCCTCGCCGTTCGACTGCCTGAGCCCCGAGGAGCAGGCCCTGGTCCGCGATAGCGTGGACATCGCCTACTACCCCGAGGGGGCCGTGGTGCTCGACGTGGGGGATGCGCCCGAGCATCTGTTCGTCATCATCAAGGGCTTTGTCACGCAGACCGAGGGCGAGGAGGTGCTGGCCACATATGGGCCCGACGACTGTTTCGACGGCCGCGGCCTGGTGGCGGGCCGCGTCAGCAGCCGCTTCACCGTGGCCGAGGAGCTTGTCGCCTACCAACTCGCGCGCGCCACGGTCAAGGAGCTGATCGCGCGCAACCGCGGCTTCGGCGCGCTGCTGTTTTCCGACCTCGGGCAGAAGCTCAGCACCCTGGCGCAGCGCGCCGAGCAGCACGAGATGCAGTCGCTCACGCTCGCGCGCGTGGACCAGGCGTTTCTGCGCCCGGCCCATGTGGTCGATGCGGGCACGGACATCGTCTCCGTGGTGCGCGTGTTCCAGGAGCAGCGCACGACCAGCGTGCTGGTCAGCGGCCTGCCCGATGGCCTGGGCATCTTCTCCAACACCACGCTGCAGCGCGCCATCCTCGACGGCCGGCCGCTCACGCAGATCACCGTGGGTGAGCTTGCCAGCCACCCGCTGGTCACCGTGCGTGCCGGCGACCAGCTGGGCGACGCCATGGCCCTGCTGCTGCGCGCGCGCGTGCACCGGCTGGCGGTGCTGGGCGACGACGACCGGGTGCTGGGCATTCTCGAGGCGCTGGACCTGTTCAGCTTCCTAGCCAACCAGTCGCACCTGATCACGGTGCACATCGAGCAGGCGCGCGACCTGGCCGCGCTCGAGCAGGCCGCGGCCCAGGTCACGCGCCTGGTTTCGGTGTTGCACCGCAGCGGCACGCGCATCGCGCTGGTGGCGCAGCTGGTGCAGCAGCTCAATGCGCGGCTGTTCGAGCGCGCCTGGCAGATGATTGCCCCACCCGATCTGCTGGCCAACAGCTGTCTGTTCGTCATGGGCAGCGAGGGGCGCGGCGAGCAGCTCTTGAAGACCGACCAGGACAACGGCCTGCTGCTGCGCGACGGCTACGCGCCGCCGGCCGACCTGCAGGCCATCTGCGAGCGCTTTTCCGAGGCGCTGGCGCGCTTTGGCTACCCCGAATGCCCGGGCCACATCATGGTCAGCAACCCGGCCTGGCGCGGCACGGTGAGCGAGTTTGGCGACCGTGCGCGCGGCTGGCTGCTCAGGCCCGAGGGCGACAGCCTGATGAACCTGGCCATCTTTCTGGACGCGCACGCCGTCGCCGGCGACGCGCAGCTGCTGGCGGCGGTGCGCCAGCGGCTGTTCCAGCTGGGCGCCGAGAACGACGCGCTGATCGCCCGCTTCGCGCTGGCCATCGACGCCTTCGGCAGCCCCGCGGGCTGGTGGGGCCGGCTGCTGGGCATCGAGGACGTGACGCTCGTCAACCTCAAGAAGGCGGGCATCTTCCCCATCGTTCACGGCGTGCGCAGCCTGGCGCTGGCGCGGCGCATCACGGCCACGAGCACGGCCGAGCGCATTGCCGCGCTGCAGGGCGAGGGCCAGCTCGACCCGGAGCTGGGCCAGGAGCTGCTGCAGGGCCTGCACTTCCTCATGGAGCTGCGCCTGCAGGCCGGCCTCGACGAGCTGGAAATGCAGCGCAGCGTGACCGGCAATGTCGACCCGGCCAGACTCACCAGCCTGCAGCGCGACCTGCTCAAGGACACGCTGTCCGTGGTCAAGCGCTTCAAGGCCTTCCTGCACCAGCGCCTGCGCATGGACGCGGTATGAGCACCGTGGAGACCCTGCGATGAGCCGGCATTACAGCAATCTGGCGCCGCTGTGGTGGGAGCGGCTGCGCCGCTGGTGGCTGGTCTACCACCTGGGCGAGCCGGAGTTTTCCTACATGTTCGACCCGCCGCCGCACGACGAATGGGTGGCGCTCGATTGCGAGACCACGGGCCTGAACACCCGCAGCGACGAGATCATCTCCGTGGGCGCGGTGCGCATCGTGGGCGAGCGCATCCTGACAAGTGAGCGCCTGGAGCTGCTCATCCGCCCGGAAAAGGGCGTGAGCGCCGACAGCGTGCGCATCCACCGCCTGCGCGAGCGTGACGTGGCCGGTGGCCTGCCCAAGGACGAGGCCATGCGCCGGCTCATGCGCTTCATCGGCAGCCGGCCGCTTGTCGGCTACTACCTCGAGTTCGATGTGGCCATGCTCAACCGCGCCATCTGGCCTCTGCTGGGCATGGGCCTGCCGCAGCAGAAGATCGAGGTGTCGGCCATGTACTACGACTACAAGTTCCGCCAGCTGCCGCCCTACCAGCAGCAGGCCAATGCCGATATCGACCTGCGCTTTGCCACCCTCATGCAGGACCTGCGGCTGCCCGAGCGCGAGGCCCACGACGCACTCAACGATGCCGTGATGGCGGCCATGGCCTTCATCAAGCTGCGGCGCCTGCGCCGCGAGGCCTGACCCCAGGCGCAAGGCACTGGGCGCTGCACAAGAAAAAGCCGGGCCCTGGGGCCCGGCTTGGCGGGGGCTTTCACGCCCCTCCCTCTGTTGTGTGGATCGCTCAGTGGCCCGATGCACCTGCGGCGCCCAGACCGGTTTCGGAGCGCACCTGCTGCGCCGGGAAGGCCTCGCGGTCCTGCTTGGCGCGGGCGCTGTTGTCGGTGATCGAGAACAGCCACACGCCCACGAAGCCGATGACCATGGAGAACAGGGCCGGCGACGAGTAGGGGAACAGGGCCGAGCCCGCGGGGTTGCCCAGCGTGGCCTCCCACACCGAGGGCGACACGATGGTCAGGCCCACGGAGGAGATCAGGCCCATGAAGCCGCCGATCACCGCGCCGCGCGTGGTGCAGTTCTTCCACAGGATGGACAGGATCAGTGCCGGGAAGTTGGCCGAGGCGGCGATCGCGAAGGCCAGCGACACCATGAAGGCGATGTTCTGCTTCTCGAAGGCAATGCCCAGCAGCACGGCGATCACGCCCAGGGCCAGGGTGGTCATGCGCGAGACCTTGAGCTCGGACGCGCTGTCGGCCTTGCCGCCCTTGATCACGGTGGAGTACAGGTCGTGCGACACGGCCGAGGCGCCCGACAGCGTCAGGCCCGCAACCACGGCCAGGATGGTGGCAAAGGCCACGGCGGAGATGAAGCCGTAGAAGATGTTGCCGCCCACGCTCTTGGCCACCAGCACCGCGGCCATGTTGGCCGTGCCCGCGCCGCCGTGGATCACGCCCTTGACGGTGTCGGCCATCTCGGGGTTGGTCAGCACCATGGTGATGGCGCCAAAGCCGATGATGAAGATCAGCACGTAGAAGTAGCCGATCCACACCGTGGCCCAGCCCACGGACTTGCGTGCCTCCTTGGCGTTGGGCACGGTGAAGAAGCGCATCAGGATGTGGGGCAGACCTGCGGTGCCGAACATCAGTGCCATGCCGAAGGAAATGGCCGAGATCGGATCCTTGATGAAGCCGCCCGGGCCCATGATGGCCAGGCCGGCCTTGGCAGCCTCCTCGGGTGTCTTGCCGGTGTTGGCGGCGATCTGCGTGCGCACCTCCACGCCCTTGGCGAACAGCGCCTCGGGGCTGAAGCCGTAGTTGGCCAGGACCATGAAGGCCATGAAGGTCACGCCGGCCAGCAGCAGGCAGGCCTTGATGATCTGCACCCAGGTGGTGGCCGTCATGCCGCCGAACAGCACGTAGACCATCATCAGCGCGCCGACGATGACCACCGCCACCCAGTACTCCAGGCCGAACAGCAGCTTGATGAGCTGGCCCGCGCCGACCATCTGCGCGATCAGGTAGAACGCCACCACGATCAGCGTGCCCGAGGCCGCGAAGATGCGGATGGGCGCCTGTGCGAAGCGGTAGCCTGCCACGTCGGCAAAGGTGAACTTGCCCAGGTTGCGCAGCCGGTCGGCCATCAGGAAGGTGATGATGGGCCAGCCCACGAGGAAGCCGATGGAGTAGATCAGCCCGTCATAGCCCGAGGCCATCACGGCCGCGGAGATGCCCAGGAAGGACGCGGCCGACATGTAGTCGCCCGCGATCGCCAGGCCGTTCTGAAAGCCCGTGATGCCGCCGCCCGCGGTGTAGAAGTCGGCGGCCGAGCGGGTCTTGGAGGCGGCCCACTTCGTGATCCACAGCGTGGCGACCACGAAGACGGCGAACATGATGATGGCCGTCCAGTTGGTCTCCTGCTTGGCGGCTTCGCCCAGGTCGCCACCTGCGGCATGGGCCAGGCCTGTGGCGGCGAGGCCGGCGAGGGCCAGCGCGGCGCTGGCAAATGTCTGTGCGCGCTTCATTTGGTGACGTCCTTCAGGATTTCTTCGGTCAGTGCGTCGAACTTGCTGTTGGCGACGTGCACGTAGTACACGGTGATGATGATCGTGAACACGATCACGCCCATGCCGATGGGAATCCCCAGCGACGTCACGCCCGCGCCAATGGGCTTGGCGAGGAAGGGCTTGTCGAAGGCGATCAGTCCGATGTAGCCGTAGTACACGACCAGCATCAGTATCGTCAGGACGATGCCGAGCGGGTTGCGCCTGGCGCGCAGCTCCTGGTACTTCGGGTGGCGTTGAATCTTCTCAACGACGGGGTCAGTCATGCTTGTCTCCTTGGGTGATGCGTCATGCAAGGCTGTGATGCGATGCACAAACGGGGCGGATTCTGCGAAGCACGACTGACCAAATGCTTACGCGCTGCAATGCAGCAATTTCGCGCCATTTGCGGTGTTTTGCCCCATATTTCGCATCAAAAAAAGATGGCTACGGGTTTCTTCCTGGGTTGTAAGCCTGCGTTCAGATTGGCGTCAGCTTGCGTAAGAAAGGCGTCAGCGCGCCGTCAGTCGGGACGCAGATAGTGGGATGACAGGCACTTGTAAGTGCCTGTGATTCCAAACGAAATAGACAGGAGACAACAATGTCAATCAGCGCTACACAGGGCGCGGGCATCAAGGTGGCCGCAGGGCCCATGACGCCCGAGGAACGCAAGGTGATCCTCGCGTCTTCCCTCGGAACGGTGTTCGAGTGGTACGACTTCTACCTCTACGGCTCGCTCGCGGCCATCATCGCCAAGCAGTTCTTTGCCGGCCTCGATCCCACCTCGGCCTTCATCTTCGCCCTGCTGGCGTTTGCCGCGGGCTTCATCGTCCGGCCCTTTGGCGCGCTGTTCTTCGGCCGCTTGGGCGATCTGATCGGCCGCAAGTACACCTTCCTGGTCACCATCCTGATCATGGGCCTCTCGACCTTCATCGTCGGGGTGCTGCCCAACTACGCCAGCATCGGCGTGGCAGCGCCGGTGATCCTCATCATCCTGCGCCTTCTGCAGGGCCTGGCGCTCGGCGGTGAGTATGGCGGCGCCGCCACCTACGTGGCCGAGCACGCCCCCAACGGCAAGCGCGGCGCCTACACGGCCTGGATCCAGACCACGGCCACCATGGGCCTGTTCCTGTCGCTGCTGGTGATCCTGGGCACGCGCACCATCACCGGCGAGGCCGTGTTCAACGACTGGGGCTGGCGCATTCCCTTCCTGGTGTCCATCCTGCTGCTGGGCATCTCGGTGTGGATCCGCATGCAGCTGTCCGAGTCGCCGGCCTTCCGCAAGATGAAGGCCGAAGGCAAGACCTCCAAGGCGCCGCTGGCGGAGTCCTTCGGTCAGTGGAAGAACCTGAAGATCGTGCTGATCGCCCTGTTCGGCCTCACGGCCGGTCAGGCCGTGGTCTGGTACACGGGCCAGTTCTACGCGCTGTTCTTCCTGACGCAGCAGCTCAAGGTCGATGCGGTGACGGCCAATCTCATGATTGCCGCGGCGCTGCTGATCGGCACTCCGTTCTTCCTGGTGTTCGGCTCGCTGTCCGACAGGATAGGCCGCAAGAGCATCATCATGCTGGGCTGCGCGCTGGCCATCGTGACCTACTTCCCCGTGTTCAAGGCGCTGACCGTGGCCGCCAACCCGGATCTGGCAGCGGCCCAGGCCCACAGCAAGGTGGTGGTGGTGGCCGACCCGAAGGAATGCTCGTTCCAGTTCAACCCCACGGGCACGGCCAAGTTCACGAGCTCCTGCGACATCGCCAAGCAGGTGCTGGCCGCCAGCTCGGTCAGCTATGACAACGAAGAGGCGCCCGCCGGAACGCCCGCCGTCATCAAGATCGGCGACGACGTGATCCCCAGCTACACGAGCAAGGGCATTTCCGCCGACGAGGCCAAGGCCAAGGATGCTGAGTTCAAGAAGGCCGTGGCAGACACCCTGAAGGCCGATGGCTATCCCACCAAGGCCGACCCCGCCAAGATGAACAAGGTGATGATGGTCGTCATCCTGACCTATCTGGTGATCTTGGTGACCATGGTCTATGGCCCCATTGCCGCCATGCTGGTGGAACTGTTCCCCACGCGCATCCGCTACACCTCGATGAGCCTGCCGTACCACATCGGCAACGGCTGGTTCGGCGGCCTGCTGCCTACCATGTCGTTCGCCATCGTGGCCCAGACCGGCAACATGTACAACGGCCTGTGGTACCCCATCATCGTGGCCGGCATGACCCTGGTGATCGGCATGCTGTTCCTGCGCGAGACCAAGGACGTGGACATCTACGCCAACGACTGACCCTGGGGGCCCGCATGGGCCCTCTTCGACGCAACGACAGCCCCGCCAGCGCGGGGCTGTTGTTTTAAAGCGTCATTTCATGGGGTAAACGAGGTGCTTATTGCCCGCCCGCTCCTAGAATTTGGGCTGTAGGAGCGCATGGGTTTCGTTGGTCATATGCCTGTCACTCACAGTGCTTACTACTCCTGATAGACACGAACATTCAAGGACATCCCCATGCATAAAGCCAATCGCCTTCTGCTCGCCACCCTGGCACTGGTCGGCACCTCCGCCGTTTTCGCCCAAAGCAGCGTCACGCTGTACGGCCGTGTGAACACCACCGTGGAACACCAGAAGGACGGCGACACCAAGGTCACCGGCCTGTTCAACAACGCCTCGCGCTTTGGCATCAAGGGCACGGAAGACCTGGGCGGTGGCCTGAAGGCGGGTTTTGCGCTCGAGAGCGGTTTCGCTTCCGACACGGGTGCCGGCACGGGCTGGCCCGGCCTGGCGAGCAGCGGCAGCGGCATCAACTTCGGTCGTCAGAGCGAAGTGAACCTGTCGGGTGGTTTCGGCATGGTGCGCCTGGGCAACTTCACGCCCGAGTCCTACTACGCCACGGCCGACTATGTCAGCATGCACAACCATGACACCGGCTCGTCTTCCGACGCGCTGTACTACGACCCGGTGTGGTTCGGCGGCCTGGGCACCAAGAACAAGATCGGTTACCGCACCCCCAGCTTCGGTGGTCTGACGGTTGACGCCGCCGTGCTGATGCACGAGAAGGCTGCCGGTACCAACGACAAGTACGGCTACGACCTGGCTGCCAACTACAACATGGGTCCCCTGCACCTGGGCGCCGGCTACAGCTATGTGGACAGCAACTACCAGGTTGCCCTGCGCGCCCTGTACACCTTCGGTCAGTTCACCGTGGGTGGCTACTACCAGCGCAACAAGGACGACAACCAGTTCGGCGCCGGCGCCGGCACGCGCAACAACTTCCGCCTGTCGGGCATGTATGCCCTGGGTGCCTCCGAGTTCCACGTGAACGTGGGCCGTGCCAACTCCTGGAGCAAGGTCAACGATTCGGCCGCCACGCAGTGGACCCTGGGCTACAACTACAACCTGAGCAAGCGCACCAAGGTCTACACCTTCTACACCCGCGTGAACAACGGCAATAACTCCGCCGTCAACGTGTCGAACAGCGGCGACGACTTCAGCTCCTTCGCCCTGGGCGTGCGCCACAACTTCTGATTCACGGCAGCGCGAGCTGCTCGGGGCGCGGATTGGAGTCATCCAGTCCGGTGCCTGAATCTACAAAGGCCTCACATGCGAATGTGAGGCCTTTTTTTGTCCGCAGGCCTGGGGGGCGGCGGCACGTCCTTGCCGCCCCATGCGGCAGGTCAGCGACGGAACTTGCCGTCCGCGCTGATGATCGACAGGTCCGCGAAGTCCAGGCCCGTATGCTCGCCTGCGTCGTAGGAGAGCTGCAGGCCGCCCAGGTCGAAATGCTGAATGGATTCCAGGGCCGTGCGGATCTTGTCGCGCGTGGGCTTGGCCCCGGCGCGGCGCAGGCCTTCGACCAGCACCTTGGCCGCGGCAAAGCCCTCGAGCATCGCGGGGCTGACCTCGCCCTGGCCGCTGGCCTTGTTCAGCTCGATGGCTTCGCGCACCAGGGGGTAGGCCAGGCTGCGCTCGTTGGGATAGACCTGGGACACGATGACGCCGCGCGCATGCTCGCCCAGGCTCTTGATGAAGCCGGTCGACGCATTGTTCGACAGTGTGACGAGCTGCGCCGTCGAGCCCGCCTTGCGCAGCGCGGCATAGCCATCGACCACGGTGGTGCCCGAGCCGATGATCATCACGGCCTGGGCCTGCGCCTGGGCGATCTTGGTGGCCAGGGGGGCGAAGTCGGGCTGGCTGCGATTGAACTTTTCCAGCACCACGGGTTGCAGCTTGGCGTGGGCCAGACCCTTTTGCGCACCGGCCACACCGTCGGCGCCGAAGCTGTCGTCGGCATAGAGCACGGCGATGCGCTCCGTGCCCAGTGTGGCCAGGTGGGTCATGGCCTTTTCGGCCTCACGCTGGTAAGTGGCGCGAACGTTGAAGACGTTCTTGCGCACGGGCTGGTGCAGCACCATGGCGCCCGTGGAGGGGCCCACGAGGGCGACGCCATGCCGATCCAGGTGCGGGATGATGGCCTCGGTGTGCGGCGTGCCGCGCGTGAGGAACATGACATCGACCTTCTTGTCCTCGATGAGCACGCGGGCATTCTCGCCGGCCGTCTTGGGGTCGAACTTGTCGTCCATGGTGATCAGCTCGATCTTCTGTCCATGGACGCCCCCCTTGGCGTTCACGGCGTCGATGTAGAGCCTGGCGCCGGCCGCCGTTTCCTGCACGCCCGCGCCCACGACGCCCGAAAAGCCGGCGGTCTGACCCACGAGGATCTGCGCCTGGGCCGTGCCCAGCATGGTTCCAAATACCAGGGCTCCCCCCCACTTTTGCCATGTCTGCATGGTTTCGTTCCTTTGCTTACGTTAGCAATTGTTTGAAAGCGGTCCGCAGTCTAACGGACACGGGCGCAAATGACATATGTGAATCCCTAGAATGTTCGGCCCCACCGCAGAAACACCGGCCATGACTCAGGGACTGATACGCATCCACGGCGCGCGCCAGCACAACCTCAAGAACCTCGACCTGGACATCCGCACGGGCGAGCTCACCGTGGTCACGGGCCCGAGCGGCTCGGGCAAGTCCAGCCTGGTGTTCGACACGCTGTACGCCGAGGGCCAGCGCCGCTACGTGGAGACCTTCAGCGCCTACGCGCGCCAGTTCCTCGACCGCATGGACAAGCCGGCCGTGGACCGGGTGGAGGGCGTGCCGCCGGCCATTGCCATCGACCAGACCAATCCCGTGCGCAGCTCGCGCTCCACCGTGGGCACGATGACCGAGCTCAACGACCACCTGAAGCTGCTGTTCGCGCGCGCCGGCCAACTGTTCGACCGCAGGACGGCCCAGCCCGTGCGCCACGACTCGCCGGACACGATTTACGCCGAGCTGCAGCGCAGGTGCCAGGAAGAGGGCGACCCGCGCATCGTGCTGACCTTTCCCGTGGAGCTGCCCGCCGGCATCAGCGCCGAGCAGCTCGAGCAATGGCTGTCCGCGAGCGGCTTCACCAAGGTGCAGGCCGAGCGCGAGCACGAAGGCCGCAAGCTGCTCGACGTGGTGGCCGACCGTTTTCGGATGGGCAACGCCGAGCGCGCACGCGTGGTCGAGGCCATAGAGGTCGCGCTCAGGCGCGGCGGCGGGCGGCTCAACGTCTATCGCCTGCAGGGTGAGGGCGAGCCCGAGGTGTGGCGCTTCTCCACCGGCCTGCATTGCCCCGACAGCGACCTGCGCTATGCCGAGCCCATTGCCTCCATGTTCTCGTTCAACTCGGCCGTGGGCGCCTGCGACAGCTGCCGCGGCTTTGGCCGCGTGATCGGCGTGGACTGGGGGCTGGTGATCCCGAACGACAGGCTCACGCTGCGCGCCGGCGCCATCAAGCCGATACAGACGCCGGCCTGGAAGGAATGCCAGGACGACCTGATGCGCCACGCCGAGGCCGCGGGCATTCCGCGCGACACGCCCTGGTACAAGCTCACGGCCGAGCAGCGGCACTGGGTCATAGAGGGCACGCCCGGCTTCAGGGAGGGCAACTGGAACAAGCAGTGGTATGGCATACGCCGCTTCTTCGCCTACCTGGAGAGCAAGGCCTACAAGATGCACATCCGCGTGCTGCTGTCCAAGTACCGCAGCTACACGCCCTGCCCGGCCTGCGCGGGCGCGCGCCTGAAGACCGAGAGCCTGCTGTGGCGCGTGGGCAGCAAGCAGGACGCGGACGCCGTGCTGGCGCCCGAGAGCCGCTTCATGCCCCAGGGTGTGGACTGGAGCCGCGCGCAGCTGGAGGCGCTGCCGGGCCTGTGCCTGCACGACCTGATGCTGCTGCCCATCGAGCGGCTGCGGCGGTTCTTTCAGCGCCTGGGGGGCACCCCGACAACCCCGCACCCCGACCCTCTCCCCCTGGGGGGAGAGGGAGAAAGGCAGGCGCTCAGGCTGCTGCACGAGGAAATCTCCACGCGCCTCAAATACCTCTGCGACGTGGGCATCGGCTACCTCACGCTCGACCGCCAGAGTCGCACGCTCTCCGGCGGCGAGGTGCAGCGCATCAACCTGACCACGGCCCTGGGCACCAGCCTGGTGAACACGCTGTTCGTGCTCGACGAACCCAGCATAGGCCTGCACCCGCGCGACATGGAGCGCATCAACCAGGCCATGCTGCGCCTGCGCGACGCGGGCAACACCCTGGTGGTGGTCGAGCATGACCCGGCCGTGATGCTCGCGGCCGACCGCATCATCGACATGGGGCCGGGCCCGGGCGAGCGCGGCGGCCAGATCGTCTTCGACGGCACGGTGGACGCGCTGCGCCGCGCGCCCACGCTCACGGGTGAGTACCTGGGCGGGCACAGGCAGATCGGCACGGGCCTCAAGCGCATGGTGACGCAGGCCACGCCGCGCCTCATCCTCGAGGGCGCGCGCGAGCACAACCTGCAGGACGTGAGCGTGGAATTCCCGCTGCAGCGCCTGGTCACCGTCACCGGCGTGTCGGGCTCGGGCAAGTCCACGCTGATCCAGGACATTCTGGCGCCCGCGCTGATGCGCCACTTCGGCAAGGCCACCGAGGCGCCGGGCGCGCATGGGCGCCTGCTGGGCGCGGACCACCTGAGCGACGTGGTGTTCGTGGACCAGTCGCCCATAGGCAAGACGGCGCGCTCCAACCCCGTGAGCTATGTGGGCGCCTGGGACGCGATACGCGAGCTGTTCGCCGTGGCGCCGCTGGCGCACGAGCGCGGCTACACCGCAGCCAAGTTCAGCTTCAACTCGGGCGACGGGCGCTGCCCGACCTGCGGCGGCTCGGGCTTCGAGCATGTGGAGATGCAGTTCCTGTCCGACGTCTACCTGCGCTGCCCCGACTGCGACGGCCGGCGCTACCGGCCCGAGGTGCTGGAGGTGCGCATTGAGCGCGCGGGCCGGCTGCTCTCCGTGGCCCAGGTGCTCGAGCTCACGGTGCACGAGGCCGCGCAGGTCTTCGCCAAGGACCGCGAGGTGCTGCGCGCCCTGCAGCCCATCGTGGACGTCGGCCTCGAATACGTGAGGCTCGGCCAGCCCGTGCCCACGCTCTCGGGCGGCGAGGCGCAGCGGCTCAAGCTTGCGGGCTTTCTGGCCGAGGCCGCCAAGAGCCAGGCCAAATCGCGCCAGGCGCTAGCGCGCAAGGGCACGCTGTTCCTGTTCGACGAGCCCACCACGGGCCTGCATTTCGACGACATCGCCAAGCTCATGCGCGCGCTGCGCAAGCTGCTGGACGCGGGCCATTCGCTCATCGTCATCGAGCACAACCTGGACGTGATCGCCGCCTCCGACTGGCTCATAGACCTGGGCCCCGAGGGCGGCGACGCCGGCGGGCAGCTGGTGGCCGAGGGCCCGCCCGAGGAGGTGCGCCAGCACCCGCGCTCGCACACCGGCGCGGCGCTGCGCGCCTGGGCGCAGGCGCTGGGCGAGGGCGGCCATGCGGTGCACGATGGCGCGCTGCCCTCCTACTCCCTCTCCCGCGTGCGGGAGAGGGCAGGGGTGAGGGTGCTGGAGGCGGGCGCCGGCCCTCACCCCAGCCCTCTCCCCGAGGGAGAGGGAGCAGCGGCCGACGCCATCCAGATCGTGAACGCGCGCGAGCACAACCTGCGCCACCTGAACGTGGACATACCGCGCGGCCGGTTCAACGTCATCACCGGCGTCTCGGGCTCGGGCAAGTCCACGCTGGCCTTCGACATCCTGTTCAACGAGGGCCAGCGCCGCTACCTGGAAAGCCTCAACGCCTACGCACGCTCCATCGTCCAGCCCGCGGGCCGGCCCGAGGTCGATGCCGTCTACGGCATACCGCCCACCGTGGCCATAGAGCAGCGCCTGTCGCGCGGCGGGCGCAAGAGCACCGTGGGCACGACCACCGAGGTCTGGCATTTCCTGCGCCTGTTGTACGTGAAGCTCGGCGTGCAGCATTGCGTGCACGACGGCGCGGCCGTGCAGCCGCAGAGCGCGGACAGCATCGCGGCGCAGCTGCTGCGCGACTATCGCGGCCGGCACATCGGCCTGCTCGCGCCGCTGGTCGTGAACCGCAAGGGCGTCTACACCGAGCTCGCAGACTGGGCGCGCCCGCGCGGCTACACGCATCTGCGCGTGGACGGCAACTTTCTGCCGACCACGGGCTTTCCGCGCATAGACCGCTTCAAGGAACACACCATAGAGCTGCCCGTGGCCAGCCTGGAGGTTTCGGCCGCGCAAGAGGACGCGCTGCGCCTGCAACTGGCCAAGGCGCTGGAGCTGGGCAAGGGCGTGGTCCATGTGCTCGGCGAGCTCGAGGGCCTGGAGCAGGCGCTGCAGGAGGGCGCGCCCACGGCCCATATCGGGCGCCTGCAGGTGTTCTCCACCAGGCGCGCCTGCCCGACATGCGCGACCAGCTACACCGAGCTCGACCCGCGCCTGTTCTCCTACAACAGCAAGCATGGCTGGTGCCCGGACTGTGTGGGCACGGGCGTGCGCCTGACCCGGGAGCAGCGCAAGGTGTTCGACGACTCGGTGCAGTCCGACGACCGCGGGCGCGAGCAGACCTTTGCCGAGCCCGAGGTCGAGGACCTGACCGACCAGGCCTGCGCGAGCTGCGGCGGCACGCGCCTGAACCCCGTGGCGCGCGCCGTGCTGTTTGCCGGCACCAGCATCACCGCGGTGGCCCAGCTGTCCGTGGCCGAGGTGCGCCAGTGGATCGCGGGGCTGCAGCTATCCGGCCGCGAGGCGGAGATCGCGCGCGACCTGATTCCGGAGATCCAGAGCCGGCTCGAGTTCCTCGAGGAGGTCGGCCTGTCCTACCTCACGCTCGACCGCGGCGCGCCCACGCTCTCGGGCGGCGAGGCCCAGCGCATACGCCTGGCCGCGCAGCTCGGCAGCAACCTGCAGGGCGTGTGCTACGTGCTCGACGAGCCCACCATAGGCCTGCACGCGCGCGACAACCAGATCCTGCTGAACGCGCTGCACAAGCTCGGCGACAAGGGCAACACCCTGGTCGTGGTCGAGCATGACGAGGACACCATACGCCGCGCCGACCACATCATCGACATCGGGCCCAGCGCCGGCAAGCGCGGCGGGCGCCTGGTGGCACAGGGCAGCGTGGCCGACCTGCAGGCGGCCGAAGATTCGCAGACCGGCCGCTACCTGCTGCACGCCATGCGCCACCCGCTCAAGCCGCGGCGCCCCGTAGATGCTATCAAAACGGAAGCTGAAGGCGCGCATGTGGCAAGCGTCAAAGGCCAAAAAGACGCAGATCCGCAGCGCTGGCTCACCGTGCTCGGCGCGCATCTGCACAACCTGCAGCAGGTGGACCTGCGCCTGCCGCTCGCGCGCCTGGTGGCCGTCACGGGCGTATCCGGCTCGGGCAAGTCCACGCTGGCGCGCGACGTGCTGCTGGCCAACGTGGCGGCCTGGGTGGGCCAGCGCGCCACCAAGGCCGGGCGCGAGGCCATGGACGCGGGCGGCGCGCCGCCGCTCGTGGGTTGCCGGGGCCTGGCGGGCTTCGAGACCGTGGACCGCGTGCTCGAGGTGGACCAGACACCCATAGGCAAGACGCCGCGCAGCTGCCCCGCCACCTACATCGGCTTCTGGGACACCATACGCCGGCTGTTTGCCGAGACCCTGGAGGCCAAGGCGCGCGGCTACGCGCCCGGGCGCTTCTCCTTCAACACCGGCGCGGGGCGCTGCCCCGGCTGCGAGGGCCAGGGCCTGCGCACCATCGCCATGAGCTTTCTGCCCGACGTCAAGGTGCCCTGCGAGGTCTGCCACGGCGCACGCTTCAACCCCGAGACCCTGGCCGTCACCTGGCGCGGCAGGAACATCGGCGAGGTGCTGCAGATGGAGGTGGACGAGGCCGTGGACTTCTTCGCCAGCATGCCCGCCATCGCCCACCCGCTGCAGCTCCTGAAGGACGTGGGCCTGGGCTACCTCACGCTGGGCCAGCCCAGCCCCACGCTGTCGGGCGGCGAGGCGCAGCGCATCAAGCTCGTGACCGAGCTCACCAAGGTGCGCGACGAGGTCGGACGGCGCGGCCAGAAGGCGCCGCACACGCTCTACGTGCTCGACGAGCCCACCGTGGGCCTGCACATGGCCGACGTGCACAAACTCATCGCCGTGCTGCACCGCCTGGTCGATGGCGGCCACAGCGTGGTCGTCATCGAGCATGACCTGGACGTGATCGCCGAGGCCGACTGGATCATCGACCTGGGCCCCGAGGGCGGCAAGGACGGCGGAACCATCGTCGGCGCGGCCACGCCCGAGGAGCTGGTGCTGCTGGGCACGCACACGGGGCGGGCGCTCGCGCCCGTGCTGGCGCGCGCCTGAGCTCAGCCGCTTGCGCGGCCGTGCGCGTGCATCTGGTCGATGGCCAGCGCCGAATGCGCAAAGGCGCCACCCGCGCGCATCTCGGCCGCGACCCAGATGGCCTCCATGATCTGCGCCTCGCTGGCGCCGGCCTTGAGCGCGCCATCCGTGTGGCCGCGTATGCAGTACGGGCATTGCGTGACATGGGCCACGGCAACGGCGATCAGCTGCTTGGTGCGCGCGTCCAGCTCGCCCTCGGCAAAGACCGCGGCGCTGAACGCGCGAAACGCCTCCAGCTGCTTTGGCGCGAGCTCGCGCCGCTTGCGTGCGATGTCGGCGCTGCTGCTCGGGAACATGGCTTGGTCCATGGCGTCGTCCTCCTGCGTCAATGCGTGCCGGGCTGGTAGCTGCCGGCCTCGGTGCGAAATGCCACCGACAGCCGGTTCCAGCCATTGATGGCGATGATGGCCAGCGTCAGGTCCACCAGCGACCTGTCGTCGAACTCGGCGCGCGCCTGCGCGTACACCTCATCGGGCACCTGCTGATCCCTGAGCAGCGTCACGGCCTCGGTCCAGGCCAGCGCGGCGCGCTCGCGCGGCGTGTAGCAGGGCGCCTCGCGCCAGGCGGGCAGCAGGTACAGGCGCTGCTCGCTCTCGCCCGCGGCGCGGGCGTCCTTGGTGTGCATGTCCAGGCAGAAGGCGCAGCCGTTGAGCTGCGATGCGCGCGTCTTCACGAGCTCAAGCAAGCCGTGCTCCAGGCCGCTGGTGCGCGCGTGCTGCTCCAGCGCGAGCATGGCCGCAAAGCCCTTGGGCGAGGCGTTCTTGTAGTCCAGGCGTTGCGTCATCGAGAGCCTCCTTGTGTCATCACCGCGTGGCGTCCAGTCCGCCGGGCTGCAGCAGAAAGCCGCGCATGGCGACGGCGTTGTTCACCGTCTCGTCATGCGCGCCATACACCAGCGTCACCACGCCATGGCGCGCGCGCTCGCACAGCTGCGCCCAGGCCTCGGGCTGCTCGCGCAGCTCGGCCGCGTAGCGGCGGCGAAACTCCTCCCACAGCGCGGGGTCGTGGTTGAACCACTGGCGCAGCGCGGTACTGGGCGCGAGCGCCTTGGGCCAGTCGGCGAGCGCCAGTGCCTCCTTCTTCACGCCGCGCGGCCACAGCCGGTCGATGAGGATGCGCGCGCCGTCCTCCGGGGCCGGCGGCTCGTAGGCGCGCTTGATGCGCACATGGTGCGCGGGAATGGTCTTGTCCATGGTCACGGTGCGGTGCACAGAGTCCGACACGCGGTCAGGATACGCGCCGGCGCGGCCTCGGTGGCCGGCATGGGTATTGGCGCCGGCGCGCACGCGGCGCCGCCATGGGCCGCCAATGGGACAATCACGCCCATGACCGCCACCACCGACACCCTGACCATCACCCGCCCCGACGACTGGCACCTGCATGTGCGCGACGGCGAGCCCCTGCTGACCGTCGTGCCGCACACCGCCGCGCAGTTCGGCCGCGCCATCATCATGCCCAACCTGCGCCCGCCCGTGACCACGGCGCAGCAGGCGCTGGCCTACAAGCAGCGCATCCTGGCCGCCGTGCCCGAGGGGCTGCAGTTCGAGCCCCTGATGACGCTCTACCTCACCGACAACCTGCCGCCCGAGGAAATCGCCCGGGCCAAGGCCGCCGGCGTGGTCGCGCTCAAGCTCTACCCGGCCGGCGCCACCACCAACAGCGACGCCGGCGTGACCGAGCTGCGCAAGACCTACAAGACCCTGGAGGCCATGCAGAAGGCCGGCCTGCTGCTGCTGGTGCATGGCGAGGTGACGAGCAGCGACATCGACCTGTTCGACCGCGAGGCCGTGTTCATCGAGCGCCAGCTGATCCCGCTGCGCCGCGACTTCCCCGAGCTCAAGATCGTCTTCGAGCACATCACCACCCGCGAGGCTGCGCAGTACGTGATGGACAGCGACGCCCACACCGCCGCCACCATTACCGCGCACCACCTGCTGTACAACCGCAACGCCATCTTCACGGGCGGCATACGCCCGCATTACTACTGCCTGCCGGTCCTGAAGCGCGAGACGCACCGCCAGGCCCTGGTGCAGGCGGCGACCAGCGGCTCACCGAAGTTCTTCCTGGGCACCGACAGCGCCCCGCACCCCGCCCACCTCAAGGAGCACGCCACGGGCTGCGCCGGCTGCTACACCGCGCACGCCGCCATCGAGATGTACGCCGAGGCCTTCGACAACGCCGGCGCGCTGGACCGGCTCGAGGCCTTCGCCAGCTTCCACGGCCCGGCCTTCTACGGCCTGCCGCGCAACCAGGGCCGGATCACCCTGCGCCGCGAAAGCTGGACCCCGCCCGACAGCTTCCCCTTCGGCGAGGCGGACTTGAAGCCCCTGCGCGCAGGCGAGCCGCTGCCGTGGCGGCTGGTGGGGTGATCTCCGTGGGTCATGGCGAAGCCGCAGTCGGGGTCAGGACCCTGGCGGTGTTCATCGATGCAGACAATCTCAATGAACCCACGGCGCTGGATCATGTGCTGACCGATCTGCGTCAGCGCGCCGAACGCGTCCTCTACAGGCGCGCCTACGGCCGGGCCGAGAGCCTCAAGGGCATCGAGTCCGTGCTGTCGCGTCACGGCGTGCGTCCCGTGGCCAACATGGTGGTCAATAAAGTCACGACCGACAGCGCTCTGGTCATCGATGCGGTCGAGGCGGTCTGCACCAACAAGATCGATGCGGTGGCCATCTGCTCCGGCGATGCCGATTTCGTCCCTCTTGCCACCTGGCTGCGGGAGAAGGGCTGCCTGGTGTGGTGTTTCAGCCTGGCCGACCGGATTTTTGCCAACCCTGAGAGCTTTTACGACGACGTCGCGGTGCTGGAGGTGGTGGAGCCGCCGCCGGAGCCCGTCGTCACGGTCGATGAGCGGGCGGTCATTCCGCAGGCACCACCGTTGACGGCAATTCCCGCTGCACCGGCGAGCGCCATGTCACCGGCGAATCTGGTGGAGCAGGTGCTGACCGTCTTTCCCGCCTTGCGCGACGGGCAAGCGCAACATCTCAACCAGGTGGTGGCGGCATTGCGTCAGGCCGGTGTGCTGGGCACGGGGGCCAAGACGACAAACTGGTTCAAGCAGCATGCGCCGGCGTTTCGCCTGTACCCCGATCCAGCGCCCAATCGCATCGTCTACGTCGGGCAGATGCCGTTGCGGGAGGGAGCGAGCGCGCTGCCTGCTGTCCCGGAAACACAGCCTGCAGTCGACAAGGCAGTTGTTCTGCGTCGGAACACCGGGCTGTTGCTGCTGCTGCGCAAGGCCGTGGCAGCCGCACAGGATGGCAGTGGCTGGGCCACCGTCAGTGCCGTGCGTCTGCAATTGGGTGGCAAGGCGAGCTTTGACGTCCGCGCGCATGGCTTCCCGACACTGACAAAACTGCTGGAGGCCACGGCCGAGTTCGAGTTGCGCGACGCAGGTACGCCTCAAGTAGCGGTACGAGCCAACCCGCAGACCACGGCGCCGGTGGCCACCCCGACGCCTGCGAACACCACTTCGCCGTCGACAGGGGTGTTGGCATGGCCGAGTACCCAGCGGAGGCAGGCGTCCCGGCCCTTGCCCGTGCCGCTGCATGCGTTGCGCTCCGTCTTGCTGCAGGTGGCCGCACAGCGGGTGGGACGTGAAGAAGTGCTCAGGATGGTTCCCGAACTGGCATCGGGCCTGCCATGCGCGCTCAGCGCGGTGGCCGGGCGCTTGCGCGAAGGGGGGCAGTTGCACCGTTCACAGTCGGCCTTGCGCATACTGGAGCGCTTCCCGCGTCATTTCGAGGTCAACCTTGATCGCCATCCCCAGAGCGTGCGCTATCTGGATCGCCAGTTGGGTTGAACCATGCTCACCATCGACTGGCAGCGCCCCTGGCTCGCGCCGCTGGCCGCGCTGGGCCAGAGCGCGGCAGCGCGGGTGCTGGCCGGTGCCAGCGTGGCCGAGACGCTCAATGCGCTCATCGACATGGGCGCCGCCCCGGACCCTGGCGTGCGCTTCGTGCCCCAGGCGGCGCTGCCGCCGGGCATGGCCTATGAGCAGTTCATCCATGCCGAGGGCCACGTCCCCACGCGCGACAACCTGCATGATTTCTTCAACGGACTGGTCTGGCTGCATTACCCGGCCACCAAGCGCCGCTTCAACCGGCTGCAGGCCCAGGTGATCGCGGCCGAGGGCGTGGGTGCGCGGCGCGGGCCGGTGCGCGATGCGCTCACGCTGTTCGACGAGAACGGCGCCCTGCTGCTGGCGCCGCCCGCGCTGCATGCGGCGCTGGCCGCGCGCCAGTGGCGCAGACTGTTTGTCGAACTGCGCCCGCTGTGGCGCGATGCGCGCCTGCTGCTCCTGGGCCATGCGCTGATGGAAAAGCTGGTTCAGCCTAGAAAACCGATCACAGCCCATGTCTATCAAGCGCGAGCAGCTATTGAATCAGGAGTGGCTGTGGGCGACTGGCTGGCCGCCGACCTCGACGCCGCCCACCTGGCTGCCAAGCCCTTTCACCCCCTGCCGGTGCTGGGTGTGCCGGGCTGGTGGCCCGAGAACGAGAACTTTTGCTTTTATGATGACTCTCTCGTTTTCCGCGGCGCGCGCACCACATAAGCCCACAGGCCAACACACAACAGGCGCGCTTGAAGCGCCGTGTCCCATCCCCATTTCCATGTCTGCCCACGCGCTCACCAGCCGCGGGTGGCCCGTATTCCTGTTCGGAGAAACCTTCGATGAAACGCATTGCGCTTTTTTTGCTGACCAACGTCGCCGTGGTGGTGGTGCTGGGCATCGTCGCCAGCCTGCTGGGCGTGAACCGCTACCTCACGGCCAATGGCCTGAACCTCGGGGCGCTGCTCGGCTTCGCCTTCGTCATGGGCTTTGGCGGCGCCATCATCTCGCTCTTGATGAGCAAGCCCATCGCCAAGATGAGCATGGGCGTGAAGATCATCAATCAGCCGCAGAGCCAGGACGAGGCCTGGATCGTCGAGACCGTGCGCGGCTTTGCCGACAAGGCCGGCATCCAGATGCCCGAGGTCGGCATCTACGAGGGTGAGCCCAACGCCTTCGCCACGGGCGCGTTCAAGAACTCGGCCCTGGTGGCCGTGTCCACGGGCCTGCTGCAGGGCATGACGCGCGAGGAGGTCGAGGCCGTCATCGGCCACGAGGTGGCCCACGTGGCCAATGGCGACATGGTCACCATGGCGCTGATCCAGGGCGTGATGAACACCTTCGTGGTCTTTCTGTCGCGCGTCATCGGCTACGCGGTGGACAGCTTTCTGCGCCGTAACGACGAGGAAAGCTCCGGCCCCGGCATCGGCTACATGGTGACGACCATCGTGCTCGACATCGTGCTCGGTTTTCTCGCGGCCATCATCGTGGCCTGGTTCTCGCGCCAGCGCGAGTTCCGCGCCGACGCCGGCGCCGCCCAGCTCATGGGCCGTCGCCAGCCCATGATCAACGCGCTGCACCGCCTGGGCGGCATGCACCCCGGTGCGCTGCCGCAGAGCATGCAGGCCATGGGCATTGCGGGCGGCATCGGCAAGCTGTTCTCCTCGCACCCTCCCATCGAGGAGCGCGTGGCCGCGCTGCAGAACCTGCACTGAGTTCACTGAGCGCCATCTTTACCTTGGCTTCACAAGCCCCTGTCAACAACCGGCAGGGGCTTTTTCGTTGTAGGGGCATGACTGTCAGGAGAGCATCGTGACCCTTGCTTCAAGCCTTTCCACGGGCCTGCGCCGCGCGCTGCCGGCCCTGGCGCTCGCGGCCGCGGGCCTGCTGAGCGGCTGCGTCGTCGCCCCGGCCTATCCGGTGGATGGCGTGGTCTATGCGCCGAGCGCGCCGCCGCCGCTGCAGACCGAGGTGATTCCCGTCGCTCCCTCGCCCGTGCATGTCTGGATCAACGGCTACTGGGGCTGGGGCGGCGGGCGCTATGTCTGGCGGCCGGGCCACTGGGCCGTGCCGCCGCGCCCGGGCTATGTCTGGCACCCGCGCCGCTGGGACCATGGCCCGCGCGGCTGGCATTCGCATGGTGGGCGCTGGGGGCCGCGCTGAAATGGGGTGACACCCTCCTGAGCCGCGGCGCGGCCCTTGCGCGGCGTCTGCTGGTCTGGGTTGTGCCGGTTTCATGAGGCAGCCTGGCGTTCAGGCGGTAGCGCGGCCAGGATCCGGCGCCGTGGGCGCAGCCCCATGCCCGGCCTTGGCCAGCAGAAAGTCGATGCATGTGCGCACGGCGCGGGTCTGGTGGCGGTCGGGCAGGTACATCAGGTAGAGGTGGTTGCCGAAGATGCTCAGCCGGTATTCCTGCAGCGTGAGCAGCACCTCGCCGCGCGCCACCTCGGCCTGCACCACGTAGTCGGGCACCAGGCCCACGCCCAGCCCGGCCAGGATGCCCTGGTGCAGAAACGGGAAATGCTCGGAGATCAGCGTGGGCTCGAGCATCACCTCCTGGCGCTCCTCGCCCTGGTAGGCCGACAGGCGCAGCTGGCGCCCGATCACGCCGGCCGTGATCACCGGGCTGTTGCGCAGCTCGTAGAGCGTGGTCGGCAGGCCATGCGCGGCCACGTACTCGCGCGAGGCGCAGGCCACGTAGCGCATGGGTCCCAGGCTGCGCGCGATCACCGACAGCGGCGGCTCGGCGATCACGCGGATGGCGATGTCCACCTCGTCGCGCAGATGGTCGGTGCGGTTCTCGAACAGCACGTCGAGCACGATGCCGGGGTAGAGCCGCTTGAACTCGATGAGCCATTCGCTCATCACCATCTGGCCGTAGCCGCTGGGCACGCTGATGCCCACGCGCCCCATCAGGCCCTGGCCCAGGCTGGTCACGGTCTCGCGCGCGGCCAGTATCTCGTTCTGGATGGCGCGGCCATGCTCATACAGGCGCAGGCCGACCTCGGTGGGCTCGACCAGGCGCGTGCTGCGCCGGATCAGCTGCACGCCCACGGACTTCTCCAGTTGCGTCAGGTGGTAACTGACGTTGGCACGTGTCATCTTGAGCTTGCGCGCGGCCTGGCTCAGGTTGCCACTGTCGATGATTTCCACTAAAAGCGTGAGGGACTGCAGGTCCATGCGGTGAATTGTCAAAAATCATTTGACGCGTTGTCAATGATTGATGTGATTGTTAAAGCCGCCTTTCTATGAAGAATAGGCGTTTTCAGGCATCCACAGGAGACAAGACGATGAGCGAGCAAGCCAGCGCTTCCCCGGTCCAGACCCGCCTCGATGGCGAGGTGCTGGTGGTCCGCATCGACAACCCCCCCGTCAACGCGCTGGGTCAGGCCGTGCGCGCCGGCCTGCTGGCCGCCGTCGAGGAGCTCGAGCGGACCGCCCAGGCGCGCGCCATGCTCATCGTGGGCGCGGGCAAGGCCTTCATCGCCGGTGCCGACATCCGCGAGTTCGGCAAGCCGCCGCAGCCGCCCTCGCTGCCCGAGACCATCAACCGCATGGAGGCCTGCGACAAGCTGGTCGTCTGCGCCATCCACGGCCCGGCGCTGGGCGGCGGGCTGGAGGTGGCCATGGCCACGCATTACCGCCTGGCCCTTCCCGCTGCCAAGCTGGGCCTGCCCGAGGTCGCCCTGGGCCTGCTGCCCGGCGCCGGTGGCACGCAGCGCAGCCCGCGCCTGATGGGCGCGCTGCCCGCGGCCGAGCTCATGCTGTCGGGCAAACACCTCTCGGCCAAGGCCGCGCTGGCCGCAGGCCTGGTGGACCGGCTGGTGGAGGGCGACGACCCGCTGGCCGCGGGCCTGGCCTATGTGCGCGAGCTGCTCGCGGCCGGCACCGCGCCGCGGCGCACCAGCGCGCTGGCCGTGCCCGGCGACAAGGCCCAGACGCTTGCCGCGCTCGACCAGCTGGCGCAGGACACGGCCAAGAAGACGCGCGGCCTGTTCTCGCCCGCCCGAATCATCGACTGCGTGCGCGTGGCCGTGCAGACGCCGTTTGCCGAAGGCGCGAAGCGCGAGCGCGAGCTCTTCGTCGAATGCCTGAACAGCCCACAGCGCGCCGGCCTGGTCCATGCGTTCTTCGCCGAGCGCGAGACCGCCAAGATCCCCGAGGCCAAGGCGGCTGCGCCTCGCCCGTTTGCGAAGCTGGCCATCATCGGCGGCGGCACCATGGGCGCGGGCATCACGGTGTCGGCGCTCGACGCCGGCCTGTCGGTGGTGATGATCGAGCGCGACGCGGAGTCGATTGCGCGCGGCCAGAAGAACGTCGAAAAGGTCTATGACGGCCTGATCGCCAAGGGTCGCATGACCGCCGAGGCCAAGGCCGCCACCATGGCGCGCTACCAGCCCTCGACGCGCTATGAGGACATTGCCGACGTGGACCTGGTGATCGAGGCCGTGTTCGAGGACATCGCGGTCAAGCAGGCCGTGTTCCGGGAGCTCGACCGCGTGTGCAAGAGCGGCTGCGTGCTCGCGACCAACACCTCCTACCTCGACATCGACGCCATTGCCGCCGTGACGAAGCGCCCGCAGGACGTGATCGGCCTGCATTTCTTCAGCCCGGCCAACATCATGCGGCTGCTGGAGATCGTCGTGCCGGCCAAGGTGGCGCCCGACGTGGTGGTCACGGCGTTTGAACTCGCCAAGCGCATGAAGAAGGTGCCGGTGCGCGCCGGCGTGTGCGACGGCTTCATCGGCAACCGCATCCTGGCCGTGTACCGCGACGCGGCCAACGCGGTGCTCGAAGACGGCGCCAGCCCCTACGAGATCGACGCCGCGGTGCGCGAGTTCGGCTATCCCATGGGGCCGTTCCAGGTGTCGGATCTGGCCGGCGGCGACATCGGCTGGGCCACGCGCAAGCGCAAGGCCGCCACGCGCGACCCCAGGGCGCGCTATGTGGAGATTGCCGACCGCATCGCCGAGCGCGGCTGGTTCGGCCAGAAGACCGGGCGCGGCTGGTACCTCTACCCCGAGGGCGCGCGCGTGGGCCAGCAAGACCCCGAGGTGCTGGCCATCGTGGACGCCGAGCGGCAAAAGAAAGGCATCACCCCACGCGCCTTCACGCACGAGGAGATCATGCGCCGCTACATGGCGGCCATGGTCAACGAGGGCGCCAAGGTGCTTGAGGAGGGCATTGCCCTGCGCCCGCTCGACATCGACGTGACCTTTCTGTTTGGCTACGGCTTCCCGCGCCACCGCGGCGGCCCCATGCTGTGGGCCGACATGCAGGGCCTGCCCAAGGTCCTGGCCGACATCGAGGAATTTGCCAAGGAAGACGCGCAGTTCTGGCAGCCCGCGGCCCTGCTGAAAAAGCTCGTGGCCGAGGGCAAGAACTTTGCCAGCCTGAACCAGCGCGGCTGACGTCACTCACTCCCTCTCCCGCTGGCGGGAGAGGGCAGGGGTGAGGGTAGGGTGTATGGGTGCCTTGTGTGGATTTCCCCCTCACCCCGGTTCTCTCCCTCAAGATGTATAGGGAAAATGGCTTGAAACGCCCGCCCATCAAGCGCATTAAGCTATCAATTCAATAGAGATCAGACCCCATGACGCTGGCACATGCCGGCATCGCACAGAACCTGAACCCCGGTTTTCGCCCGGGGGAAGGCTTGCAGCAGACCGGCGTGACGAACGCATCAGGATTCATCAAAGGACCATCACCATGGACTTGCAATTCACCCCCGAAGAACAGGCGTTCCGCTCCGAGGTGCGCGCGTTTTTGAAGGACCACCTGCCGCCGGCGCTCGCCGCCAAGGTCAGGGCCGGCCAGCGCCTGACGCGCGCGGACCAGGAGGGCTGGCATGCCATCCTGAACAAGAAGGGCTGGCTGGCCTACCACTGGCCCAAGGAGCATGGCGGCGCGGGCTGGACGCCGATACAGAAGTTCATCTTCGACGACGAATGCGCGCTCGCCGGCGGCCCGCGCCTGGTGCCGTTTGGCCTGTCCATGCTGGGCCCGGTGCTCATCAAGTACGGCAACGAGGCGCAGAAGAAGCACTGGCTGCCGCGCATCCTCAATGGCGATGACTGGTGGTGCCAGGGCTATTCCGAGCCCGGCGCGGGCTCGGACCTGGCCAGCCTCAAGACCAGCGCCGTGCGCCAGGGCGATCACTACATCGTCAACGGCCAGAAGACCTGGACCACCCAGGGCCAGCACGCCAACATGATGTTCTGCCTGGTGCGCACGGACAGGGCGGCCAAGGCGCAGTCGGGCATCAGCTTTGTGCTCATCGACATGAAGCAGCCGGGCGTGGAGGTGCGGCCCATACGTACGCTCGACGGCGACGCCGAGGTCAACGAGGTCTTCCTCACCGACGTGAAGGTGCCGCTCGAGAACCTGGTCGGCGAGGAGAACAAGGGCTGGACCTACGCCAAATACCTGCTGACCTACGAGCGCACGGGCATCGCGGGCGTGGGCTTCTCCATGGCCGCGCTGGAGAAGCTCAAGCTCATCGCCAGCCGCGTTCAGAAGAACGGCAAGCCCCTGGCGCAGGACCCCCAGTTCGCCACGCGCATGGCCCAGGTCGAGATCGACCTGAACAACATGGCCATGACCAATCTGCGCGTGCTCGCCGCCGTGCAGGGCGGCGGCGTGCCCGGGGCCGAGAGCTCGATGCTCAAGATCCGCGGCACCGTCATCCGCCAGGAGCTCCTGTCGCTGATCCGCCGCGCCATGGGGCCGTACGCGCTGCCGTATATCGAGGAGGCGCAGTTCGCCGAGTACGCAGAACCGCCCGTCGGCCCCAAGGAGGCCGCCACGGCCGCGGCCGCCTACTTCAACTACCGCAAGCTGTCGATCTTCGGCGGCTCCAACGAGATCCAGCGCAACATCATCAGCAAGATGATCCTGGGGCTTTGACCCGGGTGGAAGGAGACATCCATGAACTTTGAACTCGATGCAGACCGCCGCATGCTGGCGGACGCCCTGGGCCGCTACCTGAGCGAGCAATACAGCGCCGAATACCGCAACCAGACGGCCTACGGCAGCACCGGCCACAGCGCAGAGACCTACGCCAAGCTCGCCGAGATCGGCGCCATAGGCGCGCTGTTTCCCGAGGCCGTCGGCGGCTTCGGCGGCGAGGGCGTGGATATCGGCGTGGTCTTCGAGACCCTGGGCCACCACCTCGTGGCCGAGCCCCTGCTGGGCGCGCTGCTTGTGGGCCGCGCCATCACCGAGGCCGGCAGCGCGGCGCAGCGCGAGCGGCTCGAGGGCATCGTCGCCGGCGAGACGCTGTGTGCGCTGGCCCATGACGAGCCGGACAACCACTACGAACTGAACCGCGTCGCCACCACGGCCAGCAAGAGCGGCGACGGCTGGGTGTTGAACGGCGCCAAGGCCGTGGTGCTGTTTGGCGATCAGGCGCAGCTGCTGCTGGTGAGCGCGCGCACCGCGGGTGCCGTGGGCGACGAGGCCGGCATCTCGCTGTTCCTCGTGCCCGGCGATGCGGCCGGCATCACGGCGCGCGGCTATGGCCGTATCGACGGCGGCCATGCGGCCGAGCTCGTGCTGACCGATGTGCGGGTGGGCGCCGATGCGCTGCTGGGCATGGAGGGCGCGGGCCACGCGCTGCTCGAGCGCATCGTGGGCTTTGGCCTGCTCGCGCTGTCGGCCGAGAGCCTGGGCGCGATGGAGCGGGCCAAGGGCGACACCCTCGAATACCTGCGCACGCGCAAGCAGTTCGGCGTGCCCATAGGCAGCTTTCAGGCGCTGCAGCACCGCATGGCCGACATGCTGCTCGAGGTCGAGCAGGCGCGCTCGGCCGTCATCAACGCCGCCGCGGCCATCGACGACGATGACCGCGTGGCGCGCGAGAAGGCGCTGTCCGCCGCCAAGTACAGCGTCGGCAAGATCGGCACGCTGATCGCCGAGGAAGCCATCCAGATGCACGGCGGCATAGGCGTCACCTGGGAGCTGCCGCTGGCCCACTACGCCAAGCGCCTGGTGATGATCGACCACCAGCTTGGCGACATGGACCACCACCTGGCGCGCTGGATGGCGCTGGGTGCCTGACCCACTCCCTCCCCCCTTGGGGGAGAGGGCAGGGGTGAGGGGGTGTTCAGGCGCTGCGTTGGCGCAGACCCTCACCCCCACCCTCTCCCGCCAGCGGGAGAGGGAGCAAGACAGAAAACAGCCACCAGCCCTTATGCAGCAAGCGCGAGCAGCTATCAAAACAATGGCTCACATTGCGATACCTGTGGACCCCGCCATCCCCGCGTTCGCGGGAATGGCGGCGGGTCTTGCAGACGTCGCGTGAAATCTCGACAGGCATCGCGACTTGAACCACAACGAAACCATCCAAGGAGACACCCATGCCCGACAACGCCCTGATGTCCCGCCGCGAAGGCGCGGTGCTGGTGCTGTCCAACAACAACCCGGCCGCGCGTAACGCGCTCACGCCGGGCTTCTACACGGGCCTGACCGAGGCGCTGCGCGCGGCCGCGGGCGATGCCGGCGTGGGCGCCATCGTGGTCACGGGCGAGGGCGGGCATTTCTGCGCGGGTGGCGACCTGCGCCAGCTCATCCACCGGCGCGAGCTGCCCATTGGCGAGCGGCGCCAGCGCCTGGAGCTGCTGCACAACCTGGTGCGCGCGCTGCGCGACTGCCCCAAGCCCGTCATCATGGCCGTGGAGGGTGCGGCCGCGGGTGCCGGCCTGTCGCTGGCGCTGGCCGGCGACATGCTGGTGGCGGCGAAAAACGCCCAGTTCTCCGTGGCCTATGTCAAGGTCGGGCTCACGCCCGATGGCGGTGCGACGGCGCTGCTGGCCGAGTTTGTCTCGCGCCAGGTATTGACCGAGCTGTGCCTGACGGGCGAACGCGTGAGCGGCGAGCGCATGCATGCGCTTGGCGTGGTCAACCGTCTGACCGAACCCGGCCAGGCCCTCGCGACGGCCATCGCGCTCGCGCAGCAGATTGCCACCGGCCCCGATCTGGCCATGGCGCGCATCAAGCACCTGTGCCGCATGGCGCCGCGCAACACGCTCGAGCAGCAGCTCGAGCTCGAGGCCTTGTACATGCCGCTGTCGCAGGAGACGGCCGAGTCGCTCGAGGGCATCGGCGCCTTTCTGGAAAAGCGCGCGCCCGACTTCGCCCGGCTGCGCAAGGCCTGAATCAACGACCACGAGGAGACATCTCATGAGCCAAACACCTACCCAGGATCTGCCGCTGGCCGGCGTGCGCGTGCTCGACCTCTCGCGCGTGTTCGCGGGCCCCATGTGCGCCATGGTGCTGGCCGACTTCGGCGCCGAGGTCATCAAGGTCGAACACCCCGGCCGCGGCGACGACACGCGCGACTGGGGCCTGCGCATCGGCAAGACCGAGACCACCTACTACAACAGCATGAACCGCAACAAGCGGTCCATCACCATAGACCTGCAAAGCGCCGAGGGTCTGAAGATCATCCACGACCTCGTGCCCCAGTGCGACGTGGTCATCCACAACTTCAAGACCGGCGGCGCCGAGAAGCTGGGCCTGGGCTACGAGCAGCTCAAGGCCCTCAAGGGCGACCTGATCTACTGCGCCGTCGCCGGCTATGACGTGACCGGCCCCGAGGCCAGCCGGCCCGGTTATGACCTCGTCATCCAGGCCGAGGCCGGCCTCATGGCGCTCAACGGCGAGGCCGGCACGCCGCCGCTCAAGTTCGGCGTGGCCGTGGTAGACCTGATGACCGGCATGTATGCGGCACAGGCCATCCTGGCGGCCATGTTCAGCCGCGAGCGCACGGGCGCGGGCCGGCTCATAGAGATGGCGCTGTACGACTGCGGCCTCATGGTCACGGGCTACTACGGGCTCGATGCGCTGAAACTGGGCCACGACCCCGAGCGCTACGGCAACGCCCATCCGTCCATCGTGCCCTACGGCATGTATGAGGCGGCGGACGGGCCGCTCATCATCGCCGTGGGCAACAACGCCCAGTTCGACAAGTTCTGCCGGCAGGTGATCATGCGCCCGGACATCGTCGAGGACCCGCGCTTTGCCACCAATGTGGAGCGCGCCCGGCACCGCCTGGAGCTCGGCCCCATGCTCAAGGAAATTCTCCACACCTTCCCGCGCGACCTGCTGCTCGAACGCCTCACCGCCGCCGGCATTCCGTGCGGGCGCGTCGCCGGCCTGCACGAGGCCCTGACCAGCGAGCGCACGCGCCGCGGCGCCCTGGTGCAGGACATGCCGCACCCCGTGGTCGGCAGCACCCCCGTGTTCGCGCCGCCCTACCGCCTGGACGGCCGGCGCCTGCCGATTCGCAGCGCCCCGCCCACGCTGGGCGAGGGCACGCGCGACGTGCTCACGCGCCTGCTGGCACTGAGTGACGGCGAGCTGCAGCGGCTGCAGACGCAGGGCGTGCTGACGCTGCCGGATCTGTGATGCTATTGAAACAAGAGCTTTTCGCGCTTGCTGCACAAGCGCTGTGGCCATTTTTAAAGGAGACGACATGAAACATTCCGCCATCACCCGACGCAGCGCGCTGGCGCTGGCCGCAGCCCCCCTCATGGCCAGCCTGGCCGGCGGCGCCCTCGCGCAGGGCGCCTGGCCCGACAGAATGATCAAGCTGGTCGTGCCCTTCCCCGCGGGCGGGCCCACGGACACGGCCTCGCGCATCGTGGGCCAGAAGCTGGCCGACCGCCTCAAGCAGCCCGTGGTGGTGGACAACCGCCCCGGTGCCTCGGGGTCGATTGCCGCGGTGCAGGTCATCAAGAGCCCGGCCGACGGCTACACGCTGATGATGCTGGCCACGCCCACGCTGCTGGCGCCGCATCTGTACCGGAAGGCCGGCTACGACACGGTCAAGGACTTCACGCCCGTGGCCACGGTGTATGACCTGCCCATCGTCATCGTCGTCAACCCCCAGCTGCTGCCCCAGGTGACCGACCTCAAGGGCCTGATCGCCCACGCCAAGGCGCAAAAGACACCGCTCAACTACACCAGCTCGGGCGCGGGCAGCTTCGGTCACCTGAGCATGGAGCTGCTCAAGCAGATGGGCGGCTTCGACATGCAGCATGTGCCCTACAAGGGCGGCGTGCCGGCCATCACCGACACCATAGGCGGCCAGGTGCCCATCATGTATGCCGACCTGGTCGCCGCGCTGCCCCACATCAAGGCCGGCAAGCTGCGCGCCATCGCCGTGGGCTCGCCCCAGCGCGTGGTCATGCTGCCCGACGTGCCGACGATTGCCGAGCAGGGCGTCAAGGGCTACGACGCCGTGTCCTGGGGTGGCCTGCTTGCGCCGCCGGGCACGCCCAAGGCCGTGGCGGACCGCATCGCCACCGAGGTCAAGGCCATCCTGGCCGACAAGGAGGTGCAGGACAGGCTGCTCGGCGTGGGCGCCATCGCGCATTTCCAGGATCCGGCCCAGATGGGCCAGCGCATCCAGACCGACTACGCGCGCTGGGGCCAGATCATCCGCGACAAGGGCATTGCACCGGAGTGAACAAGGCATGAAGACTCGCATCACAGAACTCTTTGGCATAGAGCACCCCATCATCCAGGGCGGCATGCACCACGTGGGCTATGCCGAGCTCGCGGCGGCCGTCTCCAACGCCGGGGGGCTGGGCGTCATCACGGGCCTGACGCAGAAGACGCCCGAGCTGCTGGCGTGCGAGATCGCGCGCTGCCGCGAGATGACGGACAAGCCCTTCGGCGTGAACCTGACCTTTCTGCCCGCGGTCAACCCGCCCGACTATCCCGGCTATGTGCGGGCCATCGTCGAGGGCGGCGTGAAGATCGTCGAGACGGCCGGCAACAACCCGCAGAAATGGCTTCCCGCGCTGAAGGACGCCGGCATCAAGGTCATCCACAAATGCACCTCGGTGCGCCATGCGCTCAAGGCCGAATCAATTGGCTGCGACGCCATCAGCGTGGACGGCTTCGAGTGCGGCGGCCACCCGGGCGAGGACGACATCCCCAACTTCATCCTGCTGCCGCGCGCGGCCGAGGAGCTCAAGATCCCTTTCGTCGCCTCGGGCGGCATGGCCGACGGGCGCTCGCTCGTGGCTGCGCTGGCGCTGGGCGCCGAGGGCATGAACATGGGCACGCGCTTCATCGCGACGAAAGAGGCGCCCGTGCACGACAACGTCAAGCAAACCATCGTCGCGGCGAGCGAGCTTGACACGCGCCTGATCCTGCGCCCCATGCGCAACACCGAGCGCGTGCTGGTCAACGCCGCCACCGAGCGCGTGCTCGAGAAGGAAAAGCGCCTGGGCAGCAGCATCCAGTTTGGCGACATCGCGCCCGAGCTCGCCGGGGTCTATCCGCGCATCATGCAGGGTGGCGACATGGACGCCGGCGTCTGGTCCTGCGGCATGGTCGCGGGCCTGATCCGCGACGTGCCCAGCGTCAAGGAGCTGATCGACCGCATCATGGCCGAGGCCGAGTCGATCATCGCCCAGCGCCTGGCCGGCATGCTGCGATGACAGCGCTTCGCACATACCCCGTCATCCTCGTACTGCCGTCATCCCTGTCCCAGCCGTCATCTCTGCCCCAGCCGTCATCCCTGCACCAGCCGTCATCCCTGCACCAGCCGTCATTCCTGCACCAGCCGTCATCCCCGCCCCCACTCCGTCATCCCCGTGAAAGCGGGGATCCAGGGGCCTCGGCACGCCGCCCTGGATTCCCGCCCCGGATCGATGTCCGGGATGACGTTCCTGCGCGGGAATGACGAATCACCCCAAGCCCTTTTCAGAAAGGAACTCCCATGAAAATCCTCGTCCCCGTCAAACGCGTGGTGGACTACAACGTGAAGGTCCGCGTGAAGTCGGACGGCACGGGTGTGGACATCGCCAACGTCAAGATGAGCATGAACCCCTTTGACGAGATCGCCGTCGAAGAGGCCGTGCGCCTCAAGGAAAAGGGCGCCGCCACCGAGGTCATCGCCGTCTCCTGCGGCGTGGCGCAATGCCAGGAAACCCTGCGCACCGCCCTGGCCATCGGCGCCGACCGCGCCATCCTGGTCGAGACCCCCGCCGACCTCGAGCTCCAGCCCCTGGCCGTGGCCAAGCTGCTCAAGGCCCTGGTCGACAAGGAACAGCCCGGCCTCGTGATCCTGGGCAAGCAGGCCATCGACGACGACGCCAACCAGACCGGCCAGATGCTCGCCGCGCTCGCCGACCTGCCCCAGGCCACGTTCGCGAGCAAGGTCGAGGTCGCAGGTGACAAGGTGAGCGTCACGCGCGAGGTCGACGGCGGCCTGGAAACCCTGGAGCTGAGCCAGCCGGCCGTCATCACCACCGACCTGCGCCTGAACGAGCCGCGCTACGTCACGCTGCCCAACATCATGAAGGCCAAGAAAAAGCCGCTCGAGACCGTCAAGCCCGAGGACCTGGGCGTGGACGTGGCCCCGCGCCTGAAGACCCTCAAGGTGGCCGAGCCCCCGAAGCGCGGCGCCGGCATCAAGGTGCCCGACGTGGCCACGCTGGTCGCCAAACTCAGGAACGAAGCCAAGGTGATCTGACGCGGTGGCGCGCTGGGCAACACCGCCCTTTGCACAACCACCGTCATCCCCGCGCAGGCGGGGATCCAGGAGCAGCCCCGGCCGCTGGCCATCCATGGATTCCCGCCTGCGCGGGAATGACGCCAGAACCACGGGCCTTTGCTCCACGCTGACCGCACAACCCAAGGAATACCCATGACCGCACTCGCGAACATTCTCGTCGTGGCTGAACACGACAACGCAAGCCTGAAGAGCGCCACCCTCAACACCGTCACGGCCGCCGCCGCCTGCGGGGGCGAGGTCCATGTGCTCGTCGCCGGAGAAAACGCTGGCGCCGCCGCCCAGGCCGCCGCCCAGATCGCCGGCGTCGCCAAGGTGCTGCACGCCGACGGCGCCGCCTTGAAGGACGGCCTGGCGGAAAACCTCGCCGCCCAGGTGCTCGCCATTGCCGGCGGCTACAGCCACATCCTGTTCCCGGCCACGGCCAGCGGCAAGAACGTGGCCCCGTGCGTGGCCGCCAAGCTCGACGTGGCGCAGATCAGCGACATCACCCGCGTCGACAGCCCCGACACCTACGAGCGCCCCATCTACGCGGGCAACGCGATTGCCACCGTGCAAAGCGCCGACGCCGTGAAGGTCATCACCGTGCGCGGCACGGGCTTTGATGCGGCAGCCGCCACCGGTGGCAGCGCCCAGGTCGAGACCATCGCCGCCGTGCAGGACGCGGGCAAGAGCCGCTTTGTGGGCCGCGAGGTCACCAAGAGCGACCGGCCCGAGCTCACCGCCGCCAAGATCATCGTCTCGGGCGGCCGCGCGCTGGGCAGTGCCGAGAAGTTCAACGAGGTCATCACGCCGCTGGCCGACAAACTCGGCGCGGCCATCGGTGCCTCCCGCGCGGCCGTGGACGCGGGCTATGCCCCGAACGACCTGCAGGTGGGCCAGACGGGCAAGATCGTCGCGCCCCAGCTCTACATCGCCTGCGGCATCTCGGGCGCCATCCAGCACCTGGCGGGCATGAAGGACAGCAAGGTCATCGTGGCCATCAACAAGGACCCCGAGGCGCCCATCTTCAGCGTGGCCGACTATGGGCTGGAGGCCGATCTGTTTGCGGCCGTGCCGGAGATGGTCAAGCTGCTGTGACCTCACCATGGGGGCGGCAGAGAGCGCCCCTTTCGCTTTTCAGACAAGAACCGGAGACTGATATGTGCATGTATTTGACGCGTCGGAAAATGGTGGCCATGACTGCTGCAGCGCTGGCTGCCACCAGCGCCCCCTCCTGGGCACAGGCACAGGACTTTCCGTCCAAGCCCATTACGCTGATCGTGCCCTTCCCGGCCGGCGGCTCCACCGATCGTCACATGCGTACCTTGGCCGATCTGGCCGGCAAGCAGTTGGGCCAGCCCATCGTCGTCGACAACCGGCCGGGTGCGGGCGGCACGCTGGGGCCTGGCACCATGGCACGCACGGCCAAGCCAGATGGCTACACGATCACACAGTTCCCGATGTCCATGCTGCGCATGGCGCACATGCAAAAGGTGGCGTGGAACCCCATCACCGACTTCACCTACATCATCGGCGTCTCGGGCTACACCTTCGGCTTTACGGTGCGCAGCGATTCGCCCTACAGGAGTTTCAACGACTACATAGCGGCCGCGCGCAAGAGTCCTGGCGCCGTGGACTATGGCTCCACGGGCGCAGGCACCTCGCCGCACCTGCTGATGGAGGAACTGGCCGAGAACGCCAAAGTCAAGTTGACCCATGTCCCGTTCAAGGGCAATGCCGACCTGCAGCAGGCGCTGCTCGGTGGCCACGTATCGGCGCAAAGCGATGCCACGGGCTGGGACAAGTACGTCGATGGCGGTCAGATGCGTCTGCTTCTGACGTTTGGAGAAAAGCGCACCACACGCTGGCCCGAGGTGCCCACGGCCAAGGAACTGGGCTATGGCGTGGTCTCCACCTCTCCCTATGGACTGGTTGGGCCCAAGGGCATGGATCCGGCCATCGTTCAGAAGCTGCACGATGCCTTCAAGAAGGCCATGGATGATCCGCGCCATGCCGAGCTGATGCTGCAGCTGAACCAGGATGCCTGGTACCGCTCGGGCGCCGACTATGCCCAATGGGCCAAGGAGGCCTTTGCCAAGGATAAGCTGCTGATCGAGCGCCTGGGCCTCGGGGCCAAGTGAACGCAGTGAACCGCCCCGGGTTTCGCGGAGGCTCAACACTCTGAGAGGATTGAGCCATGAAGAAGTCAAACAAGTTCTCGCCCGAGGTACGCGAGCGTGCGGTGAGGATGGTGCAGGAGCACCGTGGAGAGTACCCGTCGCTGTGGGCGGCCATCGAATCGATCGCGCCCAAGATTGGCTGTGTGCCGCAGACCTTGCACGAATGGGTCAAGCAAGCCGAGGTTGACGCGGGCACGCGTGAAGGCGTGTCCACGGCTGAAGCCCGGCGCATCAAGGAGCTCGAGCGCGAGGTCAAGGAGCTTCGCCGTGCCAACGAAATCCTGAAGTTGGCCAGTGCGTTTTTCGCCCAGGCGGAGCTCGACCGCCGATTGAAGTGATGTACCGGCTGGTCGATGAGCACCGCCAAGTTCACGGGGGCGAGCCGATGTGCAAGGTGCTGCAGATCGCCCCGTCGGCCTACCGCAGACACGCAGCCCGGCTGCGTGATGCCCGACTGCTCAGTCGCAGGGCACAGCGCGATGCAGTGTTGATGCCAGACATCGAGCGGGTGTGGAATGACAACCTGCAGGTCTATGGCGCCGATAAGGTGTGGATGCAGATGAACCGCGAGGGCACAGTCGTTGCCCGGTGCACCGTTGAGCGCCTGATGAAACGACTGGGCCTGCAGGGCGTGCGGCGCGGCAAGGTGGTTCGCGCCACGGTCAGCGACCCCAAGGCGCCGTGCCCGCTGGATAAGGTCAACCGGCAGTTCCATGCCCAGCGGCCCAACCAGCTATGGGTGTCGGACTTCACCTATGTCTCGACCTGGCAGGGTTGGCTCTATGTGGCCTTTATTGTCGACGTCTTCGCACGGCGCATCGTGGGCTGGCGGGTGAGCACGTCGATGAGCACGGACTTTGTCCTCGATGCGCTGGAGCAGGCGCTGTACGAGCGGCAACCCGAGCGAGATAGCAGCCTGATCCACCATTCGGATCGTGGCTCCCAATACGTGTCGATTCGGTACTCCGAACGTCTGGCAGAAGCCGGTGTCGAGCCGTCCGTGGGCAGCAAGGGCGACAGCTATGACAACGCTCTGGCCGAGACGATCAACGGTCTGTACAAGGCCGAGGTGATCCACCGACGCACGTGGAAGACTCGCGAGGCCGTCGAGCTCGCCACGCTGACGTGGGTCTCCTGGTTCAACCACCATCGGCTCATGGGGCCTCTGGGCTACATCCCGCCGGCAGAGGCTGAGGCAAACTACTACCGTCAGCTATCCGAGCAGTCGGCCGAGCTGGCATGAGCACTTAAACCAACCAGCCTCCGCGAAACCCGGGGCGGTTCACAGCGCACTGCGCCGGGGATCTGGCCGCCGGCACCTGATACGCGCGCGGTATTGCACGAGTGCTTTTGTCAATTGGACGCGGCGGCCATATCTTTCCACAATGGGTGCACAACCCTCGATGCCCGTGGTGCAGCCGCTGCGTCGCCCGGACATCGCAGACAGCCACAGGAGACAAGCCATGCCCCCAATTTCCCGCCGTCAGTATCTGGCCCATGGCCTGGGTGCGGTCGCCGCGCTGGCCGCGCCGCCATGGGCATTCGCTCAGAGCAAGTACCCGGCCAAGCCGGTGCGTGTCATCGTGCCGTTTCCGGCCGGTGGCACGACCGACGTGGTCGCGCGCCTGGTGCTGCAAAAGCTCGGCGAGCTCGTAGGTCAGACCTTCTTCGTGGACAACAAGGGTGGCGCCAACGGCATGATTGGCACGGCCGAGGCCGCGCGCGCCGCGCCCGATGGCTACACGCTGCTGATCAACACCGCGGGCGCGCAGACGCTGAGCCCGGTGATCTACAAGGCCAACTACGAGGCGCTGGCGAGCTTCGAGCCCATCACGCATATCTGCGACGTGAGCTTCATCGTCATCGCGCGCAAGGATCTGCCCGCAGGCAACATGCAGGAGCTGATCAAGCTGGCCCATGGCGACAAGCCGCTGTCCATGTCCTCGGGCAGCGCCATGATCAACCTCATGAGCGAGGAATTCAAACGCGTGATCAAGGCGCCGCAGACCATCAACGCCCAGTACAAGGGCACGGCCCCGCAGATGCAGGCCGTGGTCGCGGGCGAGGTGGACTTCTCGCTCGATTCGTTTGCCTCGGTGGAGATGATCCGTGCCGGCCGCGTCAAGGCCCTGGGCGTGCTGTCGGAGCATCGCGCGGCATCGTTTCCCGATGTGCCCACGCTCAGGGAGCAGGGCGTCGAAGGCATGGACTTCGCATCCTGGGCCGGCCTGCTCGCGCCCAAGGGCACGCCGCAGGAGATCGTGGACTATCTCGCGCAGCAGATGGACAAGGTCATGCAGATGCCCGACGTGCTGGCCAAGCTCAAGTCCTACGACTACATCCCGCGCCACACGACGCGCGCGGAGTTCGCCAGGCTGATCGACGCCGACAACAAGCGCTGGCAGCGCATCGTCAAGGAGACGGGGTTCAAGATCAACTGAGGAGGTGCGGCGCGGCTATGCCGCCCCGCCCGACCCCCGCGTGCCCGACGACGGCAGCGGCGCGCCCAGCAGCGCGCAGGCGACGGCCTCGCCGACCTTGATGCCGTCCACGCCGGCCGAGAGAATCCCGCCCGCATAGCCCGCGCCCTCGCCCGCGGGGTAGAGGCCGGGGGTGTTCAGGCTCTGGAAGTCCTCGCCCCGGTCTATGCGCAGCGGAGACGAGGTGCGCGTCTCCACGCCCGTGAGCACCGCGTCCGCCATGTCGTAGCCGCGGATCTTGCGCGCAAACGCGGGCAGGGCCTCGCGCATGGCGGTGGTGGCAAAGGCGGGCAGGGCGTCGTCCAGGTTCACCAGCGTTACGCCGGGCTGGTAGGAAGGCTCCACCACGCCCAGCGCGCTGCTCGCGCGACGCGCGAGGAAGTCGCCAACGCGCTGCGCCGGGGCGTTGTAGTTGCTGCCGCCCAGCGTGTAGGCGCGTGATTCGAGCTCGCGCTGCAGCACGATGCCGGCGAGCGGATGCGTCTGGCCTTCGGCCAGGGATTCGACGCCATGCGTGGCGCCCAGGGCGGCTTCAAACGCCGCCGGGTCGCGTGGGTAGTCGGCGGGCTCCACGCCCACCACCATGCCGGCGTTGGCGTTGCGCTCGGCGCGCGAATACTGGCTCATGCCGTTGGTCACCACGCGGCCGGGCTCGCTGGTGGCGGCGACCACCTGGCCGCCGGGGCACATGCAGAAGCTGTAGACGGTGCGGCCGCCGCTGGCGTGGTGCACCAGCTTGTAGTCGGCCGCGCCCAGGAGAGGATGGCCCGCGTGCTTGCCCCAGCGGGCGGCGTCGATCACGCTCTGCGGATGCTCGATGCGCACGCCCACCGAGAACGGCTTGGCCTGCATGGCCACGCCGCGCGCATGCAGCATGGCAAAGCTGTCGCGCGCGCTGTGGCCCAGGGCGATGACGGCGTGGGATGTGGGCAGCTCGCTTTCCTGCCCCGTTTGCAGGTCGAGCACGCGCAGCGCGCGCAGCCGGCGGCCGGCAAGCACGATGTCGGTCACGCGCTGCTCGAAGCGCACCTCGCCGCCCAGGGCGATGATTTGCGCGCGCAGCGCCTGCACCATCTTCACCAGGCGGAAGGTGCCGATGTGCGGGTGTGCGGCGTAGAGGATCTCGGGCGGTGCGCCCGCGTCCACGAACTCCTGCAGCACCTTGCGCCCGAGGTGGCGCGGGTCCTTGATCTGGCTGTAGAGCTTGCCGTCCGAGAAAGTGCCGGCGCCGCCCTCGCCAAACTGCACATTGCTCTCGGGGTTGAGCGCGCGCTGGCGCCACAGGCCCCAGGTGTCCTGGGTGCGTTCGCGCACCGACTTGCCGCGTTCGAGCACGATGGGCCTGAAACCCATTTGCGCCAGCACCAGCGCGGCAAAGATGCCGCAGGGGCCAAAGCCCACGACCACGGGGCGCTCGGCCTGGCACGCGGGGGCTTGGCCCACGGGGCGCCAGGCCATGTCGGGCGTGGCCAGGATATGCGGGTTGCCGGCGTGGCGCGCGAGCAGCGCAGCCTCCTGGGCGGCGTCGGTCAGCGTGACGTCCACGATGTAGACGGCCAGCAGGTCGGCCTTGCGCGCGTCAAAGCTGCGCTTGTGCACCTGCAGGCTGGCGATGGCGTCGATGGCCACGCCCAGGGCCTGGGCGGCGAGCCGGCGCAGCGCGGCGTCGGGGTGTTGTTCGGGATCGAGGGGGAGCGCGGCCAGGGGCAGGCGCAGTTCGGACAGACGCAGCATGGCTTGTGGTGATCAAGCAGAAAGGGGCGCCATGGTAGCACCCTGGGTTTTGGTTTTTGTATGAAATATGGCTCTGGCGCTTGCTGGAAAAGCGCTGGCAGCTATCAAAATTGGAGATCAAGCAGCGGTGCCTGTTGAGTACGCGCGACGCTTGAAACACCCGCCGTCATCCCCGCGAAGGCGGGGATCCACGGTAGTGACGAATCAACTGCTTGTGTGGCACCTGGATCCCAGCCTTCGCGGGGATGACGGGGTCAACAGGTGTCGCTGCCTGAGCCAAATTTGGCGTTGGAGCGCCGGCATCCTGCCGGCAGGATGCCGGCGCTCCCAGGGCGTCAATACCAGTCGTCCTCGTCGTCCTGCAGGGCCTTCTGCTGCTGGCGTTCGGCCCTGATCCAGGCCTTGAGCGCGCCGGGGTCGGTGCGCAGGATGGCGAGCTCCCGGTGCAGCCGCAGGTTCTCGTGTTCGATGGTCTGCAGCAGCGTGCGCAGCTCGCGCATCAGGCTTGCGGGCTTGTAGTTGCGCCAGGGGGCGAGTCCGAAATCGAATACGAAATGCTCCTGCACCTCGCGCACCTCCTGCTGCAGCTCCCGGAGCTGTTCGGCCAGCACACGGTTGTAGTGCTTGAGGCGCTCCTCGCTCAGGCCCGCGATGTGCTCGGGGTCGATCTGCTCGACCTCGAGCTGCAGCTGCAGCAGGTCGAGCAGCTTGTTGTCCTGATAGGCCTGGTTCACGCGCTGCATCAGCGCCGTCTTGCGCGCGCGCTCGTCGGGGTCGGTCTCGCGGTCGGGGTGCAGGTGGCTGGCGAGCTTGCGGTAGATCTCGCGCACCGACTGCGTGGCCTGGGCCGCCTCCTCCTGGGCCTTGCGCTCGCGCGCGCTGGGCTTGCGCGGCCGTGCGGCGCGCTGGGCCTCGCGCTGTCGGGCGGCCTCGTCCTGCTGCGCCTGCTGGGCATCGAGCTGCTCCTGCAGGCGGCGCAGAAAGTCCTCGGGCGAATCCATGTCGGCGTCCTGCAGATCCAGGTCCACGCCGAAGAGATCCTTGGCCATGGCCTGCGCCATGTCCCTGGCGATGTCGTTGTCCTCGGCCTCCTCGGCGTCGTAGTCGCTGCCGCTGTGGCGGTTGTAGATCTGCTTGAGCTGCTCGCGCGTGGCCTCGTCGCGGACGGTGTCTATGAGCGGGGCGAGCCGGTCGGTGATGGCCTCGGCGAGCGTGCGGCGGTCGGCCTTGCCGAGCTTTCTGTTGTCGCTGGCGGTGTCCAGGTATTGCACGAGCTCGATGAGCAGCGCGCGGTAGGCGTCCTGCTGGGGCACGAACTCGCGCGCATGGCGCTCGCGGTAGGCGTCGATGGCCTGCTGCCACGCGGCGAGCAGCTCGCGCTGCTCGGCAATGCGCTCGATGTGGCGGTTGAACTTCTTCTGCTGCGCAGTCAGCGGCGTGCCCTGCTGCGCGGCGGGGATGTGTACGGGGGCGTGGTGCTTGGCGGCCATGGTGGGGGCCGATTGTGCCCCCACCGTCCACGGGCCGGATCAGGCCGTGGGCAGAAAGCCCTCGACCGACAGATAGCGCTCGCCCGTGTCGTAGTTGAAGCCGAGCACGCGCGCGCCTGCGGGCAGCTCGGGCAGCTTGTGTGCAATAGCGGCCAGCGTGGCGCCGCTGCTGATGCCGACCAGCAGGCCCTCCTCGCGCGCGGCGCGCCGCGCGTATTCGCGCGCGGGCTCGGCATCGATCTGGATCACGCCGTCGAGCAGACTGGTGTCCATGATCTTGGGGATGAAGCCCGCGCCCAGGCCCTGGATGGGGTGGGGCCCGGGCTGGCCACCCGAGAGCACGGGGGACTGCGAGGGCTCGACGGCAAAGACCTTGAGCTGTGGGAAGCGGTCCTTGAGCACGCGCGCCACGCCCGTGATGTGGCCGCCCGTGCCCACGCCGGTGATGAGCGCGTCCAGCCCCTCGGGGAAGTCGGCCAGGATCTCCTGCGCCGTGGTGCGCGCATGGACCTCGACGTTGGCCGGGTTCTCGAACTGCTGCGGCATCCAGGCGCCCGGGGTCTGCGCGACGAGCTCCTCGGCACGCGCGATCGCGCCCTTCATGCCCTTCTCGCGCGGCGTCAGGTCGAACTGCGCGCCATAGGCCAGCATCAGGCGGCGGCGCTCGATGCTCATGCTGTCGGGCATCACCAGGATCAGCTTGTAGCCCTTGACGGCCGCCACCAGCGCCAGGCCGATGCCGGTATTGCCGCTCGTGGGCTCGATGATGGTGCCGCCGGGCTTGAGTGCACCGGACTTCTCGGCCGCCTCCACCATGGCCAGCGCGATGCGGTCCTTGACCGAGCCGCCGGGGTTGGCGCGCTCGGACTTGACCCAGACGTTGGCGCCTGGGCCAAACAGACGGTTGATGCGGATATGGGGGGTGTTGCCAATGGTTTGCAGGACGTTGTCGGCTCGCATGGGGTCTCCATAGAAAGTGATGGGAATCCGGCACCGCGAAGTGCAGACGCCCATTGTGGAGGACTTGTTGTGCTGCGTCGCGATAACGATATGCCGCCACCGCCATATGCGCTCAGACGCGCTCTGATGCGCTGCACAATAGGGCCATGACGACTGCCAGGTTTGATTCATGACCCTTTTGCAGACCACCATGCTCCTGCTCGGCGTCAGCTGCGCGCTGCTGCTCATAGGCTTTTCCGCGCGTGCGTCGCGCTGGGGGCCGGCGCTGATGCTGCTGGGCATCGTCGGCGCGCTGGCCATCATTGCCTACAACATCTTCGAGCAACTGCCCGCACAGTGAGACAATCACGCCCGTGAAGCACGCCAGACCGCCGCCGGTGCAAGTGCCGAAAGGCCGCACTGGAGGAACGTCCGGACTGCACAGGGCAGCGTAGCAGCTAACGGCTGTCCACCGTGAGGTGAGGATCAGAGCAACAGAGACGAGTCCCGGGGGAGTGCCGCAAGGCAAACCACCGGGGGTGAAACGGGCAATCTCTACGCGCAGCAATACCAAGTAGGCCAGCGTTGATGTGGCTCCGCAGAGCTGGCGGGTAGGTAGCATCGAGCCGGTGGGGCGACCCCCGGCCCAGATTAATGGCGGTCACATGCGGGCAACCGCATGCACAGAATCCGGCTTATCGGCGCGCTTCACACTTTTCAATCAGAACCGCTCCCAGGGCTGCAGATAGCGCCACTGCCCCTCGGGCAGCCTGGCGAGCGGCACGCGGCCGATGCGTATGCGTTTGATGGCCGCAACCGACAGGCCCACGGCCTCGCACATGGCCGGGATCTGCCCGGGGCGTATGCCCTTCAGGGCAAAGCGCAGGCGGTTTTCGTTCTGCCAGCTGACCTTGATGGGCGGCAGCGCCCGCCCGTTGAAGGCGAGGCCGTGGCAGAGCCTTTGCAGGCCGCCCTCGTGGATCTGGCCCTTCACGGTGACGATGCATTCCTGCTCCAGCGTCTCCATGTCCTCCTGCAGCTTGCGCGCCACGCGCCAGTCCTGTGTGTATACGACCAGGCCGGCCGCCTCGGTGGGCAGGGGCGTGAAGCATTCGAGCGCGCGAAAGTGGCGCAGCAGCACGCGCTGGTGTGCGGGGTCGTCCGCCTGGTGCGTGGCGGCGCCGAGCAGCGTGCCGGCGTCGGGCGCACCCCGGCTGCGGCTGCCGTGCGCCGCATGTGCGGTTTCCCGGCCCAGCCCGGCTTCGTAGCCCGGCGGCTTGTGCAGCAGCAGGGTGACGGGGGTGAGCGCCATGGGGCTGGCGTCCGCGGCCAGCGTGACCGCCTGTGCGGGCGCGACGCGTGCGCCGGGCAGCTCGACGACCCGGCCCTC
This sequence comes from Oryzisolibacter sp. LB2S, assembly GCF_040732315.1. Classification (NCBI taxonomy): domain Bacteria; kingdom Pseudomonadati; phylum Pseudomonadota; class Betaproteobacteria; order Burkholderiales; family Comamonadaceae; genus Alicycliphilus; species Alicycliphilus soli. The sequence goes on from NZ_CP160388.1 coordinate 623,292, forward strand.
CACCGACACCCAGCCGCCCTCGATGTACTGCTCGGCCATGGTGCGCGAGCAGCCGAACTGCTGCGCCACGCGCTTGACCAGGCGCATGCTGTCCTCAATCATTGCCGGGTTCCAGCATGCGAATGCGCTCGATGTGCGCGAGCAGCGAGCGCTGGGCCACGGGCCAGATGCGCTTGGGCACGTCGTCGTAGGCCAGGCGCACCCAGTCCTCCAGGCTGCCGTCGGGCCTGGCCTGCATGGCGGCCAGCACCTTGGCCTCGCGCGCCAGGCGGTGGGCCTTGAGGCGCGCGATCGCCGTGCGTGCCTCGCCGAGCACATAGCCATGGGCGGGCAGGATGAAGTCCACGCCATGCTCGGCACACAGGGCATCCAGCCGGTCCAGCGAGTCGAGGTAGTCGGCCATGTTGCCGTCGGGCGGGTCGACGACGGTGGTGCTGCCGTTCAGGATATGGTCGCCCGAGAACAGCAGCCCGTCCTCGCGCAGCAGCAGGCAGACATGGTTGGCCGCATGGCCGGGCGTGTGCACGGCCTGCAGCGTATGGGTGATTTCGCCCTCCAGCCCTTGCCCAATAAGCGTGAGCAGCTCACCATCTTGTAGCGCACGGTCGGGCGTGAACTGGCTGTGGGCGCGCGCCGTGGGCCGTGAGGGCAGGCCCAGTATGGGGGGCCTGGCGCGCCCATGAGCGACGACCATGGCCTGCAGCGGCGCCGCGCCCGGGGAATGGTCGGGGTGGGAATGGGTGCAGACGATGGTGCGTATGTCGCCGCCCGCCGCGCGCCACAGGCGCTCGAGGTGGGCGCTGTCTGCCGGGCCCGGGTCTATGGCGATGTAGCCGGTGGCCGGGTCGCCCACGAGGTAGCTGTTGGTGCCGGGGCCGGTCATCACGCCGGGGTTGGGGGCCGTGAGGCGCTGCACGTTCTTGAGCAGCGGCACGGGCGTCTCGCTCTGCCAGTCGAGCACATGCTCGCCGCGGCCCGTGGGTGTGACCAGGGCCAGCTCGCCGTAGGGCGGCTCGTGCTCCATGTAGCGCGCCTCCTTGCCCGCGAGCAGGCCCGAGCGCGGGCTGCTGACCCACAGCGGCTGCTCGCCCGCGACGGCGGCCAGCACCGCGGCCACATCCGCAAACTGCGCCAGGCGCGCTAGCGTGCGAATGGTCGGGAAGATCATGAAGAACTGGCCCGCCTCGTGGCGCGCGAGCGCGTCGGCCGGGCGCACCCAGACGGGTTCGAACTGCTCGGACTCGTCGGCCACGGGCTCCTGCCCCTCGGGCATGCGCGCGACGAGAAAGGGCACGGCAAAGCGCTTCGGCAGATTGCGGTCGCCCGTCCAGTGGGCCAGCTGGAAAACGGCGTCGGCCGCCAGGCGCAGGCCGCGCGCGGCGCAGGCGTCGGCAAAGCGGCTGCCGGGCGGCAGCTTGCGCGCGATGGCGGCGATGTCGGCGGCCTCGGCCCAGCGGCCGTCGGCATGGCGCGCGAGCAGCACGCCCAGCTCCTCGAAGCTCTCGCGGATCGCGGCCATGGCGTCCGTCAGGCGCGCGGCGTCTTGCGCCGGGCGGCGGTCGGCCAGGGCATGGGTGGCGGGCTCGGCGTCCTGCGCCTCTATGCCGCCACCGGGAAACACATAGGCGCCGGGCACAAAGCTGGCCTTGGCCGAGCGGCGCGTCATCAGGACCTCCAGCACCGTCGCGCCGCCGGGTGCGGGCGCGTCGCGCAGCAGCAGCACGGTGGCCGCATGCAGGGGCGTGGCGGGTTCGACATGGGGGTGCAGTTGTTGGCTTTGGCGTGGCATCGGGCCATTATCGGCAACTGCAGAACGGGTGGTGGGGCGCCGATAATCGCGCCCATGCAGATCCGCTTTACCAAGATGCAGGGCGCGGGCAACGACTTCGTGGTGCTCGACGAGACCCGGGGCCGGCTGGGCCTCACGCGCGCGCAGTACCGCTTTCTGGCCGATCGCCACTTTGGCGTGGGTGCCGACCAGATCCTCACCGTGCTGCCGTCGCCGGCGCCGGGCATAGACTTCGAATACCTGATCCACAACGCCGATGGCGGCCAGGTGCAGCAATGCGGCAACGGCGCGCGCTGCTTTGCGCGCTTCGTGCGAGACAAGGGCCTGACGGACAGGGACAGCATCCGTGTGCAGACCCTCTCGGGCGTGATCGCGCCGCGGCTCGAGGCCGATGGGCGCGTGACGGTGGACATGGGCCGCCCGCGCCTGGAGCCGGCGAGCCTGCCCTTTGACACCACGGGCCTGGAGCCCGAGCAGCAGGGGTTCATGAAAAAATGGCCTCTAGCCCTTGGTGGACAAACGCTGGAAGCTACAGTAATGATAGTTGCCGTGTCCATGGGCAACCCGCATGCCGTGCAGCTCGTGGACGACGTGGACCGTGCCCCCGTGGCCGAGACCGGCCCGCTCATCGAGGGTCATGCGCGCTTTGCCGAGCGTGTGAACGCCGGTTTTCTGGAGATCGTCAGCCGCAGCCAGGCGCGTCTGCGCGTGTACGAGCGCGGCGTGGGCGAGACCCTGGCCTGCGGCACGGGCGCCTGCGCGGCGGCCGTGGCCGGCATGGGGCTGGGCCTGCTCGACGCGCGCGTGGACATGCACACGCGCGGCGGGCTGCTCACCATTGCCTGGGCCGGCGGGCCCGATGACCCCGTGCTCATGACCGGCCCCGCCGTCACCGTTTTTGAAGGCCAGATCGACATTCCCGAACTCCCATGAACCATACCTCCGTCAACCCCATCACCGAAGACGACATCGCCCAGTTTCTGGCCAACACGCCGGGCTTCTTCGAGCGCCATGCCGAGCTGCTGGGCAGCATCACCATCACCAGCCCGCATGGCCAGCGCGCCGTGAGCCTGCAGGAGCGCCAGGCCGAGATGCTGCGCGAGAAGATCAAGGGCCTGGAGCACCGCATCATGGACATGGTGCGCCACGGCAACGAGAACGCCGCCATCGGCGACAAGGTGCACCAATGGTCGCGCGCGCTGCTGGAGGTGCGGGACGCAGCCGCGCTGCCCCGGGCGGTGGAGCAGGGCATGCAGCAGCTGTTCGACGTGCCGCAGGTCGCGCTGCGCCTTTGGGGCCTCGCGCCGGCCCATGCCGATGCGCCCTGCACCCAGGGCGTGAGCGAGGATGTGCGCTCCTTCGCCTCGTCGCTGACCATGCCGTTCTGCGGGCCCAACCTGGGCTTCGAGGCCACGGCCTGGCTGGCCGAGCCCGCCCAGGCGCAGTCGCTGGCCCTGCTGCCGCTGCGCCGCGGCGCCATCGACAGCGCCGACGAGCCGGCCTTTGGCCTGCTGGTGCTGGGCTCGCCCGATGTCCACCGCTTCGAGGCCACCATGGGCACGGAATACCTCGCACGCATGGCCGAGCTGGCGAGTGCAGCCCTCTCGCGCATGCTCTGAAACAGATAGCTGTTGACGCTTGTCCCATGGGCGGTACAGAGGTTTCTGGCATGGAGGAGGGCAGGGCCGCGCCGACGCTGCCCGCCGAGGCCCTGCGGTACCTCGAGCATGTGCGCGTGGAAAAGCGCCTGGCCGCGCGCACGCTCACGCTCTACACCCTCGATCTTGAGCGCCTGGCGGCCATGGCCGCGGGCGTCGGGCTGCCGCTTGAGCGCCTGACCAGCGCCCACATCCGCCGCTTCGTCGCGCAGATGCACGCGGGCGGGCGCAGCGGGCGCGGCATTGCGCTCATCCTCTCGGGCTGGCGCGGCTTCTACGCCTGGGCCGCGCGCCAGGGCCTGGTGCCGCACAACCCGGTGCAGGACGTGCGCGCGCCCAAGGCGCCCAAGCCCTTGCCCAAGGCCCTGGGCGTGGACGACGCCGTGCGTCTGGCCGAGCACGAGCAGGCCGGCGCCGACCCCTGGCTGGAGGCGCGCGACGCGGCCATGGTGGAGCTGCTCTACGGCTGCGGCCTGCGCGTGGGCGAGCTCGTGGGCCTGGACCTCGCGGCCAGCCCCGCGGCGCACCGGCAGGGCCGCGGCTGGGTGGACCTCGAGGCGGGCGAGGCCCATGTCTTCGGCAAGGGCAGCAAACGCCGCAGCGTGCCCGTGGGTCGCGCCGCGGCCGATGCGCTGCGCGCCTGGCTGGCCGTGCGCGGGCCCGCGGCCGACGGCGCGCTGTTTCTGAGCCGGCGCGGCGCGCGCCTGTCGGCGCAGTCGGTCTGGCAGCGCCTGCGCCAGCGCAGCCAGCTCGCGGGCCTGTCCACGCCCGTGCACCCGCACATGCTGCGCCACTCGTTCGCAAGCCATCTGCTGCAGTCGAGCGGCGATCTGCGTGCCGTGCAGGAGCTGCTGGGCCACGCCAGCATCACGACGACCCAGGTCTATACGCGGCTCGATTTCCAGCACCTGGCTCGGGTCTACGACCAGGCCCATCCGCGCGCGCGCAAGAAACCCGCACCCTGAATGCGCTCTTGCTTTGCCCTGCGGGCGTGGCGGTGCGATAGTGGGCTTCTTTCAACAAGGAGAACCCCACCATGGCAGACACTTGGCTCACCACTTTGATCACCGACACCCCGCAGCAAGGCTTCGAGCTGGCCATCACGCTGAGCCGCCGCGGCGTCAAGTACACCCAGCCCGACTCCGAGGTGCTGCACAAGCTGCGTCCCGAATATGCCAACGACCATGAGGCGCTGACGGCGGCGTCTCAGGTGATTGCGCTCAACTTCCAGACCGTGGCCGCAGCCAACAACTACTGGCGCAAGTAGTGGATTGACGCTCTCGCTAAACTAAAGCCCGTTGTGCGGCGGCCATCCGGCCGCCGTTTTGCATTGAGAAGGCCACCCATGTCCCTGATTCCCGCCACCATACTCACCGGCTTCCTTGGCTCGGGCAAGACCACGCTGCTCAAGCGCGTGCTCTCCGAGATGCATGGCCAGAAGATCGCCGTGATCGAAAACGAGTTCGGCGAGGAGAACATCGACACCGACATCCTGCGCACCGAGTCCAAGGAGCAGATCGTGCAGATGAGCAACGGCTGCATCTGCTGCACCATCCGTGAGGACCTGCGCGAGACCCTGCAACTGCTGGCCGCCAAGCGCCGCAAGGGAATGGTGCAGTTCGACCGCGTGGTGATCGAGACCACGGGCCTGGCCGACCCCGGCCCCGTGGTGCAGACCTTCTTCATGGACGACGAGATCGCAGAGACCTATCTGGTCGACTCCATCATCACGCTGGTGGATGCCAAGCATGCGCACAAGCAGCTCGACGACCGCCAGGAGGCGCGCCGCCAGGTGGGTTTTGCCGACCAGATCTTCTTGTCCAAGACCGACCTGGTGAGCGAGGACGAGACGAACGACCTGATCCATCGCCTGAAGCACATGAACCCGCGCGCGCCGATTCGCGCCGTGCATTTCGGCGAGGTGCCGATTGCCGAGGTGCTGGACCTGCGCGGCTTCAACCTCAACGCCAAGCTCGACATCGACCCCGACTTCCTTAAGGCCGACGAGGACCATGATCACGCGCATGTGCACGACGAGCATTGCGACCACGATCACCATGATCATGACCATGAGCACGGCGAGCATTGCCATCACCCGCACCACCATCACCATGACGACGATGTGAAGAGCTTCGTCTACCGCGCCGACCGCGCGTTCGACCCGGCCAAGCTCGAGGATTTCCTGGGTGCCATCGTCAACATCTACGGTCCGCGCATGTTGCGCTACAAGGGCGTGCTCCGCATGAAGGGCACGGAGCGCAAGGTGATCTTCCAGGGTGTGCACCAGCTCATGGGCAGCGACCTGGGGCCGCAGTGGGCCGAGGGCGAGCCGCGCCAGAGCAAGATGGTGTTCATCGGCATAGACCTGCCCCAGGACATCCTGCGCCAGGGGCTGGATCAATGCCTGGTGGCGTGAGCCGCACCCCTGCGCAGATGGCTGGAGCACAAGGCATCTGTGTGGTATACCCAACGCTTTGGTAACAGCCGGCATAGCTCTATACAATCGCGCCCCGGCTGAAAGGCCCCCCAGGGGGCATGCCAGCCACGCCGAGCCGTCCATGACACCTTGTGCATGGGCGGATGCCATTGTTCGAATCGCGAGGAGTCAGGAGATGACCACCGAGTCCAGCCCAGAGCGACGCATGGCCCGCGCATCACGCGCGGTGGCCCTGTGCACCGCCGATGACTGGCGCTCGCATGCGCAGTGCGCCCTCGCAGCCAGCTTCCTGTAAGACCATGACCACGACCCTGCAAAACCCTGTGGCGGCCGCCAAGAAAGACCCCAAGCTGGCCAACAACTGGAAAACCAAGCCCGCCGAGGAGCTGACGGACACCGAAGTGCTGTCCATGCCCGACAGCGAATACATGAACGACAAGCAGCTGGCGTTCTTCCGCCACAAGCTGGTGCAGCTCAAGCAGGACATGCACGCCAACGCCGGCGAGACCACCGAGCACCTGCGCGAGGACACCGTCGTCGTGCCCGATCCTGCCGACCGCGCGACCATCGAGGAAGAACATGCCCTGGAGCTGCGCACGCGCGACCGCGAACGCAAGCTGCTCAAGAAGATCGAGCAGTCGATCGCACGCATAGACGCCGGTGACTACGGCTACTGCGACGAGACCGGCGAGCCCATCGGCGTGGGCCGTCTGCTCGCCCGGCCCACGGCCACGCTGTCGCTGGAGGCGCAGCAGCGCCGCGAGCTCAAGCAGAAGATGTTCGGCGACTGACCATCGGTCGCAAGGCCTGCCCGCTAACCCCAGCATTGCATGAGCAAGGAAGACACTCCACCCGGCGGATTGCTGTCCAAGGTCGTGAAGTTCGTGCGCAACCCGACCGTCAACTGGTCGGACCTGGATGCGCTCGATACCGACCGCGACAGCCAGTACAGCAAGCAGGTGCTCAAGGAGATGATTGAGCGCAAGCGGCGCAACGACTTCGTGCGTCGCCGCGAGTTCGATCAGCTGCGCAAGCTGCGCCAGCGCGAGGCCCAGCAGGGCCGGCGCGCCGAGACCACGCAGGCGCGCGCCACGCTGTTTTCCTCCAGCATGAGTCCGGTCGAGGGCCGGGAGGACACGCTCAAGAAGATCGACGAGATCGAGGCCCAGATGTCCCAGCAATGGTGGAAGGGCAGGGATCAGGGCCTGGTGTCCACGCAGGCGCCCACGCTGGATGCGCCGCAGCGTCCCGCGGTGGCTCCGCCCGTGGTGTCCGCACCCGCGCCCATGCCGGCGCAGGCCGGCAGGACTGCGGCGGTGCAATGGCCCCATGCCGACCAGGTGCGTGCGTACGCACCCACGGCGCCCCTGACCCTGCGCCCGCCGCCGGACAGCACGCTGGATGTCCCGCTTGAGCCTTCGGAGCCGCTGATGGCGGATCTGCTGGTGGCACCACCCGATGCCGCGCCGCAGCCCATGGCCGAGGACAAGCCATTCGTGCACGACCCCGATCTGGAGGAGGCGGCGATCCGCTTTGCCAGCGGCGACTACGCGGGGGCCGAGGCCGGCCTGCGCGAGGTCCTGGCGCAATACCCGTCCGACGATCCCAGGCAGTTCGAGGTCTGGCTGACGCTGTTCGACCTGTACCGTGCGATCGGCCGGCAGGAGCCGTTCGACATCCTCGCGATCGACTATGCGGCCCGCTTCGGGCGCTCGGCACCGCTGTGGTTCTCGATGCCCGATCTGCTCGGCGTCGATGCGCCGTCCGGTGCCGGCAGGCCCATGGCCGCGCAGCGCGAGTTCGGCTGGACTGCGCCCCCCACATTGACGCAGCAGTCGGTGGCCGCGCTCCAGGCGGGCGTGGCGCGTGGCGTGCCGCCCTGGATGCTCGACTGGTCGCGGCTCAATGGCCTCGAGCCTGCCGCCGTCGCGGCCCTGGCCCAGCAGTTCGAGGAATGGGCCGATCGCGACGTGCAGATTCGCTTCACGGGTGCGCCGGTGTTGCTCGATCTGCTCCAGTCCCACACCCCGACGGGCGATCGCTCGGCTGACCCCCAGTGGTGGCGCCTGCGCCTGGCGGCCCTGCGCCTCATGGGCCTGAACGACGAGTACGAGCTCGTCGCGCTGGACTATTGCGTGACCTACGAGGTCTCGCCGCCATCCTGGGTCGCGCCCCGCTGCGGCTACAGCGGCGACGGCGCCATGCAGCCACCGGCGCCCGAGGGGCCGGACAGCGATTTGTTCATGTCGGGGTTTGTGCTGACACAGCCCGCGGCGGGTGCCGACGACAGGCCGATGGCGGCCCTGCAGGGCTGCATCGACGGCGATGCACTGCCGGCGCTCGAACCCCTGGAGGCGCTCGCGCCGCAGGGTGACGCGCCGCTCGTCGTGTCCTGCGAGCGGCTCATCCGCATGGACTTCGCGGCCGTGGGCTCGGCGCTCAACTGGGTGGCCGCGCAGCAGGCACAGGGACGGCTCGTGCAGTTCACGCAGCTGCACCGGCTGGTGGCGGTGCTGTTCAACGTGATCGGCATCAACGAGCATGCCCGGGTCGTGCCGCGCAGGAACTGATTGTTACCGTTGCCCGCGCGTGCAGCCGCGCGCGGGTGGCTTGCAAATCGCGGGCCGCGCCCCCACATGACATGCCCATGGAACAGTACCACGGCACCACCATCCTCAGCGTGCGCCGCCAGACGGCGGACGGCATACAGGTTGCCCTCGGCGGCGACGGCCAGGTCACCCTGGGCAACATCGTCGTCAAGGGCACGGCGCGCAAGGTGCGCAAGCTCCATCACGGCAGGGTGCTCGCGGGCTTTGCGGGCGCCACGGCCGATGCCTTCACCTTGTTCGAGCGCTTCGAGGCCAAGCTGGAGAAGCACCAGGGCCACCTGACGCGCGCCGCCATCGAGCTCACCAAGGACTGGCGCACCGACCGCGTGCTGCGTCGCCTCGAGGCCATGCTGGCCGTGGCCGACCAGACGGCCTCGCTCATCATCACCGGCAACGGCGACGTGCTCGAGCCCGAGGAGGGCATCGTCGCCATCGGCTCGGGCGGTGCCTACGCGCATTCGGCCGCCAAGGCCCTGCTGCACAACACCGACCTGCCGGCGGCCGAGATCGTGAAGAAGTCGCTCGCCATCGCCGGGGAGCTGTGCATCTACACCAACATGCACCACACCATCGAGACGCTGTGAGCGTCTGACTATCGTATTCATAGCTGCTGACGCTTGATGGACAAGTGTCAGGGCCAGAATTGGACCAATAATGTCCTCCATGACTCCCCAGGAAATCGTCTCCGAACTCGACAACCACATCGTCGGCCAGCAGGCCGCCAAGCGCGCCGTGGCGATTGCGCTGCGCAACCGCTGGCGCCGTCAGCAGGTCGACGCCGGCCTGCGCCAGGAGATCACGCCCAAGAACATCCTCATGATCGGCCCCACGGGCGTGGGCAAGACCGAGATCGCGCGGCGCCTGGCGCGCCTGGCCGATGCGCCCTTCATCAAGGTCGAGGCGACCAAGTTCACCGAGGTCGGCTACGTGGGCAAGGACGTGGACTCCATCGTGCGCGATCTGGTCGAGGTGGCCGTCAAGCAGACGCGCGAGCAGGACATGAAGAAGGTGCGCGCACGCGCCGAGGACGCGGCCGAGGAGCGCATCCTGGACGTGCTGATCCCCCCGGCGCGCAGCACCGGCTTCGAGGCCTCGCGCGGCGACGCCGGTGACAGCACGGCGCGCCAGGTGTTTCGCAAGAAGCTGCGCGAGGGCCAGCTCGACGACAAGGAGATCGAGGTGGACCTGGCCGATGCGCGCCCCCAGCTCGAGATCATGGGTCCGCAGGGCATGGAGGAAATGGCCGAGCAGCTGCGCGGCATGTTCAGCCAGCTCGGCCAGGAGCGGCGCAAGACGCGCAAGCTCAAAATCGCCGAGGCCCTGAGGCTGCTGACCGACGAGGAGGCGGCCAAGCTGGTCAACGAGGAAGAGGTCAAGACCCGGGCCCTGGCCAACGCCGAGCAGAACGGCATTGTCTTCATCGACGAGATCGACAAGGTGGCCGCACGCCAGGAGGCCAGCGGCGCCGACGTCTCGCGCCAGGGCGTGCAGCGCGACCTGCTGCCGCTCGTGGAGGGCACGACCGTGTCCACCAAGTACGGCATGGTCAAGACCGACCATATCCTGTTCATCGCCTCGGGCGCGTTTCACCTCTCCAAGCCCAGCGACCTGATCCCCGAGCTGCAGGGGCGCTTTCCGATCCGCGTCGAGCTCGGCTCGCTCTCGGTGCAGGATTTCGAGGCCATCCTCACGCAGACCCATGCCTCGCTGGTCAAGCAGTACCAGGCGCTGCTGGCCACCGAGGGCGTGACGCTCGAGTTCACGCCCGAGGGCATCACGCGCCTCGCGCACATCGCCCACGACGTGAACGAGCGCACCGAGAACATCGGCGCGCGCCGCCTGTCCACGGTCATGGAGCGCCTGCTCGACGAGGTCAGCTTCGACGCCACGCGCCTGTCCGGCCAGACGGTGCGCATCGATGCCGACTACGTGAATACCCGCCTGCAGTCCCTGAGCCAGGACGAGGACCTCTCGCGCTTCATTCTGTGAGCCCGAGCTTTACAAACCACTTGCATACCCGCCTGTAAGTGCTTAATCAATAAGGACTTTTGCCTGAATCTGCCTTGCATTCGGGTTCTAAGTCCTTGATTTCATTACAAAAATTTGTCGATTCCCCTGCCCGCTGGCGTGCTTTTCCTGCTACAGTGCAAAAAAGTGCAATTAAGTGGTGAAAAGTGCCTTTGCGGCCCAGAATCGGGTGGCAAATGGCCAGAGGTCCAAACAGAGGTCTCGATTCGTGTTTCAAGGGGCGTCATCGCTGAGTCTGGATGCCAAGGGGCGGCTGTCGGTGCCGACCCGGCATCGTGACGCCCTGATGCAGCAGGCCAGTGGTCAGCTGACCATCACCAAGCACCCCGACGGCTGCCTGCTGGTGTTCCCCCGTCCCGAGTGGGAGCAGGTGCGCGAGCGCATCGCCAAGCTGCCCATGTCGGCGCAATGGACCAAGCGCATCTTTCTTGGCAATGCCATGGACGTGGAGATGGACGGTACGGGCCGCGTGCTGGTCTCACCCGAGCTGCGCGAGGCGGCGGGCCTGACCAAGGAGGCCATCCTGCTCGGCATGGGCAGCCATTTCGAGCTCTGGGACAAGGCCACCTACGAGGCCAAGGAGGCCGCTGCCATGGCGGCCGAGATGCCCGACGTCCTCAAGGACTTCTCCTTCTAGGGGCTGCGCATGAACCAGCCCCTGCAACACACCACGGTCTTGCTCGACGAGGCGGTCGACGCACTGCTCGGCCATCCTGGCGATGCGGCCGCGCCCGCCGGCACCTATGTCGACGGCACCTTCGGACGCGGAGGGCATTCGCGGCTCATCCTGCAGCGCCTGGGGGGCGCGGGGCGGTTGCTGGCCTTCGACAAGGACCCGGCAGCCATTGAGGAGGCGGCGCGCATCGAGGATGCGCGCTTTTCCATTCGGCACCAGGGCTTCTCGCACCTCGCAGAGCTGCCCGCGGCCAGCGCCGCGGGGGTGCTGCTGGATCTGGGCGTGAGCTCGCCGCAGATCGACGACCCGACCCGGGGTTTCAGTTTTCGTTTCGACGGCCCGCTGGACATGCGCATGGACACCACGCGCGGCCAGAGCGTGGCCGAGTGGCTGGCAGATGCCGATGTGGCGCAGATTGCGGAGGTGATACGTGACTACGGCGAAGAACGGTTTGCTGGCCCCATTGCAAAGGCGATTGTTGCTAGGCGCACGCAGTTCGGCCCCATTGGCAGCACTGCCGAGCTGGCCGACATCGTGGCTGGCGCAGTCAAGACCCGCGAGCCGGGCCAGAACCCTGCAACGCGCACATTTCAGGCGCTCCGGATTTTCATCAACGCCGAGCTTGAGGAGCTGCAGCGCGCGCTAGAGGCCAGCCTGCATGTGCTGGCCCCGGGCGGCCGGCTGGTCGTGATCAGCTTTCATTCGCTCGAGGACCGCATCGTCAAGCAGTTCATCGCCCGGCATTCCAAGGAGGTGTTTGACCGCCGCGCGCCGTTTGCCGCGCCCAAGCCCATGCTGCTCAAGGCCCTGGGCCGCATCAAGCCCGGCAGCGCCGAGGTGGCGGACAACCCGCGCGCGCGCAGCGCCGTGATGCGCGTGGCCGAGCGCACGGAGGTCGCTGCATGACCAGGATCAGCGCCGTGCTGCTGCTGGCCGTGATGGCCAGCGCGCTCTATCTGGTCCATACCCAGTACCAGTCGCGCCGGCTGTACACCGAGCTCGACCGCGCGCTGGCGCTCGCGCGTCAGCTCGAGACCGAGCACCAGCGCCTGCAGGTCGAGCGTCGCGCCCAGGCCACGCCGCTGCGCGTGGAGCGCATGGCGCGCGACAAGCTGCACATGCACACCGCCACGCCGGCCATCACGCACTATGTGACTGCCGACGGCCGGCCCGTCGCCGCGCCGCAGCCGGCGCCCGAACCCGTGAAGGGCCGGCGATGAAGAGCCGCAGCGTCAACTACACCTCCAGCCCGCTGCTGGCCAGCCCCACGCCGCTGTGGCGCAGCCAGTTCATCGTGGCATTGGTGGCCCTGGGCTTTTTCGCACTGGCCGGGCGTGCCGCCTATGTGCAGGTGTTCGGCAACGCCTTCTTCCAGCGCCAGGGCGAGGTGCGCTTTGCACGCACGCTGGAGCTGCCGGCCAACCGCGGCCGCATCCTGGACCGCAACGGCCTGATCCTCGCCTCCAGCGTGCCCGCGGCCAGCATCTGGGCCATTCCCGAGGACGTGGATGCCGACAACCCCGAGGTCAAGCCCAAGCTCAGGGAGCTCGCGCGCCTCATGGGCATGCCCCTGCCCACGCTCATGGCCAAGCTGGCCGACGAGGACAAGACCTTTGTCTGGATCAAGCGCCAGCTCGACTGGGACGTGGGCCAGCAGATCCTGGCCCTGGGGATCAAGGGCATCTACCAGCGCAAGGAATACAAGCGCCAGTACCCCGAGGGCGAGGCCGCCGCGCATGTCGTGGGCTTCACCAACGTGGAGGACCATGGCCAGGAGGGCATGGAGCTGGCGTTCGACAAGGAGCTCGCGGGCAAGCCCGGCTCGCGTCGCGTCATCAAGGACCGCCTGGGCCGCGTGGTCGAGGGCGTGGGCGAGGATATTCCGCCCATCGACGGGCGGGACATGCAGCTGTCCATCGACAGCAAGGTGCAGTTCTTCGCCTACCAGAAGCTGCGCGACACCGTGGCCGAGCACAAGGCCAAGGCCGGCAGCGTGGTCGTGCTCGACGCCCACACGGGCGAGGTGCTGGCGCTGGCCAACTACCCGAGCTACGACCCCGGCAACCGCGGCAGGCTCACGGGCGAGCAGCTGCGCAACCGCGCGCTCACCGACATGTTCGAGCCCGGCTCGACCATGAAGCCCATCACCATAGGCCTGGCGCTCGAGAGCGGGCGCGTGAGGCCCGAGACCGTCATCGACACCAGCCCCGGACGCCTGACCATCACCGGCTCGACCATCAGCGACACGCACAACTACGGCGCGCTGACCGTGGAGGGCGTGGTGCAGAAGTCGAGCAACGTGGGCACGACAAAGATCGCCATGCAGATCCCGGCGGCCGAGATGTGGGAAACCTTCTCCGCCGTGGGCTTCGGGCAGAAACCCCAGATCGCCTTCCCGGGCGCGGCCATGGGCCGCCTGCGCCCCTACAAGAGCTGGCGCCCCATCGAGCAGGCCACCATGTCCTACGGCTACGGCCTGTCGGCCAGCCTGTTCCAGATGGCGCGCTCCTACACCGTGTTCGCCAACGGCGGCAAGGTGATACCGGCCACCATGCTCAAGACCGACCAGAACGCCGTGGGCGTGCCGGTGTTCTCCGAGCGCACCGCCAACCAGGTGCGCAAGATGCTGCAGATGGCCGCCGGCCCCGGTGGCACGGGCCAGCGTGCGCAGACCGTGGGCTACTCGGTGGGCGGCAAGTCGGGCACTGCGCGCAAGCAGGTGGGCAAGAGCTATGCCGCGGGCAAGTACCGCGCCTGGTTCACGGGCCTGGCGCCCGTGGACAAGCCCCGCATCATCGTCGCCGTGATGATCGACGAGCCGAGCAACGGCGTGATCTACGGCGGCGCCGTGGCCGCGCCCGTGTTCAGCGAGGTGGTGCAGCAGACGCTGCGCATGATGGGCGTGGCGCCCGATATGGCCGTCAAGCCCCTGATCGTCACCAACGCCGTGGAGGAGTCGCTGTGAGCGCGCTGCAGCAACTCACCACAGTGGCCGCCGCCGTGGCCTGGCTGCGCGCACGCGTCACGGGCACGCTGCAGACCGACAGCCGGCAGGTCGCACCCGGCGACGCCTTCATCGCCTGGCCCGGCGCCGCCACCGACGGGCGAGCCCATGTGGCCGACGCCATGGCGCGCGGCGCCGTCGCCTGCCTCGTGGAGCAGGACGGCGTGGAGGCCTTTGGCCTCGCGGGCGACCCTATGGGTCACCATATCGCGGCCTTCTGCGGCCTCAAGGCCGCCACGGGCCTGATCGCCGCGGCCTGGTTCGGCCAGCCCAGCGAGCGCCTGAAGGTGCTGGCCGTGACCGGCACCAACGGCAAGACCAGCACCGCATGGTGGCTGGCCGATGCCCTCAATCAACTATCAAAACAAGAGCTGCCCGCGGTTGCTGGGTGCGCCTTGGTGGGTACTCTGGGCATTGGTGTGCCGCCCGAGCTTGCGAGCACCGGCATGACCACGCCCGACCCCGTGCGCCTGCAGCGCGCGTTTGCGCAGTTCGCCGAAGCAGGCCTGGGCGCCTGCGCCATCGAGGCCTCGTCCATCGGCCTCGAGGAGCAGCGCCTGGCGGGCACGCAGATCCGCGTGGCCCTGTTCACCAACTTCACCCAGGACCATCTGGACTACCACCGCGACATGGCCAGCTACTGGCAGGCCAAGCGCGTGCTGTTCGACTGGCCGGGCCTGCGCGCGGCCGTGGTCAACATCGACGATGCCCAGGGCGCGAGGCTGCACGCCGAGCTGCAGGGCGGTAGCCTCGACCTGTGGAGCGTCTCCATCCAGGGTCCGGCGCGCCTGATGGCCAAGGACATCGAGCACCGCGGCCCGGGCCTGGCCTTCACCGTGGTCGAGGGCGAGCATGCCCTGCCGTTGCAGACCCGGCTCATAGGCCAGTACAACGTCTCCAACCTGCTCGGCGTGATCGCCGCGATGCGCGCGCTTGGCGTGCCGCTGGCGCAGGCGCTCACCGTGTGCGCGCGCCTGGCGCCCGTGCCCGGCCGCATGCAGCAGCTGGCGTTTGCCGGCCAGCCCCTCGTGGCCGTGGACTATGCCCACACGCCCGACGCGCTGCACCAGGCGCTTGCGGCCCTGCGGCCCATGGCAGCCCAGCGCGGCGGCCGGTTGTGGTGCGTGTTCGGCTGTGGCGGCAACCGCGACGCGGGCAAGCGCCCGCTCATGGGCGCAGTGGCCCAGCGCGAGGCCGACCGCGTCATCGTCACCAGCGACAACCCGCGCGGCGAGGAGCCGCGCGCCATCATTCACCAAATCCTGCAGGGCATGATCGCCGGCCTCAGCGTCAGCGCCGAGGAGGACCGCGCGGCGGCCATTGCCCAGGCCGTGGCCGATGCCGATCCCGCCGACGTGGTGCTGATCGCCGGCAAGGGCCACGAGGACTACCAGGAGACGGCGGGCCGGCGCCTGCCGTTCTCCGACATGGCGCAGGCGCTCGATGCGCTCAGGCGCCGAGGAGCCGTGGCATGAGCCACACCCAGACCACACCCATGCTGAGCCTGCAGCAGGCCTTCGAGCTGCTGCGCGCGCGCATTCCCGCCGCGCGCCTCGTGGGCGACGGCGCCACGCCGCTCACGCGCGTGCACACCGACACGCGCACGCTGGCCGCGGGCGACCTGTTCCTGGCCCTCAAGGGCGAGCGCTTTGACGCCAACGGCTTTCTGCCCCAGGCGCGTGCCGCCGGCGCCGCCGCGGCCATTGCCCATGGGGGCCTCGAGGCCGCGGGCCTGCCGGGCATAGAGGTGCCCGACACGCTGGCCGCGCTGGGCGCATTGGCGGCCGGCTGGCGCGGGCGGTTCGACCTGCCGCTCGTCGCGGTCACGGGCAGCAACGGCAAGACCACGGTCACGCAGATGATTGCCGCCGTGCTGCGCGCCTGGAAGGGCGACGCGGCGCTGGCCACGCAGGGCAACTTCAACAACGACGTGGGCCTGCCGCTCACGCTGCTGCGCCTGCGGCCCGGCCATGAGGCGGCGGTGGTCGAGCTGGGCATGAACCACCCGGGCGAGATCGCCTGCCTGGCCGACATTGCCCGCCCCACCGTGGCCCTGGTGAACAACGCCCAGCGCGAACACCTCGAGTTCATGCACACCGTCGAGGCCGTGGCGCGCGAGAACGGCAGCGTGCTGGCCGCGCTGGCGCAGTCGGGCGTGGCCGTGTTCCCCGCGGCCGACGAATTCACGCCGCTGTGGCGCCAGCTTGCGGGCGCGCGCCGCTGCATGACGTTTGGTGGTGCTGCCGGCCCCTCACCCCAGCCCTCTCCCCAGAGGGGCGAGGGAGCCCACGTGCGCCCGGACTTGCCCCCTCTCCCTCTGGGAGAGGGTGGGGGTGAGGGCTGGCAACCCGGGGGCGCAGATGTGTATTGCGCCAACGCGCAATGGATGGATGGCGCCTGGCAGCTGTGCGTGCACACGCCGGCCGGCGCATTCGATACGCGCCTGGCCGTTGCCGGCAGGCACAACGTGACCAACGCCCTGGCCGCCACGGCCTGCGCGCTCGCCGCGGGCGTGCCGCTGGCGGCCATCGCGCAGGGGCTGTCGGCGTTCGAGCCCGTCAAGGGCCGCTCGCGCGCGCTGGCCGTGCGGCTGGCAGGTCGCACGCTCACGCTGGTGGACGACAGCTACAACGCCAACCCCGACTCGGTGCGTGCCGCCATTGACGTGCTGGCCGAGCTGCCGGGCCCGCGCCTGCTGGTGCTGGGCGACATGGGCGAGGTGGGTGACCAGGGCCCGCAGTTTCACGCCGAGGCCGGGGCGCACGCGCGCTCCCGCGGCATAGAGCAGGTGTTTGCGCTGGGCAGTCTGAGCGCCCATGTGGCGGGCGCGCGGCATTTTGCGGACATGGCGGCGCTGATCGCAGCCGTGCGCGCAGAGCTGCCCACGGTGGGCAGCGTGTTGGTGAAGGGATCACGATTCATGAGGATGGAGCAGGTGGTGCAGGCCATTCAAGAGGAGGGCGCATGCTCCTGATGCTGTCGCAATGGCTGCAGGGCCTGTCGCCCGAGTTCGGCTTTCTGCGCGTGTTCCAGTACATCACGTTCCGCGCCGTGATGGCCGCGCTCACGGCGCTGCTCATCGGCCTGGCCGCGGGCCCGCGCGTCATCCGCATGCTGACGGCGCTCAAGATCGGCCAGCCGATACGCGGCTACGCCATGCAGTCGCACCTGTCCAAGAGTGGCACGCCGACCATGGGCGGCGTGCTCATCCTGCTGTGCATCGCCATCTCCACGCTGCTGTGGTTCGACCTGTCCAACCGCTTCGTGTGGATCGTGCTCATCGTCACGCTCGGCTTTGGCGCGATCGGCTGGGTGGACGACTGGCGCAAGGTGGTCAACAAGGACCCTGAAGGCATGCGCTCGCGCGAGAAGTATTTCTGGCAGTCGCTCATCGGCCTGGCCGCGGCGCTGTACCTGGTGTTCTGCATCTCCGAGAACTCCAACGCGCGCGTGTTCGAGCTCTTCGTCGCCTGGGTCAAGTCGGGCTTTGCGCTCGACCTGCCGCCGAAGGCCGGGCTGCTCGTGCCCTTCTTCAAGGAGGTCAGCTACCCGCTGGGCGTGCTCGGCTTCGTGATCCTGACCTATCTGGTGATCGTGGGCGCGAGCAACGCGGTCAACCTCACCGACGGGCTCGACGGCCTGGCCATCATGCCGGTGATCATGGTCGGTGCGGCGCTGGGCATCTTTGCCTATGTCACGGGCAACGCCAGCTTTGCCAAGTACCTGCTGTTCCCCTACATCGCGGGCTCGGGCGAACTCATGATCTTCTGCGCCGCCATGGCGGGCGCGGGCCTGGCCTTCCTCTGGTTCAATGCCCACCCGGCCCAGGTCTTCATGGGCGACGTGGGCGCGCTGGCGCTGGGCGGCGCCCTGGGCACCATCGCCGTCATCGTGCGCCAGGAGATCGTGCTGGCCATCATGGGCGGCATCTTCGTGGTCGAGGCGCTGTCGGTGATGCTGCAGGTGAGCTGGTTCAAGTACACCAAGCGCCGCTATGGCGAGGGCCGGCGCCTGCTGAAGATGGCGCCGCTGCACCATCACTTTGAAAAGAGCGGCTGGAAGGAGACGCAGGTCGTCGTGCGTTTCTGGATCATCACCATGCTGCTGTGCCTCGTGGGCCTGTCCACCCTGAAACTGCGATGAACCACGAGCACCACGACCCCCTCCAGTCCGGCGCCATGGATCAACCCGCGCCGCAGCCCGCGCCCGCTGCCGCAGCCCCGGTGCTGACGGCCGCCGCCGAGGCGCGGGAATTCGTCGCGCGCATCTTTGCCGACGTGGTCGAGCCCGCTGCGCCAGTGGCGCCTGTGGCCGAACCGGCCGCGCAGGCCGAGGCTGCGCCGCAGGACGCCGCACGGGACGAGGGCGCGGAGGGCGAGGTCGCCATCGCCGCCACCGGCCCCGACGAGGCCCTGGCGCCGCTCGCCGGCCGGCGCGTGCTCATCCTCGGCCTGGGTGCCTCGGGCCTGGCCATGGCGCGCTGGTGTGCGCGCTCGGGCGCCGAGGTGCTGGTGGCCGACACGCGCGACAACCCGCCGCAGCTCGCCGCGCTGCGCGCCGAGCTGCCCGCGGTGCAATTCATCGCCGGGCCCTTCGACGCCAGCCTGGTCGAGGGCCGCGGCCTGCACGCCGTGTACCGCTCGCCGGGGCTGAGTCCGGCCACGATTGCTCCTGTAACAATAGCGGCCAGTGCTTGCCAGATAAGCGTTGGAGGCGAATTGGACCTGTATTCCATGGCCCTGCGCGCGCTGCGCGCCAGCCATGGCTATGCGCCCGCGGTGCTGGCCGTCACGGGCACCAATGGCAAGACCACGGTGACCTCGCTCACGGCGCGGCTCGTCGAATCTGCGGACAAGAGCGTGGCCGTGGCCGGCAACATCGGCCCCACGCTGCTCGATACGCTGGCCGAGCGCCTCGACGCGAACGACCTGCCCGAGGTCTGGGTGCTCGAGCTCTCGAGCTTCCAGCTCGACGGCGTGACCGGCTTCGAACCCACGGCCGCGGCCGTGCTCAACATCACGCAGGACCACCTGGACTGGCATGGCAGCCTGCAGGCCTACGCCCAGGCCAAGGCGCGCATCTTCGGGCAGGGCGGCCTGATGGTGCTCAACCGCGAGGACCCGGCCGTCATGGACATGCTGCCGGCACCGGTGCGCGTGAAGCTGCAAAAGCCCCAGCTGCGCGCCCATGTCACCTTTGGCGCCGACATGCCGCAGCGCCCCGGCGACTTCGGCATGGAGGTGGTCAACGGCATGGCCTGGCTGGTGCGCGCCCACGAGGCCGACGAGACCGCCAAACGCGGCAGGAGCGCCCAGCAGGCCGAGCTGCACATCCAGCGCCTCATGCCCGCCGACGCGCTGCGCATCCGCGGCCGGCACAACGCCTGCAACGCGCTGGCCGCGCTGGCCCTGGCCCAGGCCGCGGGTTGCGCCCTGGCGCCCATGCTCTACGGCCTGCGCGAATACCGCGGCGAGCCGCACCGCGTCGAGTCCATAGGCATGGTGCAGGGCGTGGAGTATTTCGACGACAGCAAGGGCACGAACGTGGGCGCCACCGTGGCCGCGCTCGCGGGCCTGGGCGCGGACCGGCGCCTCGTGGTCATCCTGGGTGGCGATGGCAAGGGCCAGGACTTTGCACCGCTGGCCGCGCCCGTGGCGCGCCATGTGCGCGCGGCCGTGCTCATAGGCCGCGACGCGTCCCAGATCCGCGCGGCGCTCGCGGACTGCGGCGTGCCGCTGATCGACGCCGAGACCATGGAGCAGGCCGTGCGGCTCGCAAGCGGCCAGGCCCAAGAGGGCGACGCCGTGCTGCTCTCGCCGGCCTGCGCGAGTCTGGACATGTTCGACAACTACGCCCACCGCGCGCGCGTGTTCTGCGAGGCCGTGCAGGCCCTGGCCGAGGATGCGGGCCAGACGCTGGAGGGAGGTCAGGCATGAGCGCCACCACCGCCCGCCCCGGCCTGTGGCAGCGCCTGCGCGCGCTCGTCGGCGCGCAAGCCGCCGAGGGCGCCGACCAGCTGCCCGTGCGCGTGGGCGGTACCGAGTACCGCCGCACGGCCGCCACGCCGGCCCATGTCGTGGGCTTCGATCAGTCGTTGCTGTGGGTGGTGGTGCTGCTGCTGTCCTTCAGCGTGGTCATGGTGTATTCGGCCTCCATCGCCATGCCGGACAACCCGCGCTTTGGCAACATCGCGCCCACGCATTTCGTGCTGCGCCACGCGATTGCCATCGGCGTGGGCTTCGTCGGCGCGCTGCTGGCGTTTCAGGTGCCCATGCAGACCTGGGAGCGCAACGCGCGCACCCTGTTCCTCGTGTCCATCGTGCTGCTCTTCGCGGTGCTGATCCCGCATGTGGGCACGGTGGTCAACGGCGCGCGCCGCTGGCTCAGCCTGGGGCTCATGAACTTCCAGCCCTCGGAGCTGGCCAAGTTCGCCGTGCTCATCTACGCGTCCGACTACATGGTGCGCAAGATGGACGTGAAGGAGCGGTTCTTCCGCGCCGTCATCCCCATGGCCGTGGCCGTGGCCGTGGTCGGCGCGCTGCTGCTGGCCGAGCCCGACATGGGCGCCTTCATGGTGATCGCCGTGATCGCCATGGGCATTCTGTTCCTGGGCGGCGTGAACGCGCGCATGTTCTTCCTGATCGCGGCCATTCTGGTGCTGGCCTTTGCCGCCATGGTCTGGCTCTCGCCCTGGCGGCGCGAGCGCATCTTTGCCTACCTTGACCCGTTCAGCGAGGCCCATGCGCTGGGCAAGGGCTACCAGCTCTCGCACGCGCTCATCGCCATCGGCCGCGGCGAGATCTTCGGCGTGGGTCTGGGCGGCAGCGTGGAGAAGCTGCACTGGCTGCCCGAGGCACATACCGACTTCCTGCTGGCCGTGATCGGCGAGGAGTTCGGCCTGGTCGGCGTGCTCGTGCTCATCGTGATGTTCCTCTGGCTCACGCGCCGCATCATGCAGATCGGCCGCCAGGCCATTGCGCTCGACCGCGTGTTCTCGGGTCTCGTGGCCCAGGGCGTGGGCGTGTGGGTGGGCTTTCAGGCCTTCATCAACATGGGCGTAAACCTCGGCGCACTGCCCACCAAGGGGCTGACGCTGCCGTTCATGAGCTTTGGCGGTTCGGCCATTCTGATGAACCTGGTGGCCATCGCGGTGGTGCTGCGCGTGGACTATGAGAATAAGTTGTTGATGAGAGGGGGCCGCGTATGACGCACATGAGCGCCGCACGGCCGCCCGAAGGCGCGAAGGCCCCCTTGGGGGGCAGCGAGGACACGCCAGTGCCGAGCGTGGGGGCGAAAGTGCGTACTGCCCTCATCATGGCCGGCGGCACGGGCGGCCATATCTTCCCGGGCCTGGCCGTGGCCCAGGAGCTCGCCGCGCGCGGCTGGCGCGTGCACTGGCTGGGCACGCCCGGCAGCATGGAGTCGCGCATCGTGCCCGCGCAGGGCATCCCCCTGGAGACCATCGATTTCTCCGGCGTGCGCGGCAAGGGCGTGCTCACGCTGGCGCTGCTGCCGCTGCGCCTGCTGCGCGCCTTCTGGCAGGCGCTGGCCGTGGTGCGGCGCGTCAAGCCCGACGTGGTGCTGGGCATGGGTGGCTATGTCACCTTCCCCGGCGGCGTGATGGCCGTGGCAGCCGGCAAGCCCCTGGTGCTGCACGAGCAGAACTCGGTCGCCGGCATGGCCAACCGCGTGCTCGCGGGCATGGCAGACCGCATCTTCACGGCCTTCCCCGGCGTGTTCAAGAAGGGCGCCTGGGTGGGCAACCCGCTGCGTGTGGCGTTCACGCAGCAGGCCGAACCGGCCGCGCGTTTTGCGGGCCGCGGCGGGCCGCTCAGGTTGCTGGTCGTGGGCGGCAGCCTGGGCGCGCGCGCGCTCAACGACATCGTGCCGCAGGCGCTGGCGCTGCTGCCCGAGGACGAGCGCCCGCGCGTCACGCACCAGAGCGGCGCGGTGCAGATCGAGCAGCTGCGCGCCAACTACCAGGCCGCGGGCGTGCAGGCCGAGCTCACCCCCTTCATCGAGGACACGGCCACGGCGTTCGCCGAGGCCGACCTCATCGTCTGCCGCGCGGGCGCGAGCACCGTCACCGAAATCGCCGCCGTGGGCGCGGCCGCGGTGTTCGTGCCCTTCCCGCATGCGGTGGACGACCACCAGACGACCAACGCCCGCTTCCTTGTCGATGCGGGCGGCGGCTGGCTCGTGCCGCAGGCCGATCTCACGGCACGCGGCCTGGCCGATATGCTATTGAATATGAAGCGACCCGCGCTGTTGGAGCGGGCGCTGAAGGCTAAAACCATGCAAAAGACACAGGCCACCCGCGAGGTGGTATCCGCCTGCGAGGAGCTGGCATCATGAAACAGGCCATCCGCCACATTCACTTCGTCGGCATCGGCGGCTCGGGCATGTGCGGCATCGCCGAGGTGCTGCACAACCTGGGCTATGTCATCTCGGGCTCGGACCTGGCCGACAGCGCCACGCTGCGCCGGCTGCGCTCGCTCGGCGTGGCCACCCATGTGGGCCATGCGGCCGCGCATATCGCCGGGGCCGATGCCGTGGTCACCTCCACGGCCGTGCAGCAGGACAACCCCGAGGTGCTGGCCGCGCGCGAGAGGAAGATCCCAGTCGTGCCGCGCGCCGTGATGCTGGCCGAGCTCATGCGCCTGCGCAAGGGCATTGCGATCGCCGGCGCCCATGGCAAGACCACGACCACCAGCCTGGTCGCCAGCGTGCTCGCCGAGGGCGGGCTGGACCCCACCTTCGTCATCGGCGGGCGACTGAACAGCGCCGGCACGAATGCCAAGCTGGGCCAGGGCGAGTTCATCGTGGTCGAGGCCGACGAGTCCGACGCCTCCTTCCTCAACCTGCTGCCCGTGATGGCCGTCGTCACCAACATCGACGCCGACCACATGGAGACCTATGGCCATGACTTCGGGCGACTCAAGCAGGCCTTCGTGGACTTTCTGCACCGCATGCCGTTCTACGGCACGGCCATCCTGTGCATAGACAACCCGGCGATCCGCGACATCCTGCCGCGCGTGAACTGCCCCATCACGAGCTACGGCCTGTCAGAGGACGCCGAGGTGCGCGCCGTCAACGTGCGCGCCGTGGGCACGCAGATGCACTTCACGGTGCAGCGGCGCAACGGCGTGACGCTGCCCGACATGGAGGTCGTGCTCAACCTCGTGGGCGAGCACAACGTGCTCAACGCACTCGCGACGATCGCCGTGGCCACCGAGCTCAATGTGCCCGACGAGGCCGTGCTGCGCGCCCTGGCGGCCTTCACGGGCGTGGGCCGGCGCTTTCAGCGCCATGGCGATCTGCCCGCTGCGGACGGCGGCCGGTTCACCCTCATCGAGGACTATGGCCACCACCCCGTGGAGATGGCGGCCACGCTGGCCGCGGCGCGCGGCGCCTACCCGGGCCGGCGCCTGGTGCTGGCCTTCCAGCCGCACCGCTACAGCCGCACGCGCGATTGCTTCGAGGACTTCGTCAAGGTGCTCGGCGGCGCCGACGCCGTGCTGCTGACCGAGGTCTATGCGGCCGGTGAGGCGCCCATCGTGGCTGCGGACGGCCGGTCGCTGGCGCGCGCGCTGCGCGTTGCGGGCAAGGTGGAGCCGGTGTTCGTCGACGACATCGCCGAGCTGCCCCAGCGCATCGCGGCCAGCGCCAGGGATGGCGACGTGGTGCTGTGCATGGGCGCGGGCTCGATCGGCGCCGTGCCCGCCAAGGTGGTCGAATTGCTACAACAAAAAGAGCTGCCTGCGCAGCAGGGAGGGGCGCAATGAGCCAAAAAGACCCCAAGATCAACGCGCAGGCCCTGGGCAAGGTCGCGGTGCTCATGGGTGGCACCTCGTCCGAGCGCGAGGTCTCGCTCATGTCCGGCGGCGGCGTGCTGCAGGCGCTGCGCTCGCGCGGCGTCGACGCCCATGCCTTCGACCCCGCGCACGCCGACCTGTCCGAGCTCAAGACCCATGGCTACAACCGCTGCTTCATCGCGCTGCATGGCCGCCATGGCGAGGACGGCACGGTGCAGGGCGCGCTCGAACTGCTCGGCATACCGTATACCGGCCCGGGCGTGATGGCATCCGCCATCGCCATGGACAAGATCATGACCAAGCGCATCTGGCGCTTCGAGGGCCTGCCCACGCCCGACTGGCGCCTCGTGGCCAGCAGCGCCGAGACGGCCCAGGCCTTTGCTGAGCTGGGCGCGCCCATGATCGTCAAGCCCTCGCGCGAAGGCTCGACCATAGGCCTGACCAAGGTCACCTCGCTGGGCCAGTGCGAGCAGGCCTACCGCCTGGCCGCGCAGCATGACCCCGAGGTGCTGTGCGAGCAGTTCATCGACGGCGACGAGACCACCTGCCCGGTGCTGGGCCAGGGCGCAGATGCCCGCGCGCTGCCGGTGATCCGCATCGTGGCGCCCGAGGGCAATTACGACTACCAGAACAAGTACTTCACCGACGTCACGCAGTACCACTGCCCGAGCGGCCTGCCCGAGGCCGAGGAGCGCGAGATCCAGCGCATCGTGGTGCAGGCCTTCCGCACCCTGGGCTGCCGCGGCTGGGCGCGTGCCGACATCATGATCCGCAGAAGCGACCGCAAGCCCTTTCTGCTCGAGATCAACACCTCGCCGGGCATGACGGGCCACTCGCTCGTGCCCATGGCGGCCAAGGCCAGCGGCATCGACTACCCCGACCTGTGCCTGCAGATCCTGGCGGGCGCATCGCTCGATGCGCTGCAGGGCCGTGGCGCGACCGGAGCACAGGAGCGCGCATGAACGCCACCCTGCCCGCACCGCTGGACGTGCGCCTCATGAACATGACCGCGACGGTCCTGTTCGTGGGCTTCGTCCTGGGCCTGCTGGCCGCGGGCGGGGCCTGGCTGCTGCGTCAGCCGGCGTTTGCGATCGGGCATATCGCCGTCGAGGGCGAGCTCTCGCACACCAGCGCCAAGAGCCTGCATGCCAACCTGGCGCCGCAGCTCACGGGCAATTTCTTCACGCTGGACCTGGAGGCCGCGCAGCACGCCTTCGAGCAGGTGCCCTGGGTGCGCAGTGCCCATGTGCGACGCGAGTTTCCGAGCGGTCTGCGCGTGCAGCTCGAGGAGCACGACGTGGCCGCCTATTGGGGCGCGGAGGGCAGCAACACCCTGGTCAACAGCCGGGGTGAGGTGTTCGAGGCCGACCATGGCGATGTCGAGCAGGAGGGCCTGCCGCGGCTGCTGGGCGCCGCGCCCGAGCGCGCGGCCGAGATGCTGGAGATGGCGCGCCGTCTGGCGCCCGCGCTGGCGCCGCTGGAGCGCGCCATGGAGGAGCTCGAACTCACCGGCAACAGCGGCTGGCGTGTGCTGCTGTCCGGCGGGGCGGTGTTGCAGCTCGGAAGCGGCACGCAGGAGGAGGTGCTTGCGCGCGTGCGGCGCCTCGTGGCCACCCTGGCCGGCGTGGCGCAGCAGCAGGGGCGCGGCGTGGATGCATTGGAGTACGCCGACCTGCGCTACGACGGGGGCTATGCGCTGCGCCTGCGCGGCGTGACCACGGTGGCAACGGAGGCACAGCGCGTGGCGGCGCAGCGCGCGGCCGAGAGGGCGGCCGCGGCACGCGCCGCGGCCCGTGCGCGCGCGGCAGCGGCGGCGGCAAAGAACAACTGAGGGCAGGACGAAAGAACTATGGCAAGAGAGTACAAAGACGTGGTCGTGGGGCTGGACATTGGCACGGCCAAGGTCATGGCCGTGGTGGCCGAGGTGCTGCCCGGCGGCGAGCTCAAGCTCGCCGGCCTGGGCGTGGCGCCGAGCAATGGCCTCAAGCGCGGCGTGGTGGTGAACATCGACGCCACGGTGCAGAGCATCCAGCAGGCGCTCAAGGAGGCCGAGCTCATGGCCGACTGCAAGATCCAGCGCGTCTACACCGGCATCACGGGCAGCCACATCCGCGGGCTCAACTCCAGCGGCATGGTGGCCGTGAAGGACAAGGAGGTCACGCCGACCGACGTGGCGCGCGTGGTCGAGACCGCCAAGGCCATCAACATCTCGAGCGACCAGCGCCTGCTGCTCGTGGAGCCGCAGGAGTTCGTGATCGATGGGCAGGATGTGAAGGAACCCATCGGCATGAGCGGCATCCGCCTCGAGGCCAAGATCCACATCGTCACGGGCGCCCAGAGCGCGGCCGAGAACATCATCAAATGCGTGCGCCGCTGCGGCCTGGAGGTCGAGCAGCTCATGCTCAACCCGCTGGCATCGAGCCAGGCCGTGCTCACCGACGACGAGCGCGAGCTCGGCGTGGCCGTGGTCGACATCGGCGCGGGCACGACCGACGTGGCCATCTTCACGGGCGGCGCCATCCGCCACACGGCCGTGCTGCCGATCGCGGGCGACCTGATCACCAGCGACATCGCCATGGCGCTGAGGACGCCGACCAAGGACGCCGAGGACATCAAGGTCGAGAGCGGCTACGCCAAGCAGCTGCTGGCCGACCCCGAGACCCAGGTCGAGGTACCGGGCCTGGGCGACCGCAGCCCGCGCATGCTGTCCAAGCAGGCGCTCGCCGGCGTCATCGAGCCGCGCGTGGAGGAGATCTTCTCGCTCGTGCAGCAGGTCATACGCGAGTCGGGCTACGAGGAGGTGCTGTCGTCCGGCATCGTGCTCACGGGCGGCAGCTGCGTCATGCCGGGCATGGTGGAATTGGGCGAGGACATCTTCCTCAAGCCCGTGCGCCGCGGCATCCCCAAGTATTCGAGCGCGCTGGCCGACATGGTCGCCCAGCCGCGTGCGGCCACCGTCATGGGCCTGCTGGAGGAGGCGCGCCTGGCGCGCATGAGGGGCTTCAAGGTCGCGGCCAAGAGCGGCTCGGTCAAGACCGCCTTCGGCCGCTTCAAGGACTTCATCGTGGGGAACTTCTGACATGGCCCCCGCACTTCTCTGGCTGGCACGCGCAGGACCACGGCACCGCAAGCGGGGCCGATGGCGAAGTACGGCCCCGCCACCCTGCACGGTCGCCCGGCACCACAACAAGCATCAACTTTTGGCAATTGCAAATCAGAAAATCGTTACAGGAGCAGCACCATGACCATCGAAATGATCGAGTCCGAAGAGTTCAACCAGGGTACGCAGATCAAGGTGATCGGCGTGGGCGGCGGCGGCGGCAACGCCGTGCAGCACATGATTGCGCGCAGCGTGCAAGGCGTGGAGTTCATCAGCGCGAACACCGATTCCCAGGCCCTCACGCGCAGCTCGGCGCACCGCACCATCCAGCTCGGTAGCAACGGCCTGGGCGCGGGCAGCAAGCCCGACAAGGGCCGCGAGGCCGCCGAGCTGGCCGTGGACGACATCCGCGACGCCATCACCGGCGCGCACATGCTGTTCATCACCGCCGGCATGGGCGGCGGCACGGGTACGGGCGCCGCACCCGTGATCGCACGCGTGGCCAAGGAGATGGGCATTCTCACCGTGGGCGTGGTCACCAAGCCCTTCGACTGGGAGGGCGGCCGGCGCATGAAGAACGCCGACGAGGGCCTGGCCGAGCTCGAGGCCAATGTCGATTCGCTGATCGTGGTGCTCAACGAGAAGCTGCTCGACGTGCTGGGTGACGACATCACCCAGGACGAGGCCTTCGCACATGCCAACGACGTGCTCAAGAACGCCGTGGGCGGCATCGCCGAAATCATCAACGAGTACGGCCAGGTCAACGTCGACTTCGAGGACGTGCGCACCGTCATGGGCGAGCCCGGCAAGGCCATGATGGGCACGGCCACCGCCAGCGGTCCGGACCGCGCGCGCATCGCCGCCGAGCAGGCCATCGCCTGCCCGCTGCTCGAGGGCATAGACCTGTCGGGCGCCAAGGGCGTGCTGGTGCTGGTCACGGCGAGCAAGGGCAGCCTCAAGCTGTCCGAGTCGCGCCTGGCGATGAACACCATCAACGCCTACGCCTCGCCCGATGCGCATGTGATCTTCGGCGCCGCCTACGACGACAGCCTGGGCGACGAGATCCGCGTCACGGTGGTCGCCACCGGCCTGTCGCGCGCCAATGCCCGCCGCCAGAACATCCAGGTGGTGCAGGGCGGTCTGCGCACGGGCACGGACAACGTGGCCTACCAGATGCCCATGGGGGGCGCGGCACTGGGTGCCTCGGCCGGTCTGGTCGGCGGCGCTGCGGTCCAGGCCGAGTACGGCAACATGCAGGTGCCCAGCGTCTGGCGCACCAACCGCACGGCGGCCACCGCGCGTGTGGATGCGCTGTCCTCGGGCGGCATGGACGAGCTGGAAATTCCGGCCTTCCTGCGCAAGCAGGCGGATTGATTCGGAGCACCCCCCTGCGGCGCTGCGCGCCTTCCCCCCGCTCTCGCTGCGCGGGCAGGGGGACGCAGCCAGCGCGGCGGGGCTGCCCTTGCGCGGCTGCTGCTGGCTTGGGTCACGCCGGTTTCAAGGCTTGGCTCCTATCGCGGCCATAGCCTGTCGCGGCGGGCAGGCAGAGGCAGCGGCCGGTAAAATTGCAACCATGCTCCAGCAACGCACCATCAAGACCCTGACGCGCGCCGTGGGTGTGGGCCTGCACAGCGGTCAGCGTGTCGAGCTGACGCTGCGCCCCGCCCAGCCGGACACGGGCATCGTGTTCCGCCGCGTGGATCTGCCCGAGCCCGTGGACATCCCGATCTCCGCCGAATCGGTGGTCGACACTCGCATGGCCTCCACCATAGGCGCGGGTGGCGCCAAGGTGCATACGGTGGAGCATCTCATGTCGGCCTGCGCCGGTCTGGGACTGGACAACCTCTACATCGACATCACGGCCGAGGAGGTGCCCATCCTCGACGGCTCCTCGGCCTCCTTCGTCTTCCTGCTGCAGAGCGCGGGCGTGGAGCTGCAGAACGCGCCCAAGCGCTTCATCCGCGTCAAGCGTCGCGTGGAGGTGCGCGAGGGTGAGGGTCATGACCTCAAATGGGCCCGGCTCGATCCCTATCACGGCTTCAAGCTGCGCTTCGAGATCGACTTCGCCCACCCGGCCGTCGATTCCACGGGGCAGAGCGTGGAGTTCGATCTCGGCAGCGGCAACTACGCGCGCGACATCGCGCGCGCGCGCACCTTCGGCTTCACCAAGGACGTGGAGATGCTGCGCACCCATGGCCTGGCGCTCGGCGGCGGGCTGGACAACGCCATCGTCATGGACGACTACAAGGTGCTCAACGCCGATGGCCTGCGCTACGACGACGAGTTCGCCAAGCACAAGATCCTGGACGCCATGGGCGACCTCTACCTCGTGGGCAAGCCCCTGCTGGCCGCCTACAGCGCGTTTCGCAGCGGCCACGCCATGAACAACCAGCTCTTGCGCGCCCTGCTGGCCCAGCCCGACGCCTGGGAGGTCGTGAGCTTTGACAACGAACGCCAGGCGCCGACGGGCTTTGCCCAGCCGGCGCGTGCCTGGTAGTCGCCAGGGGCAGTCGCGCGCATGCTGATCTTTCGCTGGGTCGTGATGCTGCTGCTGCTCGCGGCGGCCGTGTGCTTTGCCTTCTATGCCGGCACCGGCCGGCCACGCTACAGGCGCTGGGGCTGGGTCATCCTCAAGTGGACGCTGATCGCCGCCGGCATGTTCTTCGTGGTCCTGATCCTGGAACGCTTGTAACAACTGGCCGGCACCGGTTTTTCGGGCTTGGACCTATACTCGCGCCTGCTCCGGGGTGCACGAGGAATCCGATTCCAGGCGTGCTGAGATGGTGGCCCAAGCCACCGGAACCGCGAACTTGATCTGGTTAGTACCAGCGTAAGAAGAGCTGCAGTGGGGAGGTTGCGCGTGCCGTGGCGTGGGTGCCGTGGTGCGTTTGTCAGCCGTCCCGCCGATTGCGGAGCATTCCATTCAGCACCTTTGAGGAATGCCCGCCATGAACGCCCCCGACAGCTTCGCCACCTTGCTCGCCCGCACGCGCGAGTCCTTCCCCGCCTCCACCAAGAGCTACATCACCGGCAGCCGCGCCGACCTGCGCGTGCCGGTGCGCGACATTCAACTCACCAACGGCGAGGTGGTGAGCGTCTACGACACCTCGGGCCCCTACACCGACCCGGCTGCCGTCATCGACGTGAAGAAGGGTCTGGCCAGCGTGCGCGGCGCCTGGATTGCCGAGCGCGGCGACACCGAGAGCTACGAGGGCCGCAAGCCCGTGGCGCTGGACGATGGCAGCAAGAGCGAGGACGCCGTGCGTCTGGCCCAACTGCGCCAGGAGGCCGCCGCCCTGCAGCGCCGCCCCCTGCGCGCCAAGGCGGGCGCCAACGTGACGCAGATGCACTACGCCAGGCGCGGCATCATCACCCCCGAGATGGAATACGTGGCGCTGCGCGAGAACGGCAAGCGTGAATGGATGGCGCAGTACATGCAGGACCAGGCCCGCGAAAAGCGCCTGGCCGGCAACCCCCTGGGCGCGATGATTCCCAAGATCATCACCCCCGAGTTCGTGCGTGACGAGGTGGCGCGCGGCCGCGCCATCATCCCGGCCAACATCAACCACCCCGAGGTCGAGCCCATGGCGATTGGGCGCAACTTCCTCGTGAAGATCAACGCCAACATCGGCAACTCCGCCGTCACGTCCAGCATCGAGGAGGAAGTGGAAAAGCTGGTCTGGGCCATCCGCTGGGGTGCGGACAACGTGATGGATCTCTCGACCGGCAAGAACATTCACACCACGCGCGACTGGATCGTGCGCAACAGCCCCGTGCCGATTGGCACCGTGCCCATCTACCAGGCGCTGGAGAAGGTGGGCGGCATCGCCGAGGACCTGACCTGGGAGATCTTCCGCGACACGCTGATCGAGCAGGCAGAGCAGGGCGTGGACTACTTCACCATCCACGCCGGCGTGCGCCTGGCCTACATCCACCTGACGGCCCAGCGGCGCACCGGCATCGTCTCGCGCGGCGGCTCCATCATGGCCAAGTGGTGCATGGCGCACCACAAGGAGAGCTTCCTCTACACGCATTTCGAGGACATCTGCGACATCATGAAGAGCTACGACGTGGCCTTCAGCCTGGGCGACGGCCTGCGCCCGGGCTGCGCGTCGGACGCCAACGACGAGGCGCAGTTTGCCGAGCTGCACACCCTGGGCGAACTCACGCAGATCGCCTGGAAGCACGACGTGCAGACCATGATCGAAGGCCCCGGCCATGTGCCCATGCACATGATCCAGGCCAACATGACCGAGCAGCTCAAGCACTGCCACGAGGCGCCGTTCTACACCCTCGGCCCGCTGACCATAGACATCGCGCCCGGCTACGACCATATCGCATCCGCCATCGGCGCGGCCATGATCGGCTGGTTCGGCACGGCCATGCTTTGTTATGTCACGCCCAAGGAGCACCTGGGCCTGCCCGACCGCGACGACGTCAAGCAAGGCATCATCGCCTACAAGATCGCCGCGCACGCGGCCGACGTGGCCAAGGGCCACCCGGGCGCACGTGCGCGCGATGATGCGCTTTCCCAGGCGCGTTTCGACTTCCGCTGGCAGGACCAGTTCAACCTGGGCCTGGACCCCGAGACGGCGCAGGAATACCACGACGAGACGCTGCCCAAGGACAGCGCCAAGGTGGCGCATTTCTGCTCCATGTGCGGGCCGAAGTTCTGCTCCATGAAGATCACGCAGGAGGTGCGCGAGTTTGCCCAGCAGGGCCTGCAGGACAAGGCGGCGGAGTTCAACCGCGCGGGCGGCGAGCTCTACGTGCCCATCCACCCAGTGCGCGGCTGACCTCGCACCGTTCAGGCGCTGCGCCGGGCCACCAGGAAACATCGGCAAGGCGCGGTGAAGCCCGTGCAAACTTGGGTAAAGGCCGGGCGCGAAGCCGCCGGAGAGGCATGGGATGGGCGACCATAGGCACATGTTCACCGTCATGAAAGCACGCCACATGTCCTCTGTCTCCACCGCGGCAACCCTGGCTCCCCGCCGTCGTCTCATGGCCTGGGCGGCCGCCTGCACGGCCCTGGCGATGGGGCTGACCACGGTGGGCGCGCAGGCCCAGCCACGCCATGACCCGCGCCATGACCACCGCGACGAGCGGCGCCACGATGGGCGTCACGACCAGCGCCAGAAACATCGCCATGAATCGCATCACCGCCATAAGCATGTGCGGCCTGGCGGCCCGCACATGCACTCGCATTCCGGCCCGTCCCACCACGCCCATGGCCCGCGTCCCTGGCGCGGCGCGGGGCCCGATCACCGCTGGCACCGCGGCGACCGCCTGCCTTCCCGATACCGCAGTCACCACTACGTGGTCAGCAACTGGCGTGCCCATCGTCTGAGCGCGCCCCCGCGCGGCTACCACTGGGTTCAGCATGGTGGCGACTACCTGCTCGTGGCCATCGCCACCGGGGTCATCGCGCAGCTCATCCTGAGCCGCTGACACCGGCGCGGTCGGCGCACGCCCGCAACCATTGCCACGGGCGTGCGCGCCACAACGGTGCAGGACACCGGGGGCTGCACAGCGCTTTACGCACCCAATGAGGGCATCCCGCGCCGCGCTGTGGTGCGCCCATGGGGTGCTTTCCCCTTGCGGCCGGGCCGGTGAAAACTGGCATGGTCATTGCTCTCGTCTTCTTGCGGCGCCTTGGGTGCCGTGGCGTTCAGACGCCTGTCCTGAATGACATCTGGGGGCAAGACCCCTGGGAGACGATGGTGAAGCGATTGAATCTGGTGTTGGTGGGCAATGGCATGGCGGGGGTGCGCACGCTGGAGGAGCTGCTCAAGCTCGCGCCCGATCTCTATGACATCACGGTGTTCGGCGCCGAGCCACACCCCAACTACAACCGCATCCTGCTCTCGCCCGTGCTGGCCGGCGAGCAAACCCTTGAGCAGATCGTGCTCAACGACTGGTCCTGGTATGAGGAGAACGGCATCACCCTGCACACCGGTTGCACGGTGACGGAAGTCAACCGAGCCCGGCGCATGGTGCATGCGACGAGGGCCGATGGCGAGACCATCAGCGTGCCCTACGACCGGCTGATCCTGGCGACGGGCTCCAACCCCTTCATGCTGCCGATTCCCGGCAAGGATCTGGACGGCGTGCTCGCCTACCGCGACATTGCCGACACCCAGGCCATGATTGATGCGGCCGCCAAATACCAGCACGCGGTGGTCATCGGCGGGGGCCTGCTGGGCCTGGAGGCCGCCAACGGCCTGATGAAGCGCGGCATGCAGGTCACCGTGGTGCATGCCGGTGAATGGCTGATGGAGCGCCAGCTCGACGCCGTGGCCGGGCAGATGCTGCAAAAGGCGCTGGTCGAGCGCGGCATGCAGTTTCTGATGTCTGCGCAGACCCAGGAGCTGCTCGGCGGCGACGACGGCCGCGTCAAGGCAGTGCGTTTCAAGGACGGCAGTGAGGTGCCGGCCGACCTGGTCGTCATGGCCGTGGGCATACGCCCCAACACCGCCTTGGCCGAATTCATGCGCCTGCATGTGAACCGCGGCATCGTGGTGAACGACACCATGCAGACTACCACCGACGCGCGCATCTACGCCGTGGGCGAATGCGCCGCGCATCGGGGCACGGCCTATGGACTGGTGGCGCCGCTGTTCGAGCAGGGCAAGGTCCTGGCCAACCATCTGGCGGAATTCGGCATCGGCCGCTATCAGGGTTCGCAGACCTCGACCAAGCTGAAAGTCACGGGCATAGACCTGTTCTCCGCCGGTGACTTCATGGGCGGCGAGGGCACGGAGGAGATCCTGCTCAGCGACCCCGGCGCCGGCCAGTACAAGAAGCTCGTGCTCAAGGACGACAAGCTCGTTGGCGCCTGCCTGTACGGCAACACCGTGGACGGCAGCTGGTACTTCAAGCTGCTGCGCGAGGGCCGCAGCGTGGCCGAGCTGCGCGACAAGCTGATGTTTGGCGAGAGCAACATCGGCGACGCCGGCCATGCCGGCCAGAACCAGGCGGCCAGCATGCCCGACGATGCCGAGGTCTGCGGCTGCAACGGCGTGACCAAGGGCACGATCTGCAAGGCCATCAAGGAAAAGGGCCTGTTCACCATCGACGAGGTGCGCAAGCACACCAAGGCCAGCGCCAGCTGCGGATCGTGCACGGGCCTCGTGGAGCAAATCCTCATGGCCACCGTGGGGGGCGCCTACGAGGCGGCCAGCGCGGCCCAGCCCGTGTGCGCCTGCACCGAGCATGGCCATCAGGCCGTGCGCGACGCCATCCGCACCCACCACCTGATCAGCAAGGAAGAGGTCTTTGCCTTCATGGAGTGGAAGACGCCCGACGGCTGCCCCAAGTGCCGCCCGGCCATCAACTACTACCTCATCAGCACCTGGCCCAAGGAGGCGCTGGACGACCCGCAAAGCCGCGCCATCAACGAGCGCAGCCACGCCAACATCCAGAAGGACGGCACCTACAGCGTGGTGCCGCGCATGTGGGGCGGCGAGACCAGCGCCGCCGAGCTGCGCCGCATTGCCGACGTGGTGGACAAGTACCAGATCCCCACCGTCAAGGTCACGGGCGGCCAGCGCATCGACCTGCTCGGCGTGAAGAAGGAAGACCTGCAGGCCGTGTGGCACGACATCGGCATGCCCTGCGGCCATGCCTACGGCAAGAGCCTGCGCACGGTGAAGACCTGCGTGGGCAGCGAATGGTGCCGCTTCGGCACGCAGGACAGCAGCGGCCTGGGGCGCGATCTGGAGCGCGCGCTGTGGCGCATGTACGCGCCGCACAAGGTCAAGCTGGCGGTGTCCGGCTGCCCGCGCAACTGCGCCGAGAGCGGCATCAAGGACGTGGGCATCATCGGCGTCGACTCCGGCTGGGAAATCCACATCGCCGGCAACGGCGGCATCAAGACCGAGGTCGCGCATTTCTTCACCAAGGTCAGGACGGCCGAGGAGGTGATGGAGATCAGCGGCGCCTTTCTGCAGCTCTACCGCGAGGAGGGCTGGTACCTGGAGCGCACCGTGCACTACGTCTCGCGCGTGGGGCTGGAGCATGTCAAGCAGAAGGTGCTCGACGACGCAGAGAACCGCAAGGCGCTGTGGGCGCGGCTGCAGTTCGCGCTCGAGGGCGAGCCCGATCCCTGGTTCGAGGGCGAGAAGGCGCGCGTGGACGAGCGCCAGTTCATCCCCATCGCCGTCGCCTGAGCTCCACATCTTTGAATAAAACAAGGCTCCAGCGCGCTACAGACAAGCGCTGAAAGCTATGAAAGGTATAGCTATGACCACGAATTGGAAGTACATCTGCCAGGTCGAAGACATCCCGCGCCAGGGCGCGCGCCGCGTGGCCCGCCCCCAGGGCCTCGAAGTGGCGGTCTTTCGTACCGCCGACGACGAGGTGTTTGCGCTGCTCGACCGCTGCCCGCACAAGGGCGGCCCCCTGAGCCAGGGCACGGTCTATGGCAAGAGCGTCGCCTGTCCGCTGCACAACTGGACGATAGGCCTGTGCAACGGCCAGGCCGCCGCGCCCGACGAGGGCTGCACGCCGGCCTTTCAGGTCAGGGTCGATGGCGACGGCGCCGTCTACCTTGACGCCGAGGAACTGGGCAGCCATGCGCTGACGCAGACCCGCCCCGTCGCCGGGCCCGCGCTGCGCTGCACGTAAGGCCGCAGAGCAGAAAGGCTGGCGCGCGCATGAAGACGATCACCCCCTCCACCTGTCCCTACTGCGGCGTCGGCTGCGGCGTGCTGATCGAGAGCGAGGCCGGCCGCATCACCGGCGTGCGCGGCAACCCCGAGCATCCGGCCAACCAGGGGCGGCTGTGCTCCAAGGGCTCGACCCTGCACCTCACGGCGCGGCCCGAGCTCGCGCCCCAGGTGCGCCTGCTGCAGCCGCAGGAGCGTGCGACGCGCGGCGCAGGCCCGCGCCCCATAGCCTGGGGCCAGGCGCTCGATGGCCTGGCACGGCGCCTCGCAGACACCGTGCGTGAGCATGGCCCCGACGCCGTGGGCATCTATGTCTCGGGCCAGCTGCTCACCGAGGACTACTACGCCTTCAACAAGTTCGCCAAGGGGCTGCTGGGCACGAACAACATCGACACCAACTCGCGCCTGTGCATGAGCAGCGCCGTGGCCGGCTACAAGGCCACGCTGGGCGCCGACGCACCGCCCGCCTGCTACGAGGACATCGCACAGGCCGCCACGCTGTTCATCAGCGGCGCCAATCCCGCCTGGGCGCACCCGATATTGTTTCGGCGCATAGAGGACGCCAAGCGCGCCAACCCCGCGCTCAGGATCATCGTCTGCGACCCGCGCCGCACCGACAGCGCCGAGCTGGCCGACCTGCACCTCGCGCTCCGGCCCGGCTCGGACGTGTGGCTCTACCACGGCATGCTGCGCTGCATGATCGAGCAGGGCTGGCTCGACGAGGATTTCATCGCCACGCGCACCGAGGGCTGGATGGGCCTGGCCGCGCTC
The DNA here is from genome assembly GCF_040732315.1 of Oryzisolibacter sp. LB2S. Lineage (NCBI taxonomy): Bacteria > Pseudomonadati > Pseudomonadota > Betaproteobacteria > Burkholderiales > Comamonadaceae > Alicycliphilus > Alicycliphilus soli. Next base: position 659,845 of record NZ_CP160388.1, read on the forward strand.
GTGACCCAGGCCACGCCCGAGGCCGTCGAGCGCCATTGCGGCATCGCCCCGTCAGATTTGCTGCAGGCCGCGCGCTGGTTTGCCGGCGTGCACGAAGGGGCCGGTGCCCGCCTGCCCACGCTCAGCCTGTACTGCCAGGGCCTGAACCAATCCGCCCACGGCACGGACAACAACACCGCCCTCATCAACCTGCACCTGGCCTGCGGCCAGATCGGCAGACCGGGCGCGGGGCCGCTCTCGCTCACGGGCCAGCCCAATGCCATGGGCGGGCGCGAGGTGGGGGCACTGGCCAACTCACTCTCAGCCCACCGCAACCTGGCCGACCCACAGCACCGCGCCGAGGTCGCCGCGCTCTGGGGCGTGCCCAGCGTGCCTGCAACGCCGGGCAAGGCGGCCATCGAAATGTTCCAGGCTGCCGCCGACGGTCATATCAAGCTCTTGTGGATTGCCTGCACCAACCCCGCGCACAGCCTGCCCGACCAGGCCCTGGTACGCCGCGCCCTGCAGCGCGCCGAATACGTGGTGGTGCAGGACGCCTACGCCACCGGCGCCACGGCGCGCTACGCCGACCTGCTGCTGCCCGCCAGCACCTGGGGCGAGAAGGAAGGCACGGTCACCAACAGCGAGCGCCGCATCACCCGCGTGCGCGCCGCCGTGCCCGCGCCCGACCTGGCCTGGGCCGACTGGCGCATCGTCACCGAGGTCGCGCGCCGCCTGCAGCCGCTCTTGCCCGAGCGCGCGGCCCTGCCCAGCCTGTTCCCCTACGACGGGCCCGAGGCCATCTGGAACGAGCACCGCGAGAGCACGCGCGGGCGCGACCTCGACATCACGGGCCTGACCTGGGCAGACCTCGAAATCGCGCCGCGCCAATGGCCCTGTCCCGAGGGCGAAAAGCACGGCCGCGCGCGCCTGTACACCGACCGGCAATTTGCCAGCGCCGACGGCCGCGCGCGCTTTGCCCTGCAGTTGCCGGGCACGGTGGCCGAGCCCACCGACGCGCGCCACCCCTTCGCGCTGATCACCGGGCGCCTGCGCGACCAGTGGCATGGCATGAGCCGCAGCGGCTTGGTCGAAAGCCTCTGGGCCCACGCCAGCGAGCCGCGCGCCGACATGCACGCCGCTGACATGGCGCGCCTGGGCCTGAAGGACGGCGACCTGGCCTACCTTACGAGCCGGCGCGGCAGCATCGTGGTGCCGGTGCAGGCAAGCGGCACGCTCGCGCCCGGCCAGGTGTTTCTGCCCATGCACTGGGGCGACGAGGCCCTGGGCGGTGCCAGCAGCACGGGCCGGCGCCTGGCCGGCGTCAACGCCCTGACCAGCGGCGCGCGCTGCCCGCAATCGCTGCAGCCCGAGCTCAAGCACGCGGCCATCAAGGTGCTCAAGGCCGAGCTGCCCTGGGGTCTGTGGGCCCAGGCCTGGCTGCCGCTGGCCCAGGTGCAGCGCGTGCGCCAGCAGCTCGAGGCGCTGATGGACGAGTTCCCCTTTGCGAGCTGCAGCCTGTTCGGCCGCGCCGAGGTTGGCAGCGGCCTGCAGCTGCGCGCGGCCGCGCACCAGGCCGTCGATGAGGCGCTGATCGAGCGCATCGCCGGCCTGCTCGGCCTGCAGGGCGCGGGGCTGCTGGCCTACCGCGACGCGCGCCGCGGCCAGTGGCGCCGCGCGCGCCTGGAGCCCGCGGGCAAGGGACTGCAGCTGCACGCCATGCTGCTGGCCGGCGACGTGAGCGCCCACGCCTGGATCGCACCGCTGCTGCAGGAGTGCCACGACGCCCAGCCGCTGCGCCGCGCCCTGCTGCAGCCCGGCGCCGAGCCGCCACAGCCGCTCGCGCCACGCGGCGCCACCGTCTGCGCCTGCGAGGGCGTGGGCGAGAACGCCATCACCGGCCTGCTCAAGGCCTGCGCGGGCGACGCCGGCGCACGCCTGGCGCGCCTGAAGGAGGAGCTGCGCTGCGGCACGCAATGCGGCTCCTGCGTGCCGCAGCTGCAGCGCATGGTGCAGGCCAGCATGGCATAGGGCAGGGCAAGGCCGTGAGGCCCTGCCCGTGCCGGCCGCGTTGCAAACACTCTTCCCAAACAGAACAGCCCGGTGGCGACACCGGGCTGTCTGTCGTGAGGGCAGGGGCGGTCAGGCCACCTTCTCCACATGCCCCTGGCGCGTGTAGAGGAAGTCGATCACCGCCTTACGGTACTGCTGGTAGCGCGCGTCCTCGGCCAGCTCCACGCGTGAGCGCGGGCGCGGCAGGTCGACCTGCAGCACCTCGCCGATCGTGGCCGCGGGCCCATTGGTCAGCATCACGATCTTGTCGGACAGCAGCACGGCCTCGTCCACGTCGTGCGTGACCATGACCACGGTGCTGTGCGTGCGCGCCACGATGTCCAGCAGCTCGTCCTGCAGCTTGGCGCGCGTGAGCGCGTCGAGCGCGCCAAACGGCTCGTCCATGAGCAGCACCTGCGGCTCCATGGACAGCGCACGGGCGATCCCCACGCGCTGCTTCATGCCGCCGGAGATCTCGCCCGGGCGCTTCTGGCCCGCGTGCGTGAGGCCCACCAGGGCCAGGGCCGCGGCGGTGCGAGCCTTCAGCTGTGCCTTGGTTTCCCGGGCGCCGAAGACGCGCTCGACGGCCAGGTAGATGTTGTCTTCGCAGGTCAGCCAGGGCAGCAGCGAATGGTTCTGGAACACCACGGCGCGCTCGGGCCCCGGGCCCTTGATCTCCTTGTTGGCGCACAGCAGCGCGCCGCCCGTGGGGCTGGTGAGCCCGGCGATCAGGTTGAGCAGCGTGCTCTTGCCGCAGCCCGAATGGCCGATCAGGGCCACGAACTCGCCCTTGGCGATGGTCAGATTCACGTCGCGCAGGGCAGGAAACACGCCCTTGGCGGTGCGAAAGGTCTGCTCCACGCCCTGGATTTCGATGAACTTGGTAGTGAGAGATGCATGCATGATGTTGCTCCTTGAATTTGCCAGGGCCACCGTGGAGCCGGCTTTGCCGGGCCACTGGTGGCGCCCCCTTGAGGGGGTGACGCGCCGACCGGCGCGGCTCAGGGGTGGGTCAGGTCTTGACCTCTTCAAACGTGAAGGCCGTGGCCAGCTTGACCAGGGCGAGTTCGAGCAGCAGCCCGACGATGCCGATCACAAAGATGGCGATGATGATGTTCTTGACGTTCAGGTTGTTCCATTCGTCCCAGACCCAGAAGCCAATGCCCACGCCGCCCGTGAGCATCTCGGCCGCGACGATCACCAGCCAGGCCGTTCCCACGGCCAGACGCACGCCGGTCAGCATGTAGGGCAGCACCGAGGGGAACAGGATCTTGGTCAGTACCTTCCACTCGGAAAGGTTCAGCACGCGCGCCACGTTCAGGTAGTCCTGCGGCACACGCTGCACACCCACGGCGGTGTTGATGACCATGGGCCAGATGGAGCAGATGAAGATGGTCCAGATGGCCGCGGGGTTGGCGCCCTTGAACACCAACAGGCCTATGGGCAGCCAGGCCAGGGGCGAGACCGGCCGCAGCAGGCTGATGAGCGGGTTGAACATGCGCGCGAGAAAGGCAAAGCGCCCGATGGCAAAGCCCGCGGGAATGCCCACCAGCGCCGCCAGGCCAAAGCCCACGGCCACGCGCTGCAGGCTGGCCAGCACGTTCCAGCCCACGCCCTGGTCGTTGGGGCCATTGCGGTAGAACGGGTCGCTGAAGACCTCCTGCGCCTGCAGCCAGGTGTCGTGCGGGCTGGGGATGCTGCCGCCCGTGCTGCTGGCCACCAGCGCCCACAGGCCGACGAGCAGCGCCACGCCGAGCACGGGCGGGAGCACCGCGAGCCACAGGGCGCGCGAGAGGGCGGCCCAGTCGCGCGCGGGCCGCGCCGGGGGCGGCTCGACGGGCTTGGCATCCTTTTGGGCTCCAGCGCCCGTGGATGAAGCGCTGGCAGCTATGGTTTTTGCGTTGTCCACGCTGGAGTCCAGCGGGGCATGAAAGACGGCACTGACCATGGTGATCTCCTCTCGGAAAAAGGTTCACGCCTCTTGGGCCTTGATCTTGAAACCGTCGGCGTACTGGGCCGGGTTCTTGCCGTCCCAGACCACGCCGTCGATCAGCTTGGAGCTGCGCATCGCGTCCTTGGGCACGCTGATCTTCATGGCGCTGGCCACCGACCGGTACAGCTCCACCTGGTTGACCTGCTTGGCCACGGCCAGGTAGTCAGGGTGGCTCTTGAGCAGGCCCCAGCGCTTGTGCTGGGTCAGGAACCACATGCCGTCGCTCAGATAGGGGAAGTTGACCGCGCCGTCGTTGAAGAACTTCATGTGGTTGGGGTCGTCCCAGCTCTTGCCCAGGCCGTTCTGGTAGCGGCCCAGGATGCGCTGGTTGATGGCATCGACGCCGGTGTTCACATAGGACTTGGCGGCAATGGTCTCGGCCATCTTGGTCTTGTTCGACAGGCTGGCGTCTATCCAGCGGCTGGCCTCGAGCACGGCCATCATCACGGCGCGCGTGGTGTTGGGGTATTTCTTGACGAAGTCGGCCGTCGTGCCCAGCACCTTCTCGGGGTGGTCACGCCAGATGTCCTGCGTGGTGTTGGCCGTGATGCCTATGCCGTCCATGATGGCGCGCTGGTTCCAGGGCTCGCCCACGCAGAAGCCGTCCATGTTGCCCACGCGCATGTTGGCCACCATCTGCGGTGGCGGCACGGTGATCAGCTTGGCGCCCGACAATGGGTTGATGCCCGCGGCCGCCAGCCAGTAATGCATCCACATCGCATGCGTGCCCGTGGGGAAGGTGCCGGCAAACGTGTATTCGCGCTTGTCCCTGGCCATCAGCGCGGCAAGCGACGGGCCATCGACCGCGCCCTTGTCGGCCAGGGCCTTGGACAGCGTGATCGCCTGGCCGTTGTGGTTCAGGCCCATGAGCACGGCCATGTCCTTCTTGGGGCCGGCCGTGCCCAGGTGCACGCCGTAGACCAGGCCGTAGAGCACATGGGCGAAGTCCAGCTCGCCGTTGACCAGCTTGTCGCGCACGCCGGCCCAGCTCGCCTCCTTGGTCGGGGTGATGGTCACGCCGTACTTCTTGTCAAAGCCCAGCACCGAGGCCATGACCACGCTGGCGCAGTCGGTCAGCGGGATGAAGCCGATCTTGACCTCCTTCTTCTCGGGCGCGTCCGAGCCCTGGGCATGCACCAGCGCGCGCAGCGCGGGGCTGATGCCGACGGCGCCGACGGCGGCGGCCTGCAGCAACTGGCGGCGCGGCAGGCCGGTGGCGGGGGCCGCGGAAGTGGTGGTGACGGCGGCGGTGGAGGGGGTGGGGGTGGGCAGTTCTGTCATGGTGGTTCCTTTGCTGTGAAAAATCCGGGGCAAAAAAAAGCGTCCTCACGCCGTCCGGTGGGGTACCGGGTGCGTGAGGACGCCTTTGTCCTGGGGTGCGCCGCTTTCGCCGTTGAAAGTGCGCGGGGCAGACCTGCGTTGGCCTGAAAAACTTAAAGCAAGTGGTGTGCCAGTGTTTGTCTGCCCTGACTCAGCCGAGCAGATCTGCCGCGTCCAGCATGCGCTGCGCCACCTCGGCCACGCGCAGGCCGCGGTCCATGGCGGCGCGGCGCAGCCGGTCGTAGGCCTGCTGCTCGGTGATGGACTGGCGCTGCATCAGCAGGCCCTTGGCCCGGTCTATGAGCTTGCGCTCGTGCAAAGCGGTGCGTGCCTGCACCAGCTCGGTGCGCAGCGCCTGCTCATGGGCAAAGCGGGCCAGGGCCACCTCCAGGATGGGGCGTATGCGCTGCGGCGCAAGGCCGGCCACGATGTAGGCCGTGACGCCCGCGGCCATGGCGTCCTTGACATGGGTGGTGTCCTCGTCGTCGGTGAACAGCACGATGGGGCGCGGCGCCTCGCGCGTGGCCAGCACCACATGCTCGAGCGTGTCGCGTGCCTCGCTCTCGGCGTCGACGATGACCAGGTCCGGCTGCAGCGCCGTCAGATGCCCCTCCAGCAGCGAATCGGCCGGCAGCACGGCCACGAGGTTGAAGCCATGCTGCAGCAGGCCTATGCGCAGCGCGCGCGAGCGCTCGGCCTGGCGCATGGCGCGCTCGTCGGCCGGGTTGCTGGGGGCCAGGTCGGGGGCCACGACCACGATGCGAAGTTGCTCATCCATGACATGGAGGCAAGCAAAAAATGCGCCGACACCAACCCCGGCCAACCCCCGTCATCCCCGCGAATGCGGGGATCCAGGCTCCGGCACCACGCGCATGCGGCGCACCTGTGGATCCCCGCATTCGCGGGGATGACGGTGCCAGGTGGGGAGGATGGCTTTGCGCGGGGATGCAGCCTCCAGGCCAGCAGCTACCGACTGCCCACTGCATGCCCCGTGGGCTTGCCTGGCCAGCGCCGGGCCCATGCATGGGCCCGGGAGGCTCAATAGCTGCGCCCGGCCTTGTACATGGCGTGCTGGCGGCGCGAGAGCTGCGCCACCTCGCCCACGCGCGCCATGGCCGCGCCCGCATGCGCGTGGGTGATGGCCAGGCCCAGGGCGTCGGCCGCGTCGGTGCCGGGCAGGCCGGGCAGGTTGAGCAGGCGCCGCACCATCTCCTGCACCTGCGACTTGGCGGCGCGGCCATGGCCGACGACGGCCTTCTTCATCTGCAGCGCCGTGTACTCGGCCACGGGCAGGTCGGCGTTGACCAGCGCCGTGAGCGCCGCGCCGCGTGCCTGGCCCAGGAGCAGCGTGGACTGGGGGTTGACGTTGACGAACACGATCTCCACGGCGGCCGCATCGGGCCGGTAGCGCTCGGCGACCTCGCCGATGCCGTCGAACAGCACCTTGAGCCGCCCCGGCAGATCACCGAGCGCCAGCGCCGTCGTGCGTATCGTGCCGCTGGCCACATAGGCCAGGCGCTGACCATGAACATCCACCACGCCAAAGCCGGTGGTCTGCAGGCCGGGGTCGATTCCGAGGATTCTCATTGCTATCAGTTATAGAGCTGTTGGCGCTTTCTGGGTATGGGCTGTAGCGAAATATCACTGATATTCGCGGTTGCCACGATACGCCCACCGGGCCTATTCGATCATCGTCACCGGGCCCAGCGCCTCCGTGCCCGGCGGCCAGCGCCGCGCGTCGCCATCCAGGATGAGCAGCCGCACCGGGTGGCGGTAGCCCGACTGGGCGCAGCGCAATGCCTGCAGCACCTGTGCCAGCGCGTCGTCAGTGAGTTCGCGGGCGATGATGAGCGTGGGCCGGCGCGGCGTGAAGGTGGCGAGCCGCTGCGGTGCTTCAGGAGCCTGCAGCAGATGGCCGCAATCCCAGGGCTGGCGGGGGTGGCGCGCGCGCCACCACCACAGCTCATGCCATTTCACGGTGAGCTTCAGGCGCCAGGCCTGCAGGCGCGAGCGGGCGGACAGCGCGGCCAGTTCGTCGTCGCGATCCAGATGCCGTGCGAACGCATTCACCAGGTCGGCCACAGCCGTGCCGCGACCTGCGCGCAGCACGGCCACGCGCAGGCGCTCGGTCACCTCGGGCAGTTGTGCGGGCTGCCAGAACGGTGCGCGTCCGCTGCCCATGCCCGCCTGGCACCAGGATTGCAGGGCCCTCCATGTCGCATGCTGCGCCGCGTTCTGGTGCGTGCTGCCGCAACCACTCGATGGTGCGCCCGGTGGGGCCTGCAGCAGCGCGCTGTCAAAGCGTGCGATCAGGCGGGGGGCGATGTGCGCGCCCAGCCACAGGCAGGGCAGCAGGCTGGCGAGTGCATAGGGCGCGGCAGCGCTCCATGGCCCGGGCAGCAGGGCGGCGAGCAATGCGCCCAGCAGCAGGGCGGGCGGCAGTGCCACTGCGAGGCTGGCCATGGCGTTGCGCAGGCGATGTGGGCGGTGCTGCGCGGGGTTGGGTGCGTTCATGTCGGGCGGCGGGGGCTATGGCAGTTCCGCGCTGCGCATGCGCGCGAGGATGGTGCGCGTGCGCCCGGCCAGATAGGCGGAATGGGGCGTCTTCTCGAAGCGCTTGGGCGCGGGCAGCATGACGGCCAGGCGTGCGGCCTCGGCGGCCGTGAGCTGGCGCGCGCTCTTGCCGTAGTAATGCCGGGCCGCGGCCTCGGCGCCGAAGACGCCCGCGCCCCATTCCACGTTGTTGAGGTAGATCTCGAGGATGCGCTCCTTGGAAAGCAGCCGCTCGAGCAGCAGCGTGAGCACGAATTCCTGGCCCTTGCGCACGTAGTTGCGCTCGCCCGAGAGCAGCAGGTTCTTGGCCAGCTGCTGGGTGATGGTGGAGCCGCCGCGGATCCTGGGTGCGCGCTGGGGGCGCGCCGGGGCGCGCTCCTGCAGCCTCGCGGCCTGGGCCTCGGCGCGGGCGTTGCGCTCCCAGGCCTTTTCGATCGCGTCCCAGTCCACGCCGTCGTGGTTCACGAAGTTGTCGTCCTCCGAGGCGATCACGGCGCGCTTCAAGTGGTCGGAGATCTGCGCATAGGGCAGCCATTGCTGGCGCCAGCGCAGGTCGCCGCTCTGGCTGAGCTGGGCCCAGGCCTCGGAGCGCTGAAAGCTCGTGGACTGCGGGTCCAGCCAGGCCATGGCGGCGATGCGCAGCACGAAGAACAGCTGCAGCCCACCGAAGGCCAGCAGCACCAGGGCGATCCAGCGCGTCAGGGCTCGCATGGGGACGGTTTGGCGGCGGTCAGGCGCCGGCCGCGATGGCCGCGCGCAGCTCGCCCAGCACCTGACCCGCGGGCGGGCGCAGGCCGCGCCAGATGGCAAACGCCTCGGCCGCCTGCTGCACCAGCATGCCTAAGCCGTCGCGCGCCTGGGCGCCATGGCGCGTGGCCCAGTCCAGAAAGCCCTGGGCGGCGGGGCCGTACATCATGTCGTAGGCCAGGCTGCCCGCGCGCAGCACGCTCGCGGGCACGGGGGCGGCCGCCCCCTCGAGGCTGCTGGCCGTGGCGTTGATGATCACATCAAAATCGGCCTCTGGAGCTTGTATATCAAGCGCGAGAAGCTCTACATTTTGTAGCGATGCGAGGGCCGCGTGACTGGCCACCAGGGCCTGGGCGCGTGCGGCCGTGCGGTTGACCACGGCGATGCGCCGCGGGCGCCGCTGCAGCAGCGGGCCGAGCACGCCCGCGGCCGCGCCGCCCGCGCCGACCAGCAGCAGGTCGCGCCCGGCCAGCTGCACGCCCGCGCCCTGTTCGATGTCGGCCACCAGGCCCAGGCCGTCGGTGTTGTCGGCGTGGATGGCGCCGTCCTTGAAGCTCAGGGTGTTGGCCGCGCCGGCCAGGCGCACGCGCTCGCTGCAATGCTGGGCCAGGCGCGCAGCCTCGAGCTTGAAGGGCACGGTGATGTTGCAGCCACGCCCGCCCGCGGCGGCGAACTCGCCGAGCGCCTGGGCAAGGCCGTCCACGGGCACCAGGCGGCGCTCGTAGTGCATGGCCTCGCCCGTGAGGGCGGCAAAGCGCGCGTGTATCCAGGGCGAGCGGCTGTGGGCGATGGGGTTGCCCATCACGCAGTAGAGGTCGGGGGCGGTCATCTCAGCGCACGGAGGTTTCCAGGGTCTGCTCGCGCGTGAACTTGAAGCGCGAGACCACGGCGATCTGGTCGGCCTTGGCGCGCATGGCGGGGCCGAAGTGGCCGAACGGCCCGGCCGCGCGCGCGATGGCCTCGGCGCGGCGGTCGAGCAGGCGGTTGCCCGAGCCCTGCACGACCTCGGTCTCGAGCACGCGGCCGTCGTGGTTGACGGTGACGATCATGACCAGCTCGCCATAGAGCTTCTTGCCGCCCTGCTCGGGGAAGTTCTGCGTGCCCCTGTCCTCGACCTTGCGCCGGAGCGCGTCGTAGTACACGGCGTAGACCTCCTCGCGCGTGGCGGGGCTGATGTAGCGCTTGCGCGGGCGCGCGTTTTCCTCGTTGATGCGCTTTTCGATCTCGGCCAGCAGCTTGACGAGCTGGCGGCGCTTTTCGTCCTGCGCCTGGCGCTCGGTGCTCTCGCTCGCCTTGCGCAGGTCGGGCTGGGGCAGCATGGCCAGTTGCTGGCGCACCTGGGCGAGCAGCTGGGTCTGCTGCTCGAGCATCTGGTCCATCTTGCGCTGGGCCTCCTCGAGGTCGTCGCCGATCGAGGTCAGGGCCGAGTAGGGCATGGGGCTGCTCGCACGGCCGCTCGCGGCATCGCCACCACCGGCGAGCGAGGCCTGGGCGATGGCCTGGGCCTTCTCGGGGCGTTCGCTGGTTCTGGCGTTGACCAGGATGACCTCGAGCGGCGTGTCCTCGAACACGCGGTTGAAGCGCTCGGGATCGACAAAGCGCACCGTGAGCAGCAGCGCATGGATGGCCACGGACACACCCAGGGCGATCTGCAGGGTGCTCAGGCGGCGAAGGGGGCTGGTCGGGTTCACGGCCAGCGATTATCCGGGCTGGCCGGCGCCGGTTTCACTGCCCGCGCCATCGGTTTCGTTGATGTCCACCGCAATGGCGATAGGCCCGGCCACGGTGTCGTCCTCGTCCTCGTCCACGGGGCCGTCGTCGCTCGCATCGAGCGGGTCGTCCAGGCGCGCGAGCAGCGTGCCGTTCACGTCGAGCGTGATCTCGTCGATCTGGCCGAGCTTGACGCGCACGCGCGCGCCGCGCGACAGACCCTGGGCGCCGAGCACGGGCAGCACCAGCGGCAGGCTGTCGGCGCGCACCAGGAAGTCGCCGCCGGGCATGCCGTCGCGGATGACGGTGGCGTCGATCTCGGTGATGCCGTTCTGCTCGAGGTACTTGAGCGTCCAGAAGCGCTCCATGCCGGCCTGGTAGCCGTTGTAGGCGCTGTAGGTGGCGTCAAAGCTGCTGATGATGGAGAACAGTTCGGCGTCCTTGGGCTTGAAGGGCGCGGCCAGCGCAGCGGTCTTGCCGTGGCGCGCGCAGGCGATGATCTGCCATTGGTTGACCAGGTCCACATAGCGACGCAGCGGCGAGGTGGCCCAGGTGTAGCACTTGACGCCCATGCCGGCATGCGGCAGCGCCTTGGTACTCATGCGCACCTTGATGCCGGGCGCCAGACTCGCCTGGCTGCGGTAGATGCCGGGCACGCCGTGGTCGGCCAGCATCTGGCCCCAGTGGCTGTTGGCGACGATGGCGGCCTCGGCCACGATCAGGTCCAGCGGCGCGCCGCGCTGGCGCGTGCTGATGCGCACCGTCTCGTTGCCCGTCGGCTCGGCCTTGCCATTGCCCTCCAGGCGGAAGTTGTAGTCGGGCCGGTTGAAGCTCTCGGGCTTGCCGCGCACCTGCTCGCGCCCGGCCTTGAGCTGCTTCGCAAATCGGTACAAAAACGAGAGCTGCCAGCGCAGGTCCAGCAAGGCCTGGGGCGTGTTTTCATGCTCAATGCTGTGGTCCTGCAGCCAGGCCTCGGTGACGATGTGGTCGAGCTGGTCATGGCGCAGGTTCACGGCCACGGGCACGCGCTCCAGGCGTGTCTCGGTGGCGGTGATGGCCAGCGTGGCCTCGTCCACCGTCACGTAGAGCGAGACGGCCGGGTTCGCGCGGCCCTCGTCCAGGGTGTAGATCTGCACCACCTCGTCGGGCAGCATGGTGATCTTGTAGCCAGGCATGTAGACCGTGGACAGGCGCGCGCGCCCGAGCTTGTCCAGCTCGCCGCCGGGCTGTATCGCCAGGCCCGGCGCGGCGATGTGTATGCCCACGGTGACGACTCCCGTGCCCAGGCCGCGCACCGAGAGCGCGTCGTCGATCTCGGTGGTCTGCGAGTCGTCGATGGAATAGGCCTGCACATCGGCCAGCGGCAGATCCTCGGGCGGCTGCGGCGCGGCCAGCGGGGGAAAGCCCGTGCCCTTGGGGAAGTTCTCGAACAGAAAGCGCTTCCAGTGGAACTGGTAGGACGAGTCGATGGCGCCCGCCTCTTGCAGGAGCGCCAGCGGCGCCTTGTGCGTCTGGCGGCTGGCCTCGACCACGGCCTTGTACTCGGGCGCGTTCTTGTCGGGCTTGAACAAAATTTTGTAGAGCTGCTCGCGTATGGGCTGCGGGCAGGTGCCGGCCGCAAGCTCGGCCGCCCAGGCGTCGATCTGCGCCTGGATCTGCTTCTTCTTCTCGATGGCGGCCAGCGCCTGCTGCAGGATCTCGGCCGGGGCCTTCTTGAAGCGACCCTTGCCCGCGCGCCTGAAGTAGTGCGGCGCCTCGAACAGCGCGATCAGCATGCCGGCCTGCTCGGTCACGGGGGCGTTGGCGGAAAAATAGTCGCGCGCCAGATCGGCAAAGCCGAATTCGTCCTCGGGGGCAAATTCCCAGGCCAGCGGCAGCTCGATGGTGGCGGCGATCTCGCGCGCCTGGGCCAGCAGCTCGGCCGGGGCGGGCTTGTCGAACTTCAGCAGGATGTTGGCGGCCTTGGCCTTGACCCGCTTGCCCGAGTCGAGCTCGATCTGCGCCGAGGTCTCGGCTTCGGAGAGGATGCGGCCGGCGAGGAACTTGCCGGCGTCGTCGAACAGTGCATGCATAGGGGCGGGATTTTCCCATGCCGTGCCGCGACGCCGGCCACACGCGGGCGGTGGGTCAGACCAAGTGGCAAAAATCCAGCGTTGCCTGCAGATGCTGCGCAAAGTCGCTCAGCGCATGGTCGCCACCCGGCAGCACGCGCTGCGTGGCGCGGGGATAGCGGGCCACCATCTCACGCCAGTCCAGCAGCTCGTCGCCCTGGGCGGCGATGAGCAGTTCGGGGCCGGCGGGGGGCAGGTGGCTCACGTCCAGCGCCCTGAGTTCGTCGATGTATTCGGGGCGGAAGAAGAAGCGTTCCTCGGGGTCGTGCCAGGCCGTCTGCTCGCCGATGTGGCGCGCCAGGTCGCGCGCCGGGTGGATGGCGGGGTTGAGCAGCACGCTGGGGCAGCGCGTCTGGTGTGCCACCCAGCTCGCGTAGTAGCCGCCCAGCGACGAGCCGATCACCGCCATGGCGCTGCTCCGGGGCCAGTGGGCGATGCCGTCCTGCACCAGCGCCATGGCCTCGCGCGGCGAGGGGGGCAGCTGCGGGCACCAGAAGAACAGGTCGGGGTGGTGGCGCGCGACATGGTCGGCCACCAGGCGTGCCTTGGTGGACTGGGGCGAGGAGCGAAAGCCGTGCAGGTAGAGCAGGTGGGTGGCGGGCATGGGGGGATTATCGGGCGCTGGATAATGGCGCCCCCATGTCCGACGCCTTCGACAAACCCTCCCTGCTGCAACGCATCTGGCCGCTGTTCGGTGGCTTTGACTGGCCGCTCATCCTGTTGCTGCTGATGCTCTCGGGCATAGGTCTCGTGGCCATGTATTCGGCCGGCTACGACCATGGCACGCGCTTCTATGACCATGGGCGCAACATGCTGCTGGCGGCGGGCATCCTGTTTCTGGTGGCGCAGGTGCCGCCGCAGCGCCTGATGCTGCTGGCCGTGCCGCTGTACACGCTGGGCGTGGCGCTGCTGGTGGCGGTGGCGCTGTTTGGCATCACCAAGAAGGGGGCGCAGCGCTGGATCAATGTGGGCGTGGTGATACAGCCCAGCGAGATCATGAAGATCGCCATGCCGCTCATGCTCGCCTGGTGGTTCCAGAAGCGCGAGGGCCAGCTGCGCGCGCCGGACTTCGTCGTGGCCGGCGTGCTGCTCATGATCCCCGTGGGGTTGATCATGAAGCAGCCGGACCTGGGCACCTCGCTGCTGGTGATGGCATCCGGGCTGTCGGTGATCTTCTTTGCCGGCCTGCCCTGGCGCCTGGTGGCGCCGCCGGTGCTGCTGGGGCTGCTGGGCATTGGGCTGGTGGTCTGGTTCGAGCCCGAGCTGTGCGCCGAGGGCGTGCGCTGGGTGGTGCTGCGCGAGTACCAGCAGCAGCGCGTGTGCACGCTGCTCGACCCCACGCGCGACCCGCTGGGCAAGGGTTTTCACATCATTCAGGGCATGATCGCCATCGGCTCGGGCGGGCTCTGGGGCAAGGGCTTCATGTCGGGCACGCAGACGCATCTGGAGTTCATCCCCGAGCGCACGACCGACTTCATCTTCGCCGCCTATTCCGAGGAGTTCGGCCTCGTGGGCAACCTCGTGCTCATCACGGGCTTCGTGCTGCTGGTCTGGCGTGGGCTGGCGATCGCCGCCGGCGCCACCACGCTGTTCGGGCGCCTCATGGCCGGGGCCGTGGCCATGATCTTCTTCACTTATTCCTTTGTGAACATGGGCATGGTCAGCGGCATCCTGCCCGTGGTGGGGGTGCCGCTGCCGTTTGTCAGCTATGGCGGCACGGCCATGGTCACGCTGGGGCTGGCCCTGGGCGTGCTGATGTCGGTGGCGCGCGCGCGCCGACAGCCGGACGAGGATCCGCCCGAGTCCATGCAGACGACTCTGTAGGTGCCGTGCCCGCGGGCCGCGCGGCCTGCGGCGCCTGCCTACAATCGCCGCATGATCTCCCGCGAACCCACCCTTGAGCGCCTGGCCGTGGCGCGCGAGCTGTTGCTCACGCCCTTCGGCCTGGATGAAACCCACCTTGGCCGTGCCCTGGCCGAAATCCGCGCGCACCGTGTCGACGACGCCGACCTGTACTTCCAGTACACGCGCAGCGAGGGCTGGAGCCTGGAGGAGGGTATCGTCAAGACGGGCTCGTTCTCTATCGACCAGGGCGTGGGCGTGCGCGCCGTCAGCGGCGAGAAGACGGCCTTCGCCTATTCCGACGACATCTCCGAGGCCTCGCTGCTCGATGCCGCGCGTACCGTGCGGTCGATTTCGGCTGCAGCCCAATCGGGGCGGGCGCGAGTAGCTGCCGAAAAGATAGCTAAAAGCCGGTCGCTCTATCCGCACATCGACCCCATCGCCACCATGGACAGCACGGCCAAGGTGCAGCTGCTGGAGCGCGCCGAGCAGCGCGCCCGCGCCAAGGACCCGCGCGTGGTGCAGGTCATGGCGGGTCTGGCCAGCGAGTACGACGTGGTGCTGGTCGCGCGCGCCGACGGCACCCTGGCGGCCGACGTGCGCCCGCTGGTGCGCATGTCCATCACCGTCATCGCCGAGCAGGGCGGGCGGCGCGAGGTGGGCTCGGCCGGCGGCGGCGGGCGCTTTGGCCTGGCCTATTTCAGCGACGAGCAGATTGCCCAGTACGTGGACGAGGCCGTCAACGCCGCGCTGGTGAACCTGGAGTCGCGCCCCGCGCCGGCCGGCGAGATGACCGTGGTGCTCGGCCCGGGCTGGCCCGGTGTGCTGCTGCACGAGGCCGTGGGCCATGGCCTGGAGGGCGACTTCAACCGCAAGGGCTCCTCCGCCTTCAGCGGCCGCATCGGCCAGCGCGTGGCGGCCAAGGGCGTGACGGTGCTCGACGACGGCACGATTGCCGACCGCCGCGGCTCGCTCAACGTGGACGACGAGGGACACGCCACGCAGAAGAACGTGCTCATCGAGGACGGCATCCTGAAGGGCTACATCCAGGACGCGATGAACGCGCGCCTCATGGGCCAGGCGCCCACGGGCAACGGCCGGCGCGAGAGCTACGCCCATATCCCCATGCCGCGCATGACCAACACCTACATGCTCGGCGGCGACAAGGACCCGCAGGAGATCGTCGCCAGCATCAAGCGCGGCCTGTACGCCACCAACTTCGGTGGCGGCCAGGTGGACATCACCAGCGGCAAGTTCGTGTTCTCGGCCAGCGAGGCCTACTGGGTGGAGGACGGCAAGATCCTCTACCCCGTCAAGGGCGCGACCATCGTCGGCAGCGGCCCAGAGTCGCTCAAGAAGGTGAGCATGATCGGTAACGACATGCGGCTGGACAGCGGCGTGGGCACCTGCGGCAAGGAGGGCCAGAGCGTGCCCGTGGGCGTGGGCCAGCCGACCCTGCGCATCGATGGCATCACCGTGGGCGGCACGGCCTGAGCGCCGAGGGTTGTAGCACCATGGAAACGATTTCCCTATGTTGCACTGCGACAAATCGTGCTACATTGGTGCGCATGTCGATCCGTAGCGCGTTTTACTTTTACTTTTGGTTCTCTGTCCATGGCGGATGAGAGAGGTAGACGCGCACCCTGACCGAGCCCCTTCTCCAAAGAACCGCCGAAGCTGAAAAGCCCGGCGGTTTTTTTGTTTTTGCCCCCGTTTCCGTCTCATCCATTCATTCCCAAGGACGCCCCATGACCACCACCCCCACCACCGATGCCTGGTATCGCAGCGTCGACAAGACCAGCCAGACCGACGACCAACGCATCGAGGACATCACCGTGCTTCCCCCTCCCGACCACCTGATCCGCTTCTTCCCCATCCGTGGGTCCGAGGTCGAGGCGCTGATCGGCAACACCCGCCGCAACATCCAGCGCATCATGAACGGCGAGGACGACCGCCTGCTCGTCATCATCGGCCCCTGCTCCATCCACAACCCCGAGGCGGCGCTGGAATACGCGAAGAGGCTCAAGGCCGTGCGCGAGCAGTACAAGGACCAGCTCGAGGTGGTGATGCGCGTGTACTTCGAGAAGCCCCGCACCACCGTGGGCTGGAAGGGGCTGATCAACGACCCCTACCTGGATGGCAGCTATCGCATCGACGAGGGCCTGCGCATCGCGCGCCAGCTGCTCATCGACATCAACCGCCTGGGCGTGCCCGCGGCCAGCGAGTTCCTGGACGTGATCAGCCCGCAGTACATCGGTGACCTGATCAGCTGGGGCGCGATCGGCGCGCGTACCACCGAGAGCCAGGTGCACCGCGAGCTGGCCTCGGGCATCTCGGCGCCGATCGGCTTCAAGAACGGCACGGACGGCAACATCCGCATCGCCACCGACGCCATCCAGTCCGCCAGCCGCGGCCATCACTTCCTGTCGGTGCACAAGAACGGCCAGGTGGCCATCGTGCGCACGGCGGGCAACAAGGACTGCCATGTGATCCTGCGCGGCGGCAAGGCGCCCAACTACGACGCGGCCAGCGTCGCCGCGGCCTGCAAGGACCTGGCGGCCGCGGGCCTGCCGGCCACGCTCATGGTGGACTGCAGTCACGCCAACAGCAACAAGCAGCACGAGCGCCAGCGCGATGTGGCGCACGACATCGCGGCGCAGATCGCGGGCGGCTCGCGCAGCGTGTTCGGCGTGATGATCGAGGGCCATCTGCAGGCCGGCGCGCAGAAGTTCACGCCCGGCAAGGACGATCCGGCGAAGCTCGAATATGGCAAGAGCATCACCGATGCCTGCCTGGGTTGGGATGATTCCGTGGCCTGCCTGGCCGAGCTTGCCGCAGCCGTGCAGGCGCGCCGCTCGGTGTAAGCTGCGCGCGCAAGTCAACACCTACGTCACGAAAGGCACCTATGCAAAGCGAAGTGTTCGTCACCCTGTCGCCGGGCCAGGAGTTCACCCTGGATGCCGAGTCCGCCCCCAAGCTCACGCACGAGGAGGCGCGCCGCTGGCTCGATGACGAATTTGTGCGCCTGGAATGCGAGCCCCTGCGCGCCAGCGGCAAGGTGCTGCTGGCCGACAAGGTGCTGACCGTGGCCGCGGCCGCCGGCGCCGGCCTGATGGCCGACCCGGTCTGGTCGGCACGCTTTGCCGGCGCCGCCGTGGCCGCCCTCGCGCGCCCCGTGGTGCGCGTGGACGTGCCGGCCATGGCCGTGACGTTCTAAGGAAAAATGGCTGTTGACGCCTGTCCTATAAGCGCCGGCAGCTATATTTATCGAAGTGCTTCGAGCAGCCTGGCGTGTATGCCGCCAAAGCTGCCATTGCTCATGCAGACGATGTGATCGCCCGGCCGGGCAGCGGCCGTGATCTGCGCGAGCAGCGTTGCGATGTCGCCGGCCGTGTGCGCGCGTTCGCCCATGGGCGCGAGCGCCTCGGCCGCGTCCCAGTCCAACCCGGCGGTGTGGCAGAAGGCCAGGTCGGCCTGCTCCAGCGCCCAGGGCAGCTGCGACTTCATCGTGCCCAGCTTCATGGTGTTGCTGCGCGGCTCGAACACCGCGAGGATGCGCGCCTCGGTCCCGAGGCGTCGGCGCAGGCCGTCGAGCGTGGTGCGTAGTGCGGTGGGGTGGTGGGCAAAGTCGTCATAGACGCTGATGCCGCGCGCCGTGCCGCGCAGCTCCATGCGCCGGCGCACGTTCTCGAAGCGCGCCAGCGCCTGGGCCGCATGCGCGGGCGCCACGCCCACATGCTCGGCGGCGGCCATCGCGGCCAGCGCGTTGAGCTGGTTGTGCACGCCGGTGAGCTGCCACTGCACGCGCGCCACTGGCTCGCCACGGCGCAGCACCTCGAAGTCATGCGGCTCGCCGCGCGCCGCAAAGTCGCTCACGGCTGCGCCAAAACTTGCCACCTGGCTCCAGCAGCCGGCGTGCAGCACGCGTGTGAGGCTTTCCTCCAGCCCGTTGACCACCACGCGGCCCGAGGGCGGCACGGTGCGCACCAGGTGGTGGAATTGGCGCTCGATCTGACCCAGATCGTCGAAGATGTCGGCGTGGTCGAACTCCAGGTTGTTCAGCACCGCCGTGCGCGGGCGGTAATGTACGAACTTGCTGCGCTTGTCGAAGAAGGCCGTGTCGTACTCGTCGGCCTCGATCACGAACAGCGGCCGCGCCTGCCCGGCGGCAGGAGCGCCCAGGCGCGCCGAGATGCCGAAGTTCATGGGCACGCCGCCCACGAGAAAGCCGGGTGTGAGGCCCGCGCATTCGAGGATCCAGGCCAGCATCGAGGTGGTGGTGGTCTTGCCATGCGTGCCCGCCACGGCCAGCACGTGGCGGCCGGCCAGCACCTGGTCGGCCAGCCACTGCGGCCCGCTGGTGTAGGGTGCGCCCGCGTCGAGGATGGCCTCCATGAGCGGGAACTTCGGCGTGCCGTCGGCCAGCCGGGCGCGACTGACCACGTTGCCAACCACGAACATGTCGGGTTGGAGCGCGAGCTGGTCCGCGCCATAGCCCTCGACGAGTTCTATCCCCAGGGCGCGCAGCTGGTCGCTCATGGGGGGGTAGACGCCGCTGTCGCAGCCGGTGACGTGGTGGCCGGCCTCGCGCGCGAGCGCGGCCAGGCCGCCCATGAAGGTGCCGCAGATGCCCAAAATATGTATATGCATGGGGCCGATTCTAGGGAGCAATCGCCATCGCCCCGATGAGGCGACAATCGGCGGTTCATACCCCAAAGCTACCGCCGTCATGGAACCCGCGCTGTCTGTCGAAATTGCCAACACCGCCGCCCGCCTGGTGGTCGAGGAGGGGCTGGAGTGGGGGCCGGCCAAGCGCCGCGCCATCAGGCAGCTGGGCCTGCCGGCGCGCACGGCGCTGCCCGGCAATGACCTCGTCGAGGACGCGGTGCGCGAGTTCATTGCCCTGTTCTGCGCGCAGACCCAGCCCATGGAGCTGTGCGCGCTGCGCGAGCTGGCACTGGCATGGATGGAGCGCATGCAGGAGTTTCGCCCCTATCTGGGCGGCGCCGTGTGGTACGGCACGGCCACGCGCCTGTCGGATATTCATATCGCGCTGTTCTGCGATGACTCCAAGTCGGCAGAGATCTCGCTCATCAATCAGCGTGTGAGCTACGAGGTGGGCAGCATGGCGGGCATGCGTGGCGAGCAGATCGATGTGCTGAGCATGAGCTGCCGCTGTCCGACCCTCGACGAGGAGGTCGGCGTGCATTTCCTGATCTACGACCTGGACGATTTGCGCGGCGCATTGCGCCCGGATGCGCGTGGCCGGGCTCCGCGGGGTGATGCGGCGGCGGTCCGCCGGCTGCTCGCGCAGACCTCTTCGTCGGTCACCGAGTCGTGACGTTTTTGTCTATTGCAGCATGAACACCAGTTTGGATTCGCGCGCCGGTGCACGGCGCAGGAATTTGTTGATATGGGGGGCGGGCGCAGCGGCCGGTCTGGGTGGCGCGGGGCTGGCCCTGTGGCGCCTGCGGCCTGGGGAGGTGAGTGAAGGGGCGGAGAGCGCCTTCTGGAGCGCCAGCTTCGAGGGGCTGGACGGCCAGCCCCAGCACATGGCTGCACTGCGTGGTCGGCCCCTGTTGCTGAACTTCTGGGCCACCTGGTGCCCTCCCTGCATTCAGGAACTGCCACTGCTCAATGCCTTCTATGGCGAGCACCGCGCAAAGGGTTGGCAGGTGCTGGGCCTGGCCATCGATCAGCCCGCCAATGTTGGCAAGTTTCTGCAGCGCATGCCGCTGGACTTTCCTGTGGTGCTTGGCGGAGCAGGGGGTACGCAGCTGTCCAGGGCACTGGGCAATGACAAGGGCGGTCTGCCGTTTTCGGTGATGTTTGCAGCAGATGGAAGCATATCAAGGCGTAAAATCGGCCAATTGAGGGAGCAAGACCTCAAAAGCTGGGCCGAAAGACTCTGAAAGCTGCGTTTCCTCAATGGAGATGGTGACAATTTGACGGTGTTCGGCGAAATAGCCTGAAATTAAGGTAAATTCGCCCCCCATTCTGTTTCTAGCCGTTGGAGTTCCCATGGATTTGCGAAAACTCAAGACCCTGATCGACCTGGTGTCCGAGTCCAATGTTTCTGAGCTCGAGATCACCGAGGCCGAGGGCAAGGTTCGCATCGTCAAGGGCGGGGCTGCCGTGGTGCAGCAGTTCGTCGCTGCTCCCGTGCAGGCGCCCGTCGCCGCGGCCGCGCCCGTTGCTGCGCCGGTGGCTGAGCTGCCTGCGCCCGCCGCCGCCGCTGCCGCCCCCACGGGCCATGTCGTCAAGTCGCCCATGGTGGGCACCTTCTACCGCGCGCCCAGCCCCGGTGCCAAGCCTTTTGTGGAGGTGGGCAGCCAGGTCAAGGAGGGCGAGACCATCTGCATCATCGAGGCCATGAAGATCCTCAACGAGATCGAGGCCGACAAGTCCGGCACGGTCACGCGCATCCTGGGCGAGAACGGTCAGGCGGTGGAATACGGTCAGCCCCTGTTCGTGATCGAATAAGGCGGATCGACGCTCATGTTCAAGAAAATTCTGGTTGCGAATCGAGGGGAGATCGCCCTTCGCATTCAGCGCGCCTGTCGCGAGATGGGCATCAAGGCGGTGATGGTGTACTCCGAAGCCGACCGCGACGCCAAGTACGTCAAGCTCGCCGAGGAGGCTGTGTGCATCGGCCCGGCACCCTCGCCGCTGTCGTATCTCAACATGCCGGCCATCATCTCGGCCGCCGAGGTGACGGACGCCGAGGCCATCCATCCCGGCTATGGCTTTCTCTCCGAGAACGCCGACTTTGCCGAGCGTGTGGAAAAGAGCGGCTTCCAGTTCATCGGCCCCACGCCCGAGAACATCCGCATCATGGGCGACAAGGTCTCGGCCAAGCAGGCCATGATCAAGGCCGGTGTCCCCTGTGTGCCGGGTTCGGACGGTGAACTGCCCGACGACCCCGTGCAGATCCGCCGCATCGCCAAGAGCATCGGCTACCCCGTGATCATCAAGGCTGCGGGCGGCGGCGGTGGCCGCGGCATGCGCGTCGTGCACACCGAGGCGGCCCTGGTCAATGCCGTGCAGATGACCAAGGCGGAGGCGGGCGCGGCCTTTGGCAACCCGGCCGTGTACATGGAGAAGTTCCTGCAGAACCCGCGCCACATCGAGATCCAGGTGCTGGCCGACAAGCATCGCAACGCCGTGTACCTGGGCGAGCGCGACTGCTCCATGCAGCGGCGCCACCAGAAGGTCATCGAAGAGGCGCCCGCGCCCGGTATTCCGCGCAGGCTCATCGAGCGCATCGGCGAGCGCTGCGTGACGGCCTGCAAGAAGATCGGCTACCGCGGTGCGGGCACGTTCGAGTTCCTGTACGAGAACGGCGAGTTCTACTTCATCGAGATGAACACGCGTGTGCAGGTGGAGCATCCGGTGACCGAATGGATCACGGGAGTGGACATCGTGCGCACGCAGATCATGGTGGCCGCGGGCGAGAAGCTGCCGTTTTCGCAGCGCCAGATCCAGATCCAGGGTCACGCGATCGAATGCCGCGTGAATGCCGAGGATCCCTACAAGTTCATTCCCTCGCCCGGCCGCATAACCATGTGGCATGCGCCCGGTGGTCCCGGCGTGCGCGTGGACTCGCATGCGTACAGCAACTACTACGTGCCGCCCAACTACGACTCCATGATCGGCAAGATCATCGTGCACGGCGACACGCGCGAGCAGGCGTTGGCACGCATGCGCACGGCCCTGTCGGAGATGGTGGTCGAGGGCATCAACACCAACATCGATCTGCACCGGGAGCTGTTGGTCGACGCCAAGTTCATCGCCGGCGGCACCAACATCCACTACCTGGAAGAGTGGCTGGAACAGCGCAAGCGCTGATGAGCCAACCTCGTGCCGCAAGGCACAAGGATGCTGGCATCTGGTGACGGATGCCAGCATTTTTTTATCGACGAACCGAAAGACGCCGCCATGTTTGAGTTGAGCCTGCTGTGCCCCGAGGACCGGGTGGAAATTCTGAGTGACGCGCTCGACGCGCTGGAGGCGCTGAGCGTCTCGGTGGAGGACGCCGATGCACAGACCGAGGCCGAGCAGGCCCTGTTTGGCGAACCCGGCATGCCTGCGCCACGCGAGGGCTGGCAGCGCAGCCGCCTCTCGGCGTTGTTCGCCACGCAGCAGGCGGCCGACGAGGCCGTGCGGCTGCTGCAGGCGCAGGACTTTTTCGAGGACTGCAGCGTGCTTGGAATCGCGGCCGTGCCGGAGCAGGATTGGGTGCGCCTGACCCAGTCGCAGTTCGATCCCGTGGCCATCACACCGGATTTCTGGATCGTGCCGACCTGGCATGACCTGCCCGCCGCAGCGCGGCGCAGCATACGCCTGGATCCGGGGCTCGCCTTCGGTACCGGCACGCATCCCACGACTCGCATGTGTCTGCGCTGGATCGCGCGCCAGGGTGGTGAAGGCGGTGGTGCTGCCCTCGGGCGGGTGCTCGACTATGGCTGTGGCTCCGGCATCCTGGCCATCGGTGCGGCCAAGTTCGGCGCCGTGGATATCGATGCCGTGGACATCGACATGGCCGCGGTGGAATCCACGCGCCAGAACGCGCAGGCCAATGGCGTGCAGCTCCATGCCGGCCTGCCCGAGCAGGCGCAGGGCCTGTACCAGACGGTTGTGGCCAACATCCTCGCCATCCCCCTGAAGGTGCTGGCGCCCTTGCTCTGCGCCCATGTCGCCGAAGGCGGGCATCTCGTGCTCGCCGGCATCCTCGAGCGCCAGGCGCAGGAACTGCAGGAGGCCTACGCGCCCTGGCTGCGTCTGGAGGTGGCCGACAGCGAGGACGGTTGGATTCTCATGACGGCGCGCCGCTGAGAGGCGCCCGGACAGCGGACGCACACCTACAATCCACGGCGCATGAGCCAGATCACCCGCTGCCCCCACTGCGCAACGACCTTCAAGGTGGTTGCGGACCAGTTGCGGATATCCGATGGCTGGGTGCGGTGTGGGCAGTGCAAGCAGGTCTTTGATGCGACCGAGTGCATGCTGTCCAGCATGCCGTTGTCGCAGGCATCGTCGGGTGATGATGTGGATGCTCGCAGCGCGACAGCCGTCTCGCAGCCTCCGGAACTCCCGGAACTCCCGGAACTCCCGGAACTCCCGGAACTCCCGGAACTCCCTTCTGGTGCGCCACCATCCGCCATGCCCGAGGAAGTCGGGCAGCATCGGGCGCTCGAAGAATCTGCAGACCAGCCCGTGTCCGTCTCGGCCTTGCTTGTCGAGCGCGCGCCGTTGATCGAGGGTGGCTCGCATGCGGTGGGGGATGACACGGGCCGTGAGACGGCAGGGCAGGCAATTGATCACGACGACGGTGCCGACCGGGTCGAGGCGGACCTGAGTCCGGCCCCCTTGTCCGCCTTGCTTCGACATGAGGCGTCGCCCGATGCCCAGATGGACGGCGCGCCGATCGCGCCGGCGGTTGTGGGCTATGAGCTGCCCGGAGCCTCCGAAGAGGACTCATCCTGGCCCGATGATGCGCTGGATGCGGCGGAGACTGCGGCAGACGCTGCATCGCCCGAGGCGCGCCATGACGGGCCGAAGGAGTTGCCGGGCGCGACCGAATCGGGCAGTGATGAGGAGCGTGATCAAGGGGCTGCCGCGCTTGATGGGCTTGAATCACTGTCGTCGGAGCCGATTCCTGTCGAGGAAGCCGTGGTCCTTCCAGCGGAAGCCCTGCTCGATGGCCCCCAGGCAGCCCCCGATACCTCTGGCGACGAGCCCAGCTTTGTCACCTCGGCGCGGCGCAATGCCGTGTGGCAGCGGCCCGGGGTGCGCGCGGCCTTGGGCCTGGCTGCGCTGTGCCTGGCGCTGCTCCTGGGCTTGCAGGTGGCCTTGCAGGAGCGTGACGCCATTGCCGCGCGAAGTCCCAATGCGCATGCCCTCATGGTGCGGATCTGTGCGGTGTTGCAATGCACGCTGGAGCCACCGCGACGCATTGATGCGGTGGTCATCGACAGTTCGTCCTTTGTGAAGGCGCGCGACGATGCGCAGACCTACCAGCTGAAGGTCGGCGTCAGGAACAACTCGACGCTTGCGGTTGCCATGCCCGCGCTGGAACTCACCCTGACGGATGCGCACGACCAGACACTGCTGCGGCGCGTGCTGTTGCGCGAGGAATTGGGCGCGCCCGTGCAGCTGGAGCCCGGCGCCAGCTGGAGCGCGACCCTTCCCGTGCTGGTCACGCAGGATGCCGCTCAGGTGGCAGGCTACCGCGTGCTGGCCTTCTATCCCTGAACTTTTCCTTTCACGACTTGACCTATGGCAGCGCTGATCTGCGGTTCCCTGGCATTTGACAACATCATGACGTTCCAAGGGCGGTTTGCCGAGCAGATACTGCCCGAGCAACTGCATATCCTGAACGTGTCCTTCCTCGTGCCCACGCTGCGCCGCGACTTTGGCGGCTGCGCGGGCAATATTGCCTACAGTCTCAAGCTGCTCGGTGGTGAGCCCAAGCCCATGGCCATGGTGGGGGCCGATGGTGTCAACTACCTGGACCGACTGCAGCAGCTTGGTATCGACACTGCTCTTGTGGGCAAGGTCGATGACACCTACACCGCCCAGGCCATGATCATGACCGACCTGGACAACAACCAGATCACGGCATTCCACCCGGGGGCCATGATGCAGGCACACCGAAACCACATAGCTCCCGACTGTGGCGCGCATGTCGGGATCATTGCGCCCGATGGGCGCGAGGCCATGCTGCAGCACGCGGCCGAATTTGTCGCTGCCGGAATACCGTTTGTGTTCGATCCGGGGCAGGGGTTGCCCATGTTCAATGGCGAGGAACTGCGCGGCTTCATTGCACAGGCCAGCTGGATTGCGGTCAACGACTACGAGGCCAGGATGCTGTGCGACAGGACCGGCTGGACGCTGGCCGAGATGTCGCAGCAGGTGCGTGGTCTGGTCGTCACTCTTGGTGCCGACGGCTGCGAGGTTTGGGAGCAAGGCGTGAGTACCAAGGTCCCCCCGGTCAAGCCGGCGCAGGTGGTCGACCCCACCGGTTGCGGTGACGCGTGGCGTGGCGGCCTGCTCTATGGGCTCGAGAAGGGCTGGCCCCTGGTGCGCTGTGCGGAGCTGGGCAATCGCCTCGGGGCACTGAAGATCGCTCAGCGTGGACCGCAGAACTATGTGCTCGATTTCACGCCAGCGTAGTCCGGGGCTGGCGGCCTGGGAAGAAGTCCGAGGCGATGCCTGTTGATCCCTGCCGCTGCCTGCACCGTCACGGAGTGGGCGGTCGAGGACTGTAGGCCTGCCCGCAATCGACAGATGCCGCCGCAGGCTCCATAAGAAAACCCGGCGCAGGCGCCGGGTTCAGGCGATGAGCGTCCAGTACCCTCAGGGCTTGCCGCCCGTGGGGAAGGGCCATGCGGCCTGGGGGTTGAGCGTGGTCTGCGCTGCAGGCGCAGCCGCAGCCACGGGAGCCTTGGCTACGGCCTTCTTCTTGGCTGCAGGTGCCTTCTTTGCTGCTGCAGCCTTTTTGGCTGGGGCCGCGGCCTTCTTGGCCGGAGCGGCCTTCTTTGCTGCTGCCGCCTTCTTGGCGGGTGCTGCCACCTTCTTTGCCGCTACCGCCTTCTTGGACGGTGCTGCTGCCTTCTTTGCTGCTGCGGCCTTCTTGGCGGGTGCTGCCGCCTTCTTCACAGCCGTTGCCTTCTTGGCGGGTGCTGCCGCCTTCTTGGCCGTCACGGCCTTCTTGGCGGGTGCTGCCGCTTTCTTCACGGCCGCTGCCTTCTTGGCGGGTGCTGCTGCCTTCTTGGCCACTGCGGCCTTCTTGGCGGGTGCAGCAGCCTTCTTGACCGCGGCGGCCTTCTTGGCAGGCGCTGCCTTCTTTGCGGCTACGGCCTTCTTCGCGGGTGCTGCAGCCTTCTTGGTCGCGGCGGCCTTTTTGGGGGGTGCAGCCTTTTTGGCTGCGGGTTTCTTCGCAGTTGCCATCATTTTCTCCTTGGGTCGATTTGCAAAGAGCACTCCACGCCTGCATTGGGCATGGAGCGATCCATGGCAACGACACAATGCGCGTCACCACGAATGCGGGAACGCCACCGCCCCGCGGCGCCTAGGGACGCCGGGTGCGAGGAGCGTGGTTGAAGACTCATGACCTGGTGTTGCGGGATTCAATCCCAGGACAGCGCCCCGCCGGTCTGGTACTCGATGACGCGCGTTTCGAAGAAGTTGCGCTCCTTCTTCAGGTCGATCATCTCGCTCATCCAGGGGAAGGGATTTTCTTCATTGGGGAACAGCGCATCGAGCCCGATCTGCGTGGCGCGGCGGTTGGCGATGTAGCGCAGGTAGCCCTTGAACATCGAGGCGTTCATGCCCAGCACGCCGCGCGGCATGGTGTCCTCGGCGTAGCGGTATTCGAGGTCCACGGCCTTGTGGAACAGCGCGGTGATCTCG
Organism: Oryzisolibacter sp. LB2S; assembly: GCF_040732315.1. Classification (NCBI taxonomy): domain Bacteria; kingdom Pseudomonadati; phylum Pseudomonadota; class Betaproteobacteria; order Burkholderiales; family Comamonadaceae; genus Alicycliphilus; species Alicycliphilus soli. The sequence continues at coordinate 686,566 of NZ_CP160388.1, forward strand.
GCCTTGAACTCGGGTGTCCACAACTGCGGGTTTTCGAGCTTGAGCTGGTTGATCAGGTCGATGCCGAAGTTGCAGTGCATGGACTCGTCGCGCAGGATGTACTGGTACTGCTCGGCCGCGCCCGTCATCTTGTTCTGCCGGCCCAGCGCCAGGATCTGCGTGAAGCCCACGTAGAAGAACAGACCTTCCATCAGGCATGCAAAGACGATCAGGCTCTTGAGCAGCGTCTGGTCGTTCTCGGGTGTGCCCGTCTGGAAGGCCGGGTCCATGATCGCCTCGATGAAGGGGATCAGGAATTCGTCCTTGTCGCGTATGGATGCGATCTCGTTGTAGGCATTGAAGATCTCGCCCTCGTCCAGGCCCAGCGATTCCACGATGTACTGGTAGGCGTGGGTGTGGATGGCTTCCTCGAAGGCCTGGCGCAGCAGGAACTGGCGGCATTCGGGCGCCGTGATATGGCGGTAGGTGCCGAGGACGATGTTGTTGGCGGCGAGCGAGTCGGCCGTCACGAAGAAGCCCAGGTTGCGCTTGACGATGCGGCGCTCATCCTCGGTCAGGCCGTTCGGATCCTTCCACAGCGCGATGTCGCGCGTCATGTTGATCTCCTGCGGCATCCAGTGGTTGGCGCAGGTGGCCAAGTACTTTTCCCAGGCCCACTTGTACTTGAACGGCACCAGCTGATTCACATCGGTCTGGCCGTTGATGATGCGCTTGTCGACGGCCGACACACGCCGGTGCTGTGGGGCTGCGTTGGCGGGCTTTGCGGGAGAGATGGGCGTGTCGGCCTGGCCGCCCTGCGCGAGGCCGCCATCCAAGAGTATTTGCGCAGAGGGCTTGACTTCGTCGTCCCAGGTAAGCATAGATTTTCCCGTTGGTGAATTATGGAAGCAGTGCTTCAAAATGAAAAGCACCGAAGCGTTGCCACGCCGTGATTTGTTGCTTCACGACCGCAAAGGCCGGGTGCATGGAAGTGCTCCCGGCCTCTGCCTGGTGCCGTTCACTGGCAGGCTTCGCAGCCGGGGTCGTCGATGGCGCAGAACTTCACGTCCGTTGCGGGCATTGCGGCCGCGGCGCCAGTGGCGGGAGAGGGGGCTTGCGCGTCCGATGCCACGGCATTGAGCTGGCGCGTGTTCACCGTGCTCATCTCCACATGCGTCGCGCTTTGCGTGCGCAGGTAGTAGGTGGTCTTGAGGCCGCGCAGCCAGGCGAGCTTGTACGTCTCGTCGAGTTTCTTGCCCGAGGCGCCGGCCATGTAGATGTTCAGGCTCTGCGCCTGGTCGATCCACTTCTGGCGGCGCGCCGCGGCCTCCACGAGCCACTCTGGCGCGACCTCGAAGGCCGTGGAATACAGCGCCTTGATGTGCTCGGGCACACGGTCGATGGCGTGCAGCGACCCCTTGAAATGCTTCAAGTCCATGAGCATGACCTCATCCCACAGGCCCAGGGCCTTGAGGTCGCGCACCAGGTACTGGTTGATGACGGTGAACTCGCCCGACAGGTTGGACTTGACGGCCAGGTTGCCGAACGAGGGCTCGATGGACGCATCCACGCCCACGATGTTGGAGATGGTGGCCGTGGGGGCAATGGCCACGCAGTTGCTGTTGCGCATGCCGTCCCGCGCGATCTTCTGGCGCAGCGCATCCCAGTCCAGGCGCGTGCTGCGATCGACCTCCACATGGCCGCCGCGCTCGCGCGCGAGCAGCTCCAGCGAGTCGAGCGGCAGAATGCCCTGCGACCACAGCGAGCCCTGGTAGCTCGAATACTGACCGCGCTCGCGCGCCAGCTCGGTGGAGGCCCAGTAGGCGTAGTAGCAGATGGCCTCCATCGATGCATCGGCAAACTCCACCGCGGCGTCGCTCGCGTAGGGAATGCGCAGCGCGTACAGCGCATCCTGAAAGCCCATCAGGCCCAGGCCTACGGGGCGGTGGCGCAGGTTGGAGTCGCGCGCCTTGTCCACGGCGTAGTAGTTGATGTCGATGACGTTGTCCAGCATGCGCATGGCCGTGGCCACGGTGCGGCGCAGCTTGTCGTGGTCCACCTTGCCATCCTTCAGGTGCTGGGCAAGGTTCACCGAGCCCAGGTTGCACACGGCGGTCTCGGTGTCGCTGGTGTTGAGCGTGATCTCGGTGCACAGGTTGCTCGAATGCACCACGCCCACATGCTGCTGGGGCGAGCGGATGTTGCACGGGTCCTTGAACGTGATCCAGGGGTGGCCGGTCTCGAACAGCATGGACAGCATCTTGCGCCACAGGTCCACGGCGGGCACGCGCTTGAACAGCCTGAGCTCGCCGCTGTCGGCCTTGGCCTCATAGGCCGTGTAGGCGCGCTCGAAGGCCTGGCCGTAGAGGTCGTGCAGGTCGGGCACGTCCGACGGCGAGAACAGCGTCCATTGGCCCTTGTCGATGACGCGCTTCATGAACAGGTCGGGAATCCAGTTGGCCGTGTTCATGTCGTGCGTGCGGCGGCGGTCGTCGCCGGTGTTCTTGCGCAGTTCCAGGAACTCCTCGATGTCGAGATGCCAGCTCTCCAGATAGGTGCAGACCGCGCCCTTTCTCTTGCCGCCCTGGTTCACGGCCACGGCCGTGTCGTTGACGACCTTGAGGAAGGGCACCACGCCCTGCGACTCGCCGTTCGTGCCCTTGATGCGCGCGCCCAGCGCGCGCACGCGCGTCCAGTCGTTGCCCAGGCCTCCGGCGAACTTGGACAGCAGGGCGTTTTCCTTGATGGATTCGTAGATGCCGCCGAGCTCGTCGGGCACCGTGGTCAGGTAGCAGGACGACAGCTGCGAGCGCAGCGTGCCGCTGTTGAACAGCGTGGGCGTGCTGCTCATGAAGTCGAACGAGGACAGCAGCTCGTAGAACTCGATGGCGCGCGCGTTGCGGTCGTCCTCCTGCAGCGCCAGGCCCATGGCCACGCGCATGAAGAAGGCCTGGGGCAGTTCGATGCGCGTCTTGCTCACGTGCAGGAAGTAGCGGTCGTACAGCGTCTGCAGGCCCAGATAGTCGAACTGCTGGTCGCGCTCGGCCTTGATCGCCTGGGCCAGGCGCGGCAGGTCGAACGTCAGGAGCTCGGGGTTGAGCAGCTCGTGATCGACGCCCTTCTGGATGAAGCCGGCGAAGTAGCCCTGGTACGCCGCCTGCATGTCGGCCGGCTGCACGCCCTGGCCCAGCACTTCGCGCACGATGGTGTGCAGCAGCAGGCGCGCCGTGGCGTAGCTGTAGCCGGGGTCCTTCTCGATCAGCGTGCGCGCCGCGAGGATCGATGCCTTGTACACCTCGTCCATGGGCACGCCGTCGTACAGGTTGCGCATGGTCTCGGCGGTGATCGGGGCGGCCTGCACCTCCTGGCCCAGATTGGCGCAGGCGGACTCGATCAGTGCCTGCAGGCGCAGCACATCGAGCTCCACGCGCTGGCCACGGTCCTGCACGTACAGCGCGGGCATTTGCGGGTGCAGCTGCTCCTTCTTCTGCGCGCGCTCCTGGGCGCGGCGCTCGCGGTACAGCACATAGGCGCGCGCCACCTCATGGTGGCTGCCGCGCATCAGGCCCAGCTCCACCTGATCCTGCACGTCCTCGATGTGGAAGGTGCCGCCGCTGGGGCGCGAGCGCATCAGCGCGCGAACCACCGTGCGGGTCAGCTCGTCCACGACCTCGCGCACGCTGGCCGAGGCCGCGCCCTGCGTGCCATGCACGGCGAGAAAGGCCTTCATCATGGCCACGGCGATCTTCTGCGGCTCAAACGGCACGACCGCACCATTGCGCCGAATGATTTGGTAGTGACTGAATGTATCGCCAGCGATGTCGGGAGCGGGCGTGGCCGTGGTTTGCGAGGGTGTTGTGGGCTGGGTATGGGCGTGAACGGGCGCAACTTGCATGGGTTCCTCTGGGCTGTGTCCTGGGGTTGGCCGCGCCGGGCAGGCAGCTGCCGGTGGGCGGGGTGGTGACGCGTGAGTGTGCTGCGTAACACTATATCTATGGTATCTTTGCGATTCAAGACACTATTGGTAGTGTATATCCGTATGGTGCCCGATTCTTCGAATCTGCGTCCAATGAGGAAAAAACTACCCATGCCCCCGGCGTCGAGGGAGCAGGCGGGGCATGTGTGGGCGCCCTTCGCGCTCAGCGTGCGCGGCTGTTCAGCGGCGTGGCAACAGGTGGAAACACAATCCCCGAGCCGGCGAACGCGTGCCGCAGCCATGGCCAGTCAAAGCCCGGGCCGGGGTCTTGCTTGCGATGGGGCGCAACATGTTCGTGGCCGGCGATGTAACGGATGGGGTGGCGTTGCGCGAGGGCCCGGCACAGGCGCAGCAGACAGCGGTACTGTGCGGCCTCAAAGATCAGGCCTTCCAGGCCTTCGAGCTCGATGCCGATGGAGTCGTCGTTGCACGCGTCGCGTCCGCGATAGTGCGAGCGCCCGGCATGCCAGGCGCGCCTGTCAACGTCCACGAACTGCCACAGCCGGCCGTCCCTGGCGATGAAGAAATGGGCCGACACCTCCAGTCCGCGGATGGACGCGAAGTAGGGATGCGCGTCCCAGTCCAGCCGGTTCGTGAACAGCTGCTGCACGGCCTGGCCGCCGTATTCGCCCGGCGGCAGGCTGATCGAGTGCACGACGATCAGGTCGATGACGGCGCCCTCCGGTCGCCTGCCGTGGTTGGGGGACGGGAGACGGTGTGCGCCTCGGTACCAGCCGCCCTGCCATGGTGCGGTCGGTTGCGTCACGGGTTCACTGCGTGGCGCCATGGGGGGCTTCGTCTCGCGGAACAGGGATGTGCAGGCGCTGCATGCGGTAGCGCAGCTGGCGCACGCTCAGCCCCAGGCGCGTGGCCGTGGCCGTCTGGTCATTGACCGTCTCGCGCAGGGTCTGCTCCAGGAGGCTTCGCTCCTGCGCGTCCAGCCAGGCGCGCAGTCCATCGGTGCGCGCTGTGGCGCCGGCGGTCATGGGTGTCGGGGGCGTGGGCGCGTCCGCGGCTTGCGCCTGGGGTAGCGATGTGCCGGGTTCCATGGTGGCGGGCGCGGGGAGATCGATATGCAGCTCCTGCCCGTCGCTCAGGGCCACGGCACGGTGCAGCAGGTTCTCGAGTTCGCGCACATTGCCCGTGAGCGGATGCTGGGCGATGCGCGCAAGCGCCGCCTCGCTCAGGCGCGGTACCTTGATGCCCGACTCCTGTGCGATGCGTGCGAGCAGGGCCTCGCACAACGCGGGCAGATCCTCGCGGCGCTCGCGCAGCGGTGGAATCACCAGTTCGATCACGTTCAGTCGGTAGTACAGATCCTGGCGGAAGCGCCCTGCCTGCACATCGGCGGCCAGGTCGCGGTGCGTGGCGCTGACGATGCGCACGTCCACCGCTTCCTCCTGCGTCGCGCCCAGGGGGCGGATGCTGCGCTCCTGAATCGCGCGCAGCAGCTTGGACTGCATGGCCAGCGGCAGGTCACCGATCTCGTCGAGGAACAGCGTGCCGCCGCGCGCGGCCTGAAAAAACCCCTCGCGATCGCTGCTGGCGCCCGTGTAGGAGCCCTTGCGTGCGCCGAAGAATTCGGCCTCCAGCAGACTCTCGGGGATGGCGCCGCAGTTCACCGCGATCATTGGTCCGCCGGCGCGCTGGCTGCTCGCATGCAGGGCGCGTGCGACGAGCTCCTTGCCCGTGCCCGATTCGCCATGGACCAGCACCGGCGCCATGCTGCGTGCCACCTTGGCGATGCGCTGCTTGACGTTGCGCATCGCGACCGAATCGCCTATCAGGCGTGCCAGCGTGGGATTGTCCGCGGCCGCCCCGGGGCTGTCGCCGGGGGTGGCCCTGGCGGCCGCCAGCACGCCGCCCGTGCCCTGTATGGCCGATGCCACGACCGAGCGGAACTGCTTCAGGTCCACGGGCTTGGTCAGGTAGTCGAATGCGCCCGCGCGCAGCGCCTCCACGGCGTTCTCGGCGGATCCGTAGGCCGTCATGACCACGCAGCGCTCCGGGCGTTGCTGCTCGCGCAGCTCATGCAGCAACTCCAGTCCCAGGCCGTCGGGCAGGCGCATGTCGGTGATCACGGCGTCGAAGGACTGCGCATGGAGCTGCGTGCGCGCCTCGCCCACGCTGCCTGCGGTGTCCACGCGGTAGCCTTCGCGCAGCAGGGTCAGCTCGTAGAGCATGCGCAGGTCGGGCTCATCGTCGACGACGAGGATGCTGGCTGCAGTGGCGTTCATGAATGCGGAATCCGGGAATCTCAGACCACGAGGGTGTCAAACAGTGAATTCGTCTCGGCCGGGCGCGTGGTGCCGCGAAAGCTGACCGTGAAGGCGTTGCCGGCCACGGCGCCGCGGCCGAGCATGCGGGTGGCGCGCTGGTAGCCGATGCTCGCGCCATGGCGCTGACACAGCTGGCGGCAGATGTACAGGCCCAGGCCGCTGGAGCGGCTCTCCGACGAGAAGAAGGGCTCGAACAAATGGCGCTCCACGGACTTGTCGAGCGGTTCGCCATCGCTCCAGATCTGCAGGTGCACGGGGGCGCCCTCGGTGGCACGCGTGCTCAGCAGCAGGGAGTCCTCATGCGGCCCCTTGTAGCGCAGCGCATTGTCCAGCAGGTTCACCAGCACGCGGCGCAGGTGCTCTGCGTCAAACGCCACCTGGGCCGTGCCGGCCTCCAGCAGCAGCAGGCCCTGGCGTCGCGCGGGGTCCTGGGCCTGCCAGTCCTGCCAGATCTGGGTCACGCAGGCGTCAAGGGTCAGCGTGGCGGAGGGGCCTTGGTCGATCTGGTGCTGTACGCGTGCGATGTCGAGCACATCCTCGGTGATGCGCACCAGTCGCTCGGCGTTCTGCGCGATCATGTGGCTCAGGCGCTGGTGGCCGGGGTCGCGCAGATCTTCGGCCAGCAGCTCGTTGGCCTGGACAATGGCCGTCAGGGGGTTGCGTATCTCATGCGCCACCGCCGCCGACATGCGTCCCATGGAGGCGAGCTTCTCGGCGCGCAGTCGCGCCTCCATCTCGCGCAGGTCGTGCAGGAACATGACGCACAGTGACTCAACGTCTGCGCCGCGGGCCGCATCGGGCGCATGCGTGAGTCGCGTGCGCACGCGCAGCCCCATGGGCGGATGCCCCTCGTGCAGGATGTTCACGTCGCAATGCTGCGGTTGGGCCTGCTCGAACGTGGCCTGCGCCAGCCGCATGAGCGGCTTCCAAGCCTCGGTGTGGGCCAGCATGAACGGCATGGCTGTCCTGGCATCGGGCCCCAGCAGCAGCAGTGCGGCCGGGTTTGCCAGGCGCACCAGTCCCTTGCCATCGAGCACCAGCACGCCGTCGGCGACATGCTGCATGACCAGCGCGCTGACGGCCATCTGCGTGCGCGCATCCATCTGGCTGCGCCGGGCCACCTGCTGCTCGCGCGTGATCCTCGTGGCCAGCTGGTTCACGAGGTAGGCCACGAGAAAATAGCCCGTGCCCGTGAGCCCGGTCTGCAGGTAGCGCTGCGCGGCATCCCCCCCTCCATGCTGGCCCAGCCACCAGGCCAGGGCCAGCAGCAGCAGTGTCACGCACGCGGTCGTGCCCAGCGCCAGCGTCAGCGTGCCCAGCACGCCGGCCATCAGGATGGGCAGGCCAAACAGGGCCGTGAAGTTCATGCTGCCCGTCTGGGCCAGTGTCTGCAGCAGGGCGATGGCGGCGATATCGAGCCCGATCGTGGGCAGCCACTGGATGCCCGGACGCGGATCGGGCGGCAGGCGCGCATCGAAGATCCGCACCAGCGCGGTGGCCAGCAGATAGCCCAGTGCGACGCCGAGCATGACCAGGTCGCGCGACTGGTTCAGGGCCATGGCCAGCAGCTGCAGCAGCACCAGGGCCTGTGCCACCAGCACGCGCGCCGTCAGAAACGTGTGCCACAGACGCTGGAAGGGCTGACGGTTGGCGTGGGTGGACGGGAGGGTGTTGGCTGTCATGGGCTCGTCAGCCCCCCCGGTCCTGGTGCGCCTGGCAGCAGTAGCTGCGCCCGTCCTTCCACAGCGCCTCGTCCTTGGGTACATGCACGCCGCAATGAGCGCAGCGCACCATGTCCTGCACCGCGGGGCCGCGCGGGCGCGGTGCCGCCGCGCCCGGGCGCGCAGATCCGCTGCGCTGGCTGCGCCACAGCGCATAGACGACGGCGATCACCGCCAGCACGATGAGGTACTTCATGGCCTGCTCAACCCGGGCGCCTGAGCACCACCTCAAGCACGAAGCGCGAGCCCACATAGGCCAGCAGCAACAGCATCGCGCCCGCATAGACCATGCGCACGGCGCTGCGGCCGCGCCAGCCAAACCGGGCGCGCCCGAGCAGCAGCACGGCGAACGCGATCCAGGCCAGCACCGAAAACACTGCCTTGTGATCCCACAGCCAGGCGCGGCCGTAGAGCTGCTCGCTGAACAGCCAGCCCACGACCAGGGTGGCCGACAGCAGGGCAAAGCCCCAGCGCACGAAGCGGAAGGTCAGGCGTTCGAGCGTCAGCAGCGGCAGGCTGCTGTGCAGGTGCACGGCCTGGCGCATCTGCTGCTCCGCCCGGCTCATGAGCCAGGCATGGGCCACGGCCGCGGCAAACAGGCCGTAGCAGGCAATGCCCAGCGTCAGGTGCAGCGGCATCCAGGGTGACGCCGTGACATGCAGGGGCCGGCCCGGAAACACTGCCGCCAGCAGCACCGCGACACCGCCGAGCGCGCCCAGCGCCCAGCGCGCGCGCATCTGCGGGAACAGCTCGCGCTCGAGTGCGTAAATGGTCAGGACCAGCCAGGCCGTCATCGACAGCGCGGCGGCAAAGCCGAAATGGGGCGTGTTGCCCAGCTGGCTCCAGACGATGGTGATGGCATGCAGCCCCCAGGCCGGTGCCATGGCCAGGTGGCTGCGTCTTCCATGGCCGCGCGAGGCCACGGCCGCCCCCAGCACATAGGCGGCAGCGGTCACCAGGGCCAGCAGCCATGCCGACGGGGATGCACTGGGTAAAATCATGGGCTCGAAGTTTAGCCCCTCGCTCCTGCATCCCAGGGTCGGGCCGTCGGCGGGCGCTGCAGTCTCGCGGCCGACGCATCTGGAACACTTGGCACCATGGCCTCCGCACTCACCGAAAAACTATCCCGACTCGTCAAGGAGATGCGCGGCCAGGCCCGCATCACCGAATCCAACGTGCAGGACATGCTGCGCGAGGTGCGCATGGCGCTGCTCGAGGCCGACGTGGCCCTGCCCGTGGTGCGCGACTTCATCGCCCGCGTCAAGGAAAAGGCCATGGGCCAGGAGGTGCTGGGAAGCCTCAAGCCCGGCCAGGCGCTGGTGGGCATAGTCAACCAGGAGCTCGCCGCCACCATGGGCGAGGGCGTGGCCGACATCAACCTGGCCGCGCAGCCGCCCGCCGTCATCCTCATGGCCGGCCTGCAGGGTGCGGGCAAGACCACGACCACGGCAAAACTTGCCAAGCACCTGATCGACAAGCGCAAGAAAAAAGTGCTTACCGTCTCGGGCGACGTGTACCGCCCCGCGGCCATAGAGCAGCTCAAGACCGTGAGCAAACAGGCCGGCGCCGAGTGGTTCCCGAGCACGCCCGACCAGAAGCCGCGCGACATCGCTCTGGCCGCCCTCGACTACGCCAGGAAGCATTACTTCGACGTGCTGCTGGTCGACACCGCCGGGCGCCTGGCCATCGACGAGCTGTTGATGCAGGAAATCAAGGACCTGCACGCGGTGCTGAACCCGGTGGAGACGCTGTTCGTCGTCGATGCCATGCAGGGCCAGGATGCGGTCAACACGGCAAAGGCCTTCAAGGAGGCGCTGCCGCTCACCGGCATCGTGCTCACCAAACTGGACGGCGACTCGCGTGGCGGCGCCGCGCTGTCGGTGCGCTCCATCACCGGCGCGCCCATCAAGTTTGCCGGCGTGTCCGAGAAGATCGACGGCCTGGAGGTGTTCGACGCCCAGCGCCACGCGCAGCGCGTGCTGGGCATGGGCGACATCGTGGCGCTGGTCGAGCAGGTCACGGCCGGCGTGGACATGGAGGCCGCGCAAAAGCTCGCCGCCAAGGTCAAGAGCGGCGACGGCTTTGACCTGAACGACTTCCTCGCCCAGCTGCAGCAGATGAAGCAGATGGGCGGGCTCTCCAGCCTCATGGACAAGCTTCCCACCCAGCTCACGGCCAAGGCCGGTCAGGTGGACATGGACAAGGCCGAGCGCGACATCCGTCGCAAGGAGGGCATCATCTGCAGCATGACCCCGGCCGAGCGCCGCAAGCCCGAGCTCATCAAGGCCACGCGCAAGAAGCGCATCGCCCTGGGCGCGGGCGTGCAGGTGCAGGAGGTCAATCGCCTGCTCAATGAGTTCGAGCAGATGCAGGGCATGATGAAGAAGATGAAGGGCGGCGGCCTCATGAAGCTCATGAAGAAGATGGGCGGCATGAAGGGCGGACTGCCGGGACTTGGCGGTATGCCGCGCTTCTGAAAGAATAGCTGCTCGCGCTTGACTGACGGGGGCTGCAGCCGATTTTTGCTTGATTCCTGCGCCGTGCGCACGTGCTCCCCATGCGCCTGAGCGGATCGGAGGCGAGTCCCTTTCTTCACGGGGGCGGGACGCCCGTCATCGGGGCCGTGGCGCGGCCGCTGGCGGCATACTGGCAACCTCTTGACCACCACAGCAAAGGAGAGCATTGCCCATGACCGCCTTCACCCTCACCAGCCCCGACATCGCCGCCGGCAGCACCATAGACCAGAGCTTTGAGTTCGACAGCTTTGGCTGCACGGGCCGGAATCAATCGCCCGTGCTGCGCTGGAGCGGCGCGCCCGTGGGCACCAAGAGCTTTGCCGTGCATGTCTACGACCCCGACGCACCCACGGGTTCGGGCTTCTGGCATTGGTACGTGATCGACCTGCCGCCCACGGTGACGGAACTGCCCGCCAATGCCGGCGCCCAGGGCGGCGCCAATCTGCCCCAGGGCGCGCGTCAGATCCGCAACGACTACGGCAGCTACGCCTGGGGCGGCATGTGTCCGCCGCCCGGCGACAAGCCGCACCGCTACATCTTCACGGTGCATGCGCTGTCGGTGGCGCGCATCGACGTGCCCGACGACGCCCCGGCCGCGCTGACCGGCTTCATGGTCAATGCCAACACCCTGGCCAAGGCGAGCTTTACCGCGACCTACGGACGATGATGGGCGGCCCTGCGGGTTGTTTTTGACCATCAAACAAGGTGCAACCCATTGCTCAACAAGCGAGAGCAGCTCTTGTTTGTGTAGCGTAAGGCAGGGCCGGCGTTCGAGCTGAGAAGGCGCCACACACCACACCCCGCGCACTCGTCATCCCCGTCATCCCCGTCATCCCCGCGAAGGCGGGGATCCAGTTTTCCCCGGAGACCGGTGGATTCCCGCGTGCGCGGGAATGACGGGAGGTGGGGGCTCCGTGGATCCCTGTCTTCGCGGGGATGACGGTGGACGGCCGACCAACGGAAATCGCTGCGCGAGCCTTTTTACGTATAGCGCTTGGCGCGCAGATTGTTCTTCATCTGCTGCAGCACGGGCTGCAGGGGCTCGCCGATGCGCAGCGCCACGCAGGTGGCAAGCACATCGATGATGAGCAGGTGCAGCAGGCGCGAGGCCATGGGGCTGTAGCGGTCATAGCCCTCGGGATGGTCGGCGGCCAGGTGGATGCGGCAGCTGTGCGCCAGGGGTGAGCCGCTGGCCGTGATGGCGATAGTGGTGGCGCCGTTCTTGCGCGCGATGTCGGCCGCGTCCATGAGGTCGCGCGTGCGGCCCGAGTTGCTGATGATCACCGCGCAGTCGCCCGGGCCGAGCAGCGTGGCGCTCATGACCTGCATGTGGCCGTCGCTCGTCGACAGGCTGGTGATGCCCAGCCGGAAGAACTTGTGCTGCGCGTCCTGCGCCACGATGCCGGAATTGCCCGCGCCGTAGAACTCTATGCGCCGCCCGGTCTTCCAGGTGGCGGCGATGGCCTCGGCGGCGCGCTCGAGCAGCTGGGTGCTGGCGGCGTTGCGGTACTGCAGGAATGCGGCCACGGCGTTGTCCACCACCTTGACCAGCACGTCGCCGGTCTTGTCGTCGGCGTCCACGCTGCGGTGGATGAAGGGCACGCCCTCGCTCACGCTGCCCGCCAGCTTGAGCTTGAAGTCGGCCAGCCCGTCATAGCCCATGCTGCGGCAAAAGCGCACCACCGTGGGCTTGCTGACCTGGGCGCGCTCGGCGAGCTCGCGCACCGGCAGACGCGCGAAGGCGCGCGCGTCCTTGAGCACCAGGCGCGCCACGCGCTGCTCGGCCGGAGCCAGAGAGGGGAGGGAGGCGGTGATGCGGTCGAGCATGGCGGGGCGGGATGGCGCGTGGGGCTGCAAGGGCAGGAATGTAACGCGGTTTCATGCGAGGGCGGGCGCTTACACTACGCGGTTGCCCACGGGGAGCCACGCGCGCCCCGGCACGACAACGAGGACTCGCATGAACCAACTCGACGCACTCAAGCAATACACCACCGTGGTGGCCGACACCGGGGACTTCAGGCAACTCGCGCAGTTCCAACCCCAGGACGCGACGACCAACCCCTCGCTGATCCTCAAGGCCGTGCAGAAGAGCGAATACGCACCGCTGCTCAAGGACTGCGTGACGCGCTGGCATGGCCGCGGCATCGACGAGCTCATGGACCGCCTCATCGTGCGCTTTGGCTGCGAGATCCTGTCCATCATCCCGGGGCGCGTGTCCACCGAGGTCGACGCGCGCCTGTCGTTCGACACCGCAGCGACGATTGCGCGCGCCGAGCGCATCGTCGAGCTCTACCAGGCCGAAGGCGTGCACATCGATCGCGTGCTCATCAAGATCGCCGCCACCTGGGAGGGGATAGAGGCCGCGCGCCGGCTCGAGGCCAAGGGCATCCACACCAACCTCACGCTGCTGTTCTCCTTCGCCCAGGCCGTGGCCTGCGGCCAGGCCCGGGTGCAGCTGATCTCGCCCTTTGTCGGCCGCATCTACGACTGGTACAAGAAGCAGGCTGGCGCCAGCTGGGACGAGGCAGCCATGGCCGGCGCCAACGACCCAGGTGTGCAGTCCGTGCGCGCCATCTACAACCACTACAAGCATTTCGGCATCGCCACCGAGGTCATGGGCGCGAGCTTTCGCAACACTGGCCAGATCATCGCGCTGGCCGGCTGCGACCTGCTCACCATTGCGCCCGAGCTGCTCGCCCAGCTCTCGGCCAGCGAGGCGCCCGTGGCGCGCGTGCTCGACCCCGAGGCCGCACGCCGCGTGAGCCTGGAACCCGTGCAGTACGACGAGGCGGGCTTTCGCTACGCGCTCAACGCCGACGCCATGGCCACAGAGAAGCTGGCCGAGGGCATACGCGCCTTTGCCGCAGACGCGGCCAAGCTCGAACAACTGATGCAAGCCGCCGCATGAGTTTTGCAGACCCGCGCACGCGCTGCGACCGCACGACCGCCTGGCAACGCCTGCGCGCGCATTTCGAGACCGCCGGCCGGGGCTTCGACCTGCGCGCGGCGTTTGCGCAGGACGCGGGGCGCTTTGAGCGTTTCAGCCAGCAGGCGCCCCATGTGTTTGCCGACCTGTCCAAGAACCTGATCGACGCTCCCACCGAGGCGCTCTTGCTCGACCTGGCGCGCGAATGCGGCCTGGAGGCCTACCGCGACGCGATGTTCGCGGGGGCACCCATCAACCACACCGAGCAGCGCGCCGTGATGCACTGGCTGCTGAGATGTCCAAAGGATTTTCTGGCTCCAGACCAATCAGGACGGGCGCTGGCAGCTACGGATATCGTAGTGAATGGCCTGCGCGACGTGCACGCCACGCTGGACGCCATGCTTGCCTTGGCCGAGCGCGTGCGCGCCGACGAGGCCATCACCGACATCGTGAACATCGGCATAGGCGGCTCGGACCTGGGGCCGGCCATGGTGGTCAAGGCGCTCGAGGACCTGCGCCACCCGGGCAAGCGCCTGCACTTCGTCTCCAACGTCGACGGCATGGAACTCGGCAGCCTGCTGCGCTACCTGCGTCCCGAGCGCACGCTGTTCCTCATCGCCTCCAAGACCTTCACCACGCTGGAGACCATGACCAACGCCCAGGCCGCGCGCGCCTGGTTTCTGGCGCAGGGCGGCAGCCGGGAGGGGTTGAAGCGGCATTTCTATGCCCTCACCACCAACCTGGAGGCGGCGCAGCAGTTCGGCATCACCACCACGCTGGGCTTCTGGGACTGGGTGGGCGGGCGCTATTCGCTCTGGTCCGCCATAGGCCTGCCGATCGCCATCGCCATCGGTGCGCAGGGCTTTCGTGCGCTGCTGGCCGGTGCCCATGCCATGGACGAGCATTTCCGCTGCGCGCCACTCGAGTCCAACCTGCCCGTGCGCCTCGCGCTGCTCGACCTCTGGTACCGCAACTTCCACGGCTTCACGAGCCGCAGCATGGCGCCCTACAGCCATGGACTGCGCCGCCTGCCGGCCTATCTGCAGCAGCTGGAGATGGAGAGCAACGGCAAGGGCGTGGATGCCCAGGGGGCGCCACTGCCCTATGCCACCGCGCCCGTGATCTGGGGCGAACCCGGCACCAACGGCCAGCACGCCTTCTTCCAGATGATCCATCAGGGCCCGGACATCGTGCCCGTGGAGTTCATCGCGCTGCGCGAGGCCGGCCATTACCTGGCCGACCACCACCCGCGCCTGGTGGCCAACGCCCTGGCCCAGGCCCGCGCGCTGATGATGGGCCGCCCCAATGAGGCCTGCGGCCACCGGCGCTTTGCGGGCAATCGGCCCAGCAGCTTTCTGCTGCTCGAACGACTGGATCCGACCGCGCTCGGCGCGCTCATTGCGCTGTACGAGCACCGCGTGTTCGCCAGCGGCGCGCTCTGGTGCATCAACAGCTTCGACCAATGGGGCGTGGAACTGGGCAAGACCATCGCCCGTGACCTCGAGCCGCGCCTGGCCACGGGCGACGTTGCCGGGCTCGATGCCTCCACCGCCGGGTTGCTGCGGCGCCTGGCCTGAACGCCGTCCCGTACCCCGTCATCCCCGCGAAGGCGGGGAATCAGGTCTCCCCGCACACCGGTGGATTCCCGCGTGCGCGGGAATGACGGCGCATCAAAGGCCCGCCCGCAGCGCCTGCAGGTGCTTGTCTTGCACTCGGCGCCATCCATCTCCCCGTCATCCCCGCGAAGGCGGGGATCCAGCTCCCCCCGCAGACCGGTGGATTCCCACGTGCGCGGGAATGACGGGAGGTGGGCGCGGGACTGACGGGCCGCGCACGAAAAAGGCCCGCAGGCAGAACCTGCGGGCCTTTGCTTGGCTGTCCGGCGCCCCGGTGCGAGGCGCCAGCGGCCGGGCCGATTACATGCCCATGCCGCCCATGCCACCCATGCCGCCCATGTCGGGCATGCCAGCGGCGGGGGCTTCGTCCTTCGGAGCCTCGGCCACCATGGCCTCGGTCGTCAGCAGCAGCGAGGCCACGGAAGCGGCGTTCTGCAGGGCCGTGCGCGTCACCTTGGTCGGGTCCAGAATGCCCATTTCCAGCATGTCGCCGTAGGTGTCGTTGGCGGCGTTGAAGCCGTAGTTGCCCTTGCCACCCAGCACCTGGTTGACGACCACGCTGGCTTCGCCGCCGGCGTTGTTCACGATCTCGCGCAGCGGGGCCTCGATGGCCTTCATGATCAGCTTGATGCCGGCGTCCTGATCGGCGTTGTCACCCTTGATGTCGCCTGCGGCCTGGCGTGCGCGCAGCAGGGCCACGCCACCACCGGCCACGATGCCTTCTTCCACGGCAGCGCGCGTGGCGTGCAGGGCGTCTTCCACGCGGGCCTTCTTTTCCTTCATCTCGACCTCGGTGGCAGCGCCCACCTTGATCACGGCCACGCCGCCGGCCAGCTTGGCCACGCGCTCCTGCAGCTTCTCGCGGTCGTAGTCGCTGGTGGCTTCCTCGATCTGGATGCGGATCTGCTTGACGCGGGCCTGGATGTCGTCGGCATTGCCGGCGCCGTCGATGATGGTGGTGTTTTCCTTGCCCACTTCGATGGTCTTGGCCTGGCCCAGATCGGCCAGCGTCACCTTCTCGAGCGACAGGCCCACTTCCTCGGCGATGACCTTGCCGCCCGTCAGGATGGCGATGTCTTCCAGCATGGCCTTGCGGCGGTCGCCGAAGCCAGGAGCCTTGACGGCCACGACCTTCAGGATGCCGCGGATGGTGTTGACCACCAGGGTCGCCAGGGCCTCGCCCTCGACGTCCTCGGCGATGATGAGCAGCGGACGGCCGGCCTTGGCCACGGCTTCCAGCGTGGGCAGCAGGTCACGGATGTTGCTGATCTTCTTGTCGAACAGCAGCACGAAGGGGTTGTCCAGCAGGGCGACCTGCTTTTCGGGGTTGTTGATGAAGTAGGGCGACAGGTAGCCGCGGTCGAACTGCATGCCTTCCACGACATCGAGTTCGTTGTTCAGGCTCTTGCCGTCTTCCACGGTGATCACGCCTTCCTTGCCGACCTTGTCCATGGCGTTGGCGATGATCTCGCCGATGGAGCTGTCGGAGTTGGCGGAGATCGAACCCACCTGGGCGATTTCCTTGCTGGTCGTCGTGGCCTTGGAGGCCTTCTTCAGCTCTTCCACCAGGGCGGCGACGGCCTTGTCGATGCCGCGCTTGAGGTCCATGGGGTTCAGGCCGGCGGCCACGTACTTGCTGCCTTCGCGCACGATGGCCTGGGCCAGCACCGTGGCGGTGGTCGTGCCGTCACCGGCGTTGTCGCTGGTCTTGGAGGCCACTTCCTTCACGAGCTGGGCGCCCATGTTCTGGATCTTGTCCTTGAGCTCGATTTCCTTGGCCACGGACACACCGTCCTTGGTCACGGTGGGGGCGCCGAACGAGCGCTCGAGCACCACGTTGCGGCCCTTGGGGCCCAGGGTCACCTTGACCGCGTTGGCCAGGATGTTCACGCCTTCGACCATGCGGGCGCGGGCTTCACCGCCGAAAACTACGTCTTTTGCTGCCATGTGTGGCTCCTACAGAATTTGATGCAAAACAGGCTGCTAACGCTTACCCAGAAAGCGCCGGCAGCTATGAAATCATGAGTCGATTACTGCTCGACGACCGCAAACAGGTCGTCTTCCTTCATCACGAGCAGCTCTTCGCCGTTCATCTTCACGGTCTGGCCGCTGTACTTGCCGAACAGCACGCGGTCGCCCACCTTCACGCTCATGGCGATGCGGTCGCCGTCGTCGTCGAGCTTGCCGGGGCCCACGGCCACGACCTCACCCTGATCGGGCTTCTCGGCGGCGTTGTCGGGAATCACGATGCCCGAGGCGGTCTTGGTTTCGTTCTCCAGGCGCTTGACGATCACGCGATCGGCGAGAGGGCGCAGGTTCATAGGATCTCCTTGCGATGCACAAACAAAGGGTGATAACGGCGGCAGCCCCAAAGGGCTGCCTGAGAGAAAGGGTGGTGCTGTTAGCACTCAACTCTTACGAGTGCTAATAATAAGGCTGTTTTGCCCGACTTCAAGAGGGCGGGCCCGGAAACTTTGGGGCTTTGGCCATTGCCGATCGCCACTCTGCTTTCGTGCTGCCGCCATTCCACTGGGGATGCCGGTTCCCGGCCGGGTCGAGCCAAGAGCGTGTTGGTGGCAGCGACGCCCTGTGCCCGCCTTGCCGCCATGGTCGGCATGGACATGGCGGTCATCGTGTGCAATGCACCTCTGCCAATTGCGAGGCGACCGCATGGTCGAGATCGCTGGCGTGGCGTGCCCAGGAGAAATGGCGCCGCCAAGGGCCATCGGTGGCCACGCCCGTCACCGTCTGACGAGTGAGCCGCGCCTGGGGCAGGAATGCAAGCAGCTCGTCGCTGGCTCCTGTCGGGGCAACCCGGTCGCCGTCGATTCCCAGCAGGTGCACACGAGTCATGACGCGTGCGAGGCGTTGCTCGAGTTCCTGTGGCGATGTGGTGCTACCCGAAAGCCGGTAGCGGCCGCTGCGTGCATTGAAGGACCAGTCGCGCATGAAGCGGCGTGATTGGTCTCCGCCGAAGCCGAACCGGACACCGGGGTACCAGGGCAGAACGGCAGCGGCGGTGGCGATGGCATGTACCGTGGCCGCCGCGCGCAGGCGATGGGCTTGCGGCCAGCGACGCCAGTGGGCCGTACCGGCCGCGATGAGCACGAAACGTTCGACGCGGCTTGCGAGTTCGGCGCTCGCGAGCACGGCCAGTTGCGCGCCCAAGCTGTGGCCGATCAGCACGATGGGGTGCGTCGGCATTGCATCCTCCAGATGCTGGACCGCGCCTGGGATCAGTTCCTCGACGACCTCGCGGTAGCCGTAGTCGTCGCCTCGGCGCGCCCTCGAGGGATGAGCTCCCTGCCCGGGGAGCTCCAGCGTGCAGGCGGACGCTGCGACACCGCGGGCAAGCAGCCTCGAGAGAAACGGCTCGTAGAAGCGCGCGGGCACCCCCATGGCGGGAACGAAAAGTATTCTGGGAAGGGCTGTGGCCACCTCACCGTGGGTTGCAGCGGCGAACTGGTGGAGGATCAGGCGGGATTCGCTGATGGTGGACATGGGATACCTCTCAAGGGTGGGACGCGACGGCTGGCACGGACGGCTGATGAACTCCACTGGCGAATCCGGCGAAGGTCACCGCCTGAGCCAGCGCATCGAAGTGCATGGCCGTGTCGCCAAGCAGCCGAGGAAATCGAACATGCGGCTGAGGGACGGTGTGGCCGCCGCCGTGCACGGTCACGAGTCGCACCGGTGGCCCGGATGTGCGGCGCCAGAGCCGGTCTTCGACAACCAAGGACGACGTCGGGGAGGCGGGCCATGCGCCGCCGGGCATGGCGACTTCCTGTGCCTCGGGGCCGGCCAGCCAGCGGGCCGAATCCATTGCAGATCGCACCGATCCGCGGTCGCTACCGAGCAGCACGACGCGCCCGCCTTCGTACGGGTTGATCGGATCCTGCGTCCCGGACACCATCATGATGGGCGCCGCGACCTTGCCGGCTGCGCAGATGAAGTTGTCGTCGGCCGGCACGCTGGCGCCGATCATCACGACCGCGGCCAGATCGTCCGCGCCTTCCAGCGCGAAGCGCAGCGCCATGTGGCCGCCATTGGAGTAGCCGAGCAACGCCGTTCTTCGAGGGGCAATGCCGAGCTCGCGTGTGACGGTGTCGATGACACGCCGCAAGAAGCCGACATCGTCGATGCGCAGCGTCTTTGCCGCAAAGTTGCCCTGCTTTCGGCAGTCGTTCCAGTGACCCTCAACACCGTCGAGGTAGGCCACGGCAAAACCATGGTAATCAGCCAGTGCGTCCAGGCCATGGGCGGTCCAGCGCCGAAACGTCTTGCCGTACTGGCGCGAACCATGCAGCACGACCATGAGCCCGTTGGCGGCCCGCCCGTTCCCAGGCAGATAGAGCTGCCAGGTGCGCAGGCGGTCGCCGTGCTGGGTCGTCCGCTCACGCAACGAGCCGTGGTGTTCTGGCCAGGACAGGGTCTGCGGACGCAACAGCCACCACCAGGCGATGGCAGCAGCCATCAGGGTCACGGCCAAAAGCGTGCCGACCGACAAGAGCACAGGCTTCATTTCCGGGCACATCCGGCCGGCTTGCTCACGTCGCGAAAGCGCAGCATGTCGACGATGCGAGACGAGGCACCGTCGTAGAAGCCGACGGGTGCGCGAGGCAGCGCTGTCTGCGGGTTGCGATACGTTCCGAAGACCATGTCCCACAGGGGCAGGTCGGCGTAGTTGTATGCGTGCACGCCTTGCTGGTGGTGGATGGCGTGACTCTCGGGTCGCTGGATCAGCGCGCCCAGCCAACCGGGCGTGCGGACCCCTGCGTGCTGGAACACGGCGAGAAATGTCAGCACGGCGGTGGCCCAGGCCCCCGCCTCGGGGCTGAGACCGAGCAACGGGTAGAGCACCAGGCTGGACAGCGTGAGGAAGACGAAACCGTCCAGCGGATGCAGGAAGTAGGCACCCCAGGCGTCCAGCCGCTCGGCGCTGTGGTGCATCTGGTGGCCCGACAGCCACAGCCATGTCCATCGGTGTGCGCTGCGGTGGTACCAGTAGTGGAAGAACTCGTAGACCACGACGCCGGTGATGGCACCGAGTGCGGTGCCGAGTGAGGCACCGTCGAGCAGATGAGCGTCGCCCACGATGGCGGCATAGGTCTTGCCGATCAGCAGCGACAAAACGAAGTTGAACGCTGTGATGACCCCTGCTCGTCTGCGCCACTGCCTTGCGCCCGCGTCAGCAGCGGGCGCCCGCAGCCAGTCGAGTAACAGGAACAGGGGAAGGATGCCAATGGTGGCGGTTTCGATCCAGGTCATGACGGCTCTCCGGTGAAGGGACGGCGGCGCTTGCCGACGTGGCTGGCGGACATCGCCAGCCGAGGCCATCAAGTTATCGAGCGGGCGTCCCTGTTTCGTCCCTGAGCCGCGAAGTCGATGATGGCTTGCGTCACCGTTTCGCTGCCGTCAATCCACCACCAGTGGCAGTCGCCATCGAGGGGCTTGAATCGGGCACCACGGATGCCGGCGGCGAGGAACTCGCCCGCCTGAAAGCGCACGGCGCGGTCGCCGCGCCGGTGCATCACCAGCGTGGGGCAGCTCACCCGGTCAAGCAGATCCCGCACGTCGGCGTCACGCAGGCCACCCAGCACGGCGCGCAAGCTTGCGGGTGAGGCCGCATGCCGCAACAGCCGTGCCCACCAGGCCCGTGTCCAGGGATCGTCGGCCACCGATGGCGCGAAGGTCCCGATGTCGGCCGGGCCGCCCCATTGGGCCACCAGCCCGCGCATCCATGCGTCGAAAGCCTCCCGGCGAAGCGCCCATGGATAGTCTGTGTCCTGGCTTCCGCGGGCCATGGCGCCGAACAGGATCAGGCCGTCGACGCGCTCTGGATGGTGGGCGGCCAGATGCACCGCCGCCGGCCCGCCCTCGGACGAGCCGAACAGCCAGGCGCGATCGATGCCGGCGTGATCAAGAATGGCCAGCACGTCGCTCGCGGTGGACTCGACCGTGCTCACCCGACCGAGTCGCTCCGACAGGCCGACGCCGCGGCGATCGAACAGGACGAGACGGAAGTGCCGGGCCAGCTGCAAAAGGCCGTCGCGCACGCCAGGGTGCTCCCATCCGATCTCGATGTGGGACACGAAGCCGGGCATGACAACCAGTGCCTGAGGCCCCTCGCCAACGGTGGTGTAGGCCACCGGCCCGTGACTCGCCGGCGCAAAGCGCACGTCGATCGGGCACGGTCCGGACGAGGAGTCTCGTGGCCGTGCGCCTTCGGGCTCCTCGGCACGCCGGCGCTGCTCCAGGTAGGCCTGCTCGGTTGCGGGGGAAGGCTTGACGCCGAATTCGTCACGCAGCGCTTGCGCACAGCGCATGAACACCGCATCCACACCGGCCGCGTCCCGGGCGTCGGCGGCCAAGGCCATGCGCATCACGTAGCCAGGTTCGGCGTAGGGTTGCACGCACAACAGTCGCTCAGCGGTCTGCTCGGCATCGCCGCGTCGACCCGTGGACCGCTGGTGTTCGGCCAGCCGCAACAGGAGCCGCGCGAGCAGCTGCTCCTGCTCGGTTCGCTGCGTGCGCAGCCAATCGTCGAACGCATCCGAGTCGCAGTCGAGCCCGTCCATCAGGGGCGCGCAGGCGTCCTGTGCGAGTTGTTCCGCTTTGGCATCGAAACGGCCGCGAGCGCTATCGGCGATCAACTCGCGGGCGCGCCGCCGAAACGCCGTGGCATCACAGGACAAGCCCGCCGTGTTCAGCGCCAGGCTGCCTTCCTGCGTATCGAACATTGAGCGCCCACAGACCTCCTCAATCCGGTAGATCAGACGTCGCAGGCGGGTGCGTCCAATGGTGGGCCCGGCCTCGGGCCACAAGAGCGCGGCCAGGTGCTCGCGCGGCAGTGGCCTGCCTTCGATGGCCAGATGACCAAGCAAGGCGTACGCGCGCGTCAGCGACAGCGCCACCGCGGCACCGCCGATGCGGACTTCCGGCACACCCAGAAGCCGCAGTTCCAAGGGTGGGATAGTTGCCCGTTCCATGTCGCGATCCTAAACGCGCTGCGTTTCGGTGCATTGCCGCGCCCGATCGGTCGATGCCATTCATGGCTGCGTCCACGAAGGCAGCACGGCGCAAGTGCGTTCGCTGACGTCGCGCCGCGCTCAGACAGCCATGGCGAACTCGGCCAAGGCCTCGGAGTCGGACCTCGGGCGAGTGTCTTGCGACAGTCCGCGATGGGCCAGGCGACGGGACTGCTGCAGTTGTCCGCCCAGGGCGTCGGCCAGTGCGTTGTCGCCGCAATGCTCGGCGGCGCAACGGGCGGTCAGCAGCAGCAACTCGCGCTGTGCATGACTGCCGCCAACCGCCTGTGCCTGCGGCAGCAAGGGCAGCAGCCGGTCAGCGCAGGCGCGGTATTCACCAGCCACGAAATCGATGAAGGCCCGCTGGGCGGGCAGCACGACGCTGCTCCAAGCGGTTGCCGTGCCGTGCCCCGCTGCTCCCCGACGAATGGCCTCTGCCAGGGCCTGGCTCTGTTCGTCGCTGCCGCTCACGGCCATGCACAAGACTGCATGCAGGTCGGTGAATGCGGTGCGCCCCCAGGTGGGTCGTTGCAGCCAGCGTTCGGCCAATGCGCTCCAGCGCCAGCCCGCGTCCGCGCCCTGGAGGGTTAGTCGCCAGAGCAGCGCGGTGCCGTCCGACAGGTTCATGGCGAGCGATTCCGCCGTGGGCGCGATCGCCTCGTCGTACAAGGCCATCGCGGCGTCGGCACCGTCGTGTTCGAGACGGAACAAGGCCAGGTGCCAGTGGTTGTGAACCGAAAGAATGTTCTGACTCTGCCAGCGTGCGCGTGTCTGCTCCAGCCATCGCAGGCCGGCCTCGGTGCGACCACTCATCTCGTAGACATGCGCGACGGCATGCACAGCCCAGGTGCAGTTGGGTTGGCGCTCCAATGCGTGGCGGCCAAGGGCCTCGGCCTGTCCATATGAGCCGTTCTCTTCGAGACCGAAGGCCAGCATCGCCTGCAGATATGGGTAGCCTGGCTCGTCCTGATCCCATTTCTGCAGCACACGCGCAAGCCGGTCGCGCAACATGGCCGTGCGCCCCAGCATCAGATCGCTCAGGTGGGCCAGCTGGATGGCCAGCATGTCGCGAGGATGGTCGACGACATGGCGATCGAGCGCGCGGTTGCCCGCGTCCATGCCCTCCGTGACCCAGGCCCGCAATGCGCCCTGCAGCGATCGCTCGCGGCCATTCGGCGAGGTGCGGCAGGCTGCGGCCACGTCGAGGCATTGCCCTGCCATGGTCACGAGCATGGGGTCAAAGCTGCCGAGCATCAGGGCGGCGCGTGCGAGATGGCCGGACACGAAGTCCGGGTCTTGCTCGAGTGCCTGGCCGATGACCGCCAGAGGGTCTCGCCGGAATCCGCTGAAGAGTTCGATGGTGCGGTCGTAAGCCGTCACCGAGGACGCATTGGCCGTGGACAAGGCCTGGCCGTACTGATCGTGAAGTGCCATGGGAAACCTCCGTTGGGCACCGATGCGGGATTGCATTCGGTCCGCGCAGCGTAGGCAGCCCTCGTCCCTTGATCGTCCCCTGCGGTCCCAATGGGACAAATGGCCTCGAGACGCGAATGCGAGCCCCACATTCACCAAACCACAGGGGCGTGAGGGCCCAACAGACGAATGCGGAGTGGCGCAGCCATCCCAACGCCAATGACGCATCCAGGCGAGAAACCAAGCGAATCAATGGCTTGGATCTGGCGGCTTGGTGGCGTTCATCGGCGTTGCTCAGCAGGCGCCGCGGGCGGTTCCGTGAGCCCGAGCAGCCGGTCGAGGATATGCCAGTGGTCGTCGTGGAACTGGTCTTCCATGCCCGCCAGGTCTTCCTGCGCCACCCATTGGGCGTGCGCCGCATCGTCGCCGCCGCGTACCTCGGGCAGGGCCTCGTCGCCCAGGTCGAAGAAATAGGCGTGGGTGATGACGCGCCCGCGCTGGCTGCGGCCGGGGTGGTCGAAGACCTGCACGGCGCGCAGCGCGGCGCGCAGGCGCTCCTCGGGCAGGGGGCAGTGGGTTTCCTCGGCCAGCTCGCGCAGGCAGGACTGCCAGAGGGTGTCGCGCGGCTCCACGAAGCCGCCGGGCAGCGCCCACAGGCCCTTGCCGGGCGCGTGGGCGCGGCGGATCAGCAGCACCCGGCCCTGGCAGCGCAGCAGCGCATCGACGGTGACGAACACGGGCGGGTAGGGCGCGCCGGCCCAGCTCTCGCGGTAGGCGCGCAGCATGCGCCATTCCTCCTGCAGGGCGGGGTAGTGCGGGGTGTGGCTGAACTCTTCGAGCCAGTCGCGCGTGGCGGCGGGCAGCTGGTTCGCGAACGGTGCCAGGGCCTGATCGAGCGTGGCGGCGCTGGCGCCGAGGTAGGCGTCGCGTATCGGCGTGGCGTCGATGGCGCCCTGGCGCGGCATGCGGATCAGGTCCCAGCCCGGAAAGGCGCGCAGGTAGCTGCTGGTGTCGTCCTTGAAATGGCCCACCAGGGCGATGCGCGAGCCGGGCGCGGTGGTCTGGGCCACCGCTTGCTGCACGGCCTGCGCCCAGCGCGGCTCGTCGTAGTAGTCGCGCATGGGCAGCACGGTCAGGCGCGCGCGTTCACTCTCGGGCAGGGCGGCACGCAGCAGGGCGGCACGCTCCTGCCAGGTGAAGGGGTTTCTGGGCGTGCGCGCCTGGTGCGCCGAGCCCAGCACGACGATGGCCTGCCGCGCCCGGGCCAGGGCCTCGCGCAGCAGGGCCAGATGGCCGTTGTGTACCGGCTGAAAGCGCCCTATGAGGACGGCGGCGTCGTGCATGGGGGCGCCGGCTTTTCAGAGCCCCGCCGCTGCACGCAGGGCGGCCGCCTTGTTGGTGCGCTCCCAGGTGAACTCGGGCTCCTCGCGGCCGAAGTGGCCGTAGGCGGCGGTCTTGGCGTAGATCGGGCGCAGCAGGTCCAGCATCTGGATGATGCCCTTGGGGCGCAGGTCGAAGTGCTCGCGCACCAGCTCGGCGATCTTGTCGTCGGCGATCACGCCCGTGCCCTCGGTATAGACGGTGACGTTCATGGGCCGCGCCACGCCGATGGCGTAGGCCACCTGCACCTGGCATTGGCGCGCCAGGCCGGCGGCGACGATGTTCTTGGCCACGTAGCGCGCGGCGTAGGCGGCGCTGCGGTCGACCTTGGTCGGATCCTTGCCGGAGAACGCCCCGCCACCGTGCGGGCAGGCGCCGCCGTAGGTGTCGACGATGATCTTGCGCCCCGTGAGGCCGCAGTCACCCTGCGGGCCGCCGACGACGAAGCGGCCCGTGGGGTTGATCAGGTACTTGGTGTCCTTGAGCCACTCGGCGGGCAGCACGGGCTTGATGATCTCCTCGATGATGGCCTCGGTGAAGCTGGCCTTCATCTTGGTGGCGCTCTCGCTCTGGTCGGGGCTGTGCTGGGTGGACAGCACCACGGTGTCGATCGAGTGCGGCTTGCCGTCGACATAGCGCATGGTCACCTGGCTCTTGGCGTCGGGGCGCAGGAAGGGCAGGCGGCCGTCCTTGCGCAACTGGGCCTGGCGCTCGACCAGGCGGTGCGCGTAGTGGATGGGCGCGGGCATGAGCTCGGGCGTCTCGTCGCAGGCGTAGCCGAACATCAGGCCCTGGTCGCCGGCGCCGGTGTTCAGGTGGTCGTCGCTCGCGTGGTCCACGCCCTGGGCGATGTCGTTGCTCTGCTTGTCATAGGCCACGAGCACGGCACAGCCCTTGTAATCGATGCCGTAGTCGGTGTTGTCGTAGCCGATGCGGCGGATGGTGTCGCGCGCCACCTGGATGTAGTCCACATGGGCGTTGGTGGTGATCTCGCCGGCGAGCACGACGAGGCCGGTGTTGGTCAGCGTCTCGGCCGCGACGCGCGAGCGCGGATCCTGTTCGAGGATGGCATCGAGGATGGCATCGGAGATCTGGTCCGCCACCTTGTCGGGATGGCCTTCAGAGACCGATTCGGAAGTGAAGAGGAAGTCGTTCGCCATTTGAAAATAAACTCCGGTGTTTGCAGCATTTGGGCGTTGCCCATAGCTTTTCGGAGCCCTGTGGCGAACGCTTTAGCAGTTGTGTTTAACGTCGCCCTGCAAGTTGCTCATTTAACTCGGCGACCCCGTCATTCTAATGCCTTCGCTTTTTCGCCTGTTTTCTGCACTGCCGTTGTGGTTGCTCCATGCCATCGGCGCGGTGCTGGGGTGGGTGGCGTTCCTTGCGTCGCCCACCTACAGGCGGCGCTTCGTGGCCAATGCCGCGCGTGCCGGCTATGCGTTCTGTCAGGTGCGCCCGGCCGTCGCGCACGCCGGGCGTATGGTGGCCGAGGCTCCGCGCCTGTGGCTCGCGTCCGAGACGCCCGCATGTGAAATTCGCGGCGCCGACTGTGTGGAGCGGGCCTGGGCCGCGGGCCGCGGCATCGTGTTCCTCACGCCGCATGTCGGCTGCTTCGAGATGTCGGTGCAGGCCGCCGCGGGGCGCTGGGCGCCGCAGCACGGCCCCATCACCATCCTGTACCGCCCGGCGCGCCAGCGCTGGCTGGCCGAGCTCATGCGCACGGCGCGCAACCGCCCGGGCATTGCGGCCGTGCCGACCACGTTGCAGGGTGTGCGCCAGATGATCAAGGCCCTGCGCGCGGGCCGCGCCGTGGGTCTGTTGCCCGACCAGGTGCCGCCCCAGGGCCAGGGCCTGTGGTCGCCGTTCTTCGGGGCGCAGGCCTACACCATGACGCTGGCCGCGCGCCTGGTGCAGCAGACGGGCGCGGCCGTTGTCCTGGCGCGCTGCGAGCGTCTGCCGCGCGGCAGCGGCTATCGGCTGCACCTGCAGGACTTGCCCGAGCCGCTCGCGCCTACACTCGACGCCGCCGTGCTGCAGATCAATCAAGCCATGGAACAACTCATTCGCCAAAGCCCCGAGCAATACCTGTGGGGCTACGCACGCTACAAGCAACCGCGCACCGAGGCGCACACCAGCGCCGCGCCGGCCGACGAGGGCCGGGCATGACGACGCGCGTGGCCGTCGCATTCATGGGGCTGCTCGCGCGGCTGCCGCTGTCCTGGCTGCGGGCGCTGGGCTGGCTCATAGGCCGGCTGCTGTTCGTGCTCGCCGCGCCGCGGCGCAAGGTGGCGCTGCGCAACCTGGAGCTGTGCTTTCCCGACGTGCCCGAGGCCCAGCGCCGCGCCTGGGCGCGCGAGAGCTTTGTCGTGTTCTGCCAGACGTTTCTGGATCGCAGCTGGCTGTGGTCGGGCTCGGAGGCGCTGGTGCGCTCGCGTGTGAAGCTCACGGGCGCCGTGCACGAGCTGGACGGCGACACGCCCACCATCGTCTTCGCTCCGCATTTCTACAGCATGGATGCGGGCGGCCTGGCGCTGCCGCTCAATACCGCGCGTGAGTTCACGTCCATCTTCGCCACCAACCCCGACCCGGCGCTCGATGCCTGGTTCATGGCCGGGCGCCAGCGCTTTGGCAATGTGCGCATGCTCAACCGCGCCGACGGCGTCAAGCCCATCATCGCCTGCCTGCGCAAGGGCGGGCTGCTGTACCTGCTGCCGGACATGGACTATGGCCGCAACGACTCGGTCTTCGTGCCCTTTTTCGCCATGCCCGAGGTGGCCACGATCCCGTCACTGTCGCGCTTTGCGCGCCTGGGCCGGGCCAAGGTCGTGGCGCTGTACAGCCGCATGACCCCCGAAGGCTATGAGGCGGTGCTGACGCCGGCCTGGGAGAACTTTCCCACCGAGGATCATGTGGCGGACACCGCGCGCATGAACCGCGAGCTCGAGGCCGCCATCCGCACCATGCCCGCGCAGTACTACTGGGTGCACAAGCGCTTCAAGACGCGGCCCGAGGGGCAGGAATCGGTTTATTGATGTTTTTGGCCTCCAGCGCTTGATAGGCAAGCGTCAGTAGCTAGCATTTTCATTGCACAGGTAGCGAACCTATTGACCCCGTCATCCCCGCGCAAGCGGGGATCCAAAGCGGTGACGAGGCAACTGCTTGTGTAGCGCCTGGATCCCCGCTTGCGCGGGGATGACGGAGGGTTTTGCAAGCACCGCGTGCAATCAACAGGTCTCGCTACTTGAGCCGTTCTTACGGCAAATCGGGTGCGGGTGCGGGTGCGGCGTCGGCGGCTTCGGCCAGCGGGGGATGCGCCCATTGCCACAGCAGCTGCGCCACATCCTCCACGCCCTGGCGCTTGAGGGCCGAGAACATGCGCACCTCGCCGCCGCCGGCGTTGAGTCGGGTGATGGACAGGGCCCTGGCCTGCTCCGAGCGCGTGAGCTTGTCGGCCTTGGTGAGCAGCACCAGGAACTTGAGGCCCTGCTCGACACGCGGACGCACGATCTCGAGCAGCGCCTCGTCGAGCTCGGTGAGCCCCAGGCGCGGGTCGCACAGCAGCACGATGCCTGTGAGGCCCTGGCGGCTCACCAGGTAGTTGGCCATGACCTGCTGCCAGCGCTGCTTGTCCGAGCGCGAGACGGCCGCGTAGCCGTAGCCGGGCAGGTCGGCCAGCACGGCGTCGGTGGCGCCCTGCTTGCCCAGGGCGAACAGGTTGATGTGCTGGGTGCGCCCCGGTTTCTTGGAGGCAAAGGCCAGCTGTCGCTGCTGCGTGAGGGTGTTGATGCAGGTGGACTTGCCGGCGTTGGAGCGGCCGACGAAGGCGATCTCGGGCACGTCGATGGCGGGCAGCTGGTGCAGTTGGGCTGCGGTGGTCAGAAAGCGCGCGGTGTGCATCCATCCCAGGGCCGCCTTGGCGTCGGGCAGGGTGCCGGTCACGGCCGCGGCAGTGGGTGGCTTGGTGGGCATAGTTTGATGTATTCGAACTGGAACAATTCGGGGCGCATTGTAGAATCGCGGGGTTTTGCGCATATAAGACAAGAACCCTCGATATGAAGTTGCTCGCCTCCCTGTTCACGGCTGCCGCGCTGGCAGCTTCCGCCGTTACCTCCTTCGCGCAGCAGGCGCCCGCCAAGCCCGACCTGGCCAAGGGCGAGGCCAGCTACGCGGCGGTGTGCGCCGCCTGCCACGCGGCGGACGGCAATTCCACCATCGCGGCCAACCCGTCGCTGGCGCAGCAGCATCCGGAATATCTGGTCAAGCAGCTGCAGGAGTTCAAGTCGGGTAAGCGTGCCGACGCCGTCATGCAGGGCATGGCCGCCATGCTGAGCGACGACGACATGCGCAACGTGGCCGCCTGGCTGGCCTCGCAAAAGGCCAAGGAAGGCTTTGCCAAGGACAAGGATCTGGTCGCCCTGGGCGAGCGCATCTACCGCGGCGGCATCCAGGATCGCAAGATCGCCGCCTGCGCGGGTTGCCACAGCCCCAACGGCGCGGGCATCCCCTCGCAATACCCGCGTCTGTCGGGTCAGCATGCGGACTACACCGTCAAGCAGCTCACGGACTTCCGCGACGGCAAGCGCGGCAACAACATCCAGATGCGCGACGTGGCCGCCAAGCTCAACGACCGCGAGATCAAGGCCGTGTCCGACTACATTGCCGGGTTGCGTTGATACATATCAAGGCCGTAGGGGTGCTGGGCGGCGTGCAGGGAACCTTGCGCCGATAATCGCACCCAAGGCTGGGCGGGCACATCTGAACGGGTGGCCCGCCTTTTTCACATCCGGGCTTTCGCTTCTTCATGTCTGACACCTCCCAGCGCCATGGCCATGCGCCGCGCTCGCCCGCCACGCGCTCGCTGACCGAGCTGCTGGCGTCCATGCGCTTTGCGATCGCGCTCCTGACGGTGATCTGCATCGCCTCGGTCATAGGCACCGTGCTCAAGCAGCATGAGCCGGTGAACAACTACGTGAACCAGTTCGGGCCGTTCTGGGCCGAGCTGTTTCTCGCGCTCAAGCTCAATGCCGTCTACAGCGCCTGGTGGTTTCTGCTGATCCTGGGCTTTCTGGTGGTGAGCACCTCGCTGTGCATTGCGCGCCACGCGCCCAAGTACCTGGCCGATCTGCGCAACTACAAGGAGAACATCCGCGAGCAAAGCCTGCAGGCCTTTCACCACAAGACCAGCGCCCATCTGGACGGGGAGGGCACCGAGGCCGCGGCGCAGCGCATCGGCCGCCAGCTCGTCTCGGGTGGCTGGAAGGTGCGCCTGCAAAGGCGCCAGACGCCGGCCGGCGATGGCTGGATGGTGGCGGCCAAGGCCGGAGCGGCCAACAAGCTCGGCTACATCGCCGCGCACAGCGCCATCGTGCTCGTGTGCCTGGGGGGCTTGCTCGATGGCGACCTCATGGTGCGCGCGCAGATGTGGTTTGGCGGCAAGACGCCGTTTTCGGGCGGCGGCTTCATTGCCGACGTCAAGCCCGAGCATCGCCTGTCGGCCAGCAATCCCACTTTCCGCGGCAACCTGGTGGTGACCGAGGGCAAGACCGCCGCCACGGCCATATTGAGCCAGTCCGACGGCATCCTGCTGCAGGAGCTGCCGTTTGCCGTGGAGCTCAAGAAATTCGTCGTCGAGCATTACTCCACGGGCATGCCCAAGCTGTTTGCCAGCGACATCGTGATCCATGACTTGGCCACGGGCCAGACCACGCCGGCGCGGGTGGAGGTCAACCATCCGGTGAGCTACGGCGGGGTGCAGATCTACCAGTCGAGCTTTGACGACGGCGGCTCCGAGGTCAAGCTCCATGCGCTGCCGCTGGTGCCCGGCGGCACGCCGTTCGACGTGGAGGGCGTGATCGGCGGCTCCACCGAACTCAAGAACGCGGTCACCGGCGAGGCCATGACGCTGGAGTTCACGGGCCTGCGCGTGCTCAACGTCGAGAACTTCGGCGACGACGGCAGCGGCTCGGGCGTGGACGTGCGCAAGGTGGACCTGCGCAGCTCGATCGAGTCGCGCCTGGGTGCGGGCAACAAGACCGTGACCAAGCGCGAGCTGCGCAACGTCGGCCCGAGTGTGAGCTACAAGCTGCGCGACGCCTCCGGCCAGGCGCGCGAGTACAACAACTTCATGCTGCCCGTGGACACGGGCGATGGCCAGCCCGTGTTCATGCTGGGCGTGCGCGAATCGCAGGCCGAGCCCATGCGCTACCTGCGCGTGCCCGTCGATGCCGAGGGCCGCATGGACGGCTTTGTGCGCCTGCGCCAGGCGCTCGGCGACCCGGCGCTGCGCGAGCTGGCCGTGCGCCGCTATGCGGCCCAGGCCGTGGACCCGGCCCGCAGCGATCTGGCCGAGCAGCTGGCGCAGTCCGCGGGGCGTGCGCTGGCCCTGTTTGCGGGCGACGCGCCCGCACCGGGCACGGCGGCGCTGGAGAAGGTGGCCGCCGTCAACGGTCGCCCGCTCGCGGGCCTGCCGGCGATCTCGGAGTTCATGGAGGCCAATGTGCCCGCGGGCGAGCGCGAGCGCGCCGCCGAGGTGCTCATGCGCATCATGAACGGCGCGCTGTTCGAGCTCGCGCAGATCACGCGCGAGCGCGCGCAGCTGCCGCCGCTGCCGCGCGACGAGAAGACCCAGGCCTTCATGACGCAGGCCGTGCTCTCGCTCAGCGACTCCCAGGCCTATCCGGCGCCGCTGGTGTTCGAGCTGGCCGACTTCAAGCAGATTCAGGCCAGCGTCTTCGAGGTCGCCCGAGCCCCTGGCAAGAACGTGGTGTATCTGGGCTGCGCGCTGCTGATCCTCGGCGTTTTTGCCATGCTCTACGTGCGCGACCGGCGCCTGTGGGTCTGGCTGGCGCCGGGCGGCGACGGCGCGCAGGCAACGATGGCGCTGTCGGCCAACCGCAAGACGCTGGACACGGACCGCGAATTCGCACAGCTACGCACCCAGCTACTGGGTGCCAGCCAACCCCCCGATGGAGGTCAACCATGAACACCGCCACCACGACGCTGACCCTGAACGAAGGCTACTTCGCGCGCCGCAACTGGCTGGACTGGCTGTTTGCGCTGGTGACGGTGGTCGGCGGCCTGTACACGCTGCAGCGCTACGGCAGCGCCATGGACATGTATGAGAAGGGCATTCTGCTCGCCAGCATCCCGGGCGCCATCTGGCTGGGCTGGTTCTGGCGGCCGCTGCGCATCCTGATGCTGGCCGTCGCCGCCTGCTCGCTGCTGGCCATAGGCCTGTACCAGAACAATGGCGTGGGCGACCTCACGCGCTCCGAGACGGTGTTCGGCCTCAAGTACTTCCTGTCGAGCCAGTCCGCCATTCTGTGGATGAGCATGCTGTTCTTCATGAGCACGGTGTTCTACTGGGTCGGCATGTTCTCGCGCGGCCAGGGCCAGACCATGATGCGCATAGGCTCGCGCATCGCCTGGGTGGCCGTGGCCCTGGCGCTGATCGGCACCATGGTGCGCTGGTACGAGAGCTACCAGATCGGCCCCGACATCGGCCATGTGCCGGTGAGCAACCTCTACGAGGTGTTCGTCATGTTCTGCTGGATGACGGCCCTGTTCTACCTCTACTACGAGCAGCAGTATCAGACGCGCGCGCTCGGCGGCTTTGTGATGCTGGTGGTGAGCGCCGCCGTGGGCTTTCTGCTGTGGTACACGGTGGTGCGCGAGGCGCACGAGATCCAGCCCCTGGTGCCGGCCCTCAACAGCTGGTGGATGAAGCTGCATGTGCCCGCCAACTTCATCGGCTACGGCACGTTTGCGCTCTCGGCCATGGTGGCGTTCGCCTACCTCATCAAGCAGCAGGCGCAGGAGACGCGCTGGTACAAGCTCGCGCCGCTGTGGCTGCTGGGCGTGGTGCTGTGTTTCGAGCCCATCGTCTTCCGCCAGGGGGCGACCGAGGGCGGCAGCGCCTACTGGATGGTGTATTTCGGCATCTCGGCGCTGATCGTGGCCGGCATTCTGCTCGCGCGCCGGCGCATCGCCGAGGGCCTGCCCGCGCTGCAGGTGCTTGACGACGTGATGTACAAGTCCATCGCCGTGGGCTTTGCCTTCTTCACCATCGCCACCGTGCTCGGCGCGCTCTGGGCGGCCGAGGCCTGGGGCGGCTACTGGAGCTGGGACCCCAAGGAAACCTGGGCACTCATCGTCTGGCTCAACTACGCGGCCTGGCTGCACATGCGCCTCATGAAGGGGTTGCGCGGCACCATGTCGGCCTGGTGGGCGCTGGTCGGCCTGGTCGTCACGACCTTTGCCTTCCTCGGCGTGAACATGTTCCTGAGCGGGCTGCACAGCTACGGTGCGCTGTAAAAATGTGAGCTGCTGCCGTATGTTCTGTGGAACTTTGACGGTGTATTGAGTTTCAGAGTGCCAACTGGCATGCGCTGGCAGCTATTGTTTTTGCGGCCGGCAGCCGTTTTGGAGGCATTCCATGCACATTCCCAACCGCCACAACGGCTTCGATCACCCGCGCGCGAGCGAGATCACGCCGCGCCCCGTCTATGAAGAGCGCCGCGCCCTGCTGCGTCTGCTGGCCGCGGGTGCCGGTGGGGCGGCACTTGCCGCTTGGGCCGGGCGCGAGGCGCTGGCCCAGCAGGGCCGCCCGGGCAGGCTGGCTGCGCTGCCCGGTGCGCGCTCTGCCGTCGCGGGCGCCGTGACCATGGAAAAGCTCACGGACTACAAGGACGCGAGCAGCTACAACAACTACTACGAGTTCGGCACCGACAAGTCCGACCCCGCGCGCAACGCCCATACCCTGAAGACGCGGCCCTGGACGGTGGAGGTCGAGGGTCTGGTCGCGAGGCCCCGGCGCTTCGACATCGACGAGCTGCTGAAACTGAGCCCGCAGGAGGATCGCATCTACCGCCTGCGCTGCGTGGAGGGCTGGTCCATGGTCATTCCCTGGGTGGGCTATTCGCTGGCTGAGCTGATCCGCCGCGTGCAGCCCCTGGGCAGCGCCAAATATGTGGAGTTCGTCACCCTGGCCGACAAGTCCGTCATGCCTGGCGTGGGCAGCCGCATCCTCGACTGGCCCTACACCGAGGGCCTGCGCCT
Organism: Oryzisolibacter sp. LB2S; assembly: GCF_040732315.1. Classification (NCBI taxonomy): domain Bacteria; kingdom Pseudomonadati; phylum Pseudomonadota; class Betaproteobacteria; order Burkholderiales; family Comamonadaceae; genus Alicycliphilus; species Alicycliphilus soli. The sequence goes on from NZ_CP160388.1 coordinate 720,457, forward strand.
GGACGAAGCCATGCACCCGCTGACCCTGCTGGCCTTTGGCATGTATGGCGAGGTGCTGCCGGGCCAGAATGGCGCGCCGGTGCGCATCGTCGTGCCCTGGAAGTACGGCTTCAAGAGCGCCAAGAGCATCGTCAAGATCCGCTTCACGGAGCACGAGCCGGCGACCGCCTGGAACAAGGCCGCGCGCAACGAGTACGGCTTCTACTCCAACGTCAACCCCGACGTCGATCACCCGCGCTGGAGCCAGGCGACGGAACGTCGCATCGGCGAGGGCGGGCTGTTTGCCAAGCGGCGCAAGACCGAGCTGTTCAACGGCTACGAGACCCAGGTCGGCCAGCTCTACGCCGGCATGGACCTGCGCAAGAACTACTGATAAAGAACGACGGATGTCCACCCGCGGCCCCCTGCACGCCGTCGCCATGCACGCCGTGGCCAAGCCCGTGCTGCACCTGCTGTGCCTGCTGCCCCTGGCCTGGCTGGTGTATGCCGCGGCCGCGGATGGCCTGGGTGCCAATCCGGCCGAGGCGCTGATCCGATCCCTGGGCGACTGGACGCTGCGCCTCTTGTGCCTGACGCTGGCCGTCACCCCGCTGCGCGTGCTGCTCGGCCTGCCCGCGCTGGCGCGCTTTCGACGCATGCTGGGCGTCTACGCCTTTGTCTATGCCGCGCTGCACCTGCTGGCCTACGCCTGGTTCGACATGGGGCTCGATGCGGGTGAGATCGCGCGCGACGTGGCCAAGCGCCCCTTCATCCTGGTGGGCATGTGCGCGTTCACGCTGATGCTGGCGCTGGCCGCGACCTCGTTCAACCGCGCCATACGCTGGCTGGGCGGGCGCCGTTGGCAGCGGCTGCACCGCAGCGTGTATCTGATCGCGCTGCTGGCGCTGCTGCATTTCTTCTGGATGCGCGCCGGAAAGAACGACTTTGCCGAGGTCTTTGTCTACGCGGCCATCGTCGCCGTGCTGCTGCTGGCACGGGTGGTGCTGTTCCTCGGGCACAGGCTGCAGGTAGGAAAGCTATCAACAAGATAGCTGCCGACGCTTGTGGAATCTGCCTTGTAGGCCGATTTGGCTTTAAGTCTCAGGCGCGATGCGTCAGCGGCTCGAGGCGGCCCGTGGGCAGCTGGTAGGCGCGGTCGTCGAACAGGTCTATGCCGCAGGCGAGCCCGTCGAGCCAGTCGAAGAAGTCATTGATGGCCCGCTTGCCCATGATGGGCGCGCCATGCTGTGGGGCGATCAGCGCGATGTCCAGCCCGCGCGCCATGCGCGTCCACAGCCGCAGGATCTTGTTGGAGACCATGTAGCGGCGGTGAAAGCCCTCCATGCGTGGGATGTGTGCGGCGAGGTCGGTGACGGGCACGCGCGCCTCGGGGCCCGTTGTCATGGAGACGCCCAGATCCCCGGAAAACAGGATGCGACTGACCGGGTCGTAGAAGTGGAAATTGCCCTCGGAATGCATGAAGTGCGCGGGCAGCAGCACCAGTTCGCTCTGCCCCAGCGGCAGGTGGCCGCCGGCGTCCGGCACGGCGAGGATGCGGTTCTCGGTCTTGCCGACCTTGGTGAAATGCGGGGCGAAACGCTCCCACACGCGTGAGATGACCAGCGTGGCCCGGGTGCTGGTGAGCCAACGGTCGAGCGAGGCAATGATGTCCGGATCGGCATGCGAGGCCAGCAGATACGACAGCTTGTGCGGCGGGAAATGCTGGGACATGCCCATGAACAGCTCGTTGAAGGCCAGGTTGCCGCCCGGGTCGAGGATGGCGCCCGTGCCGTTGTCGACGATCAGGAACTGGTTGGCCTGCACGGCCTGGCCATCCTCCTCGATCAGGTCGGTGAACATCAGGCAGGCATGGCGCTTGTCGCGGTACAGCTCTAACGGCGTGAGGGGCATGCGAACGGAGGAGAACAAAAACGGCGCAATGGTAATTGCGCCGGAAGGGTCATTGCTTGATGTTTATCAAGTAAAAATATGTATCACAACGCAGATGGCGACGGGCGTCACGGCAACAGCCTTTCGCTGCGGTAGATGTCGCTCACGCCCTCGCGCGCGCGGATCACATGTGCGGCGGCACCGTCGACCAGCACCTCGGCCGGACGTGGCCGGGTGTTGTAGGTGCTGCCCATGGAGCTGCAGTACGCGCCCGTGGACAGCACGGCCAGCAGGTCGCCCGGGGCCACGGCCAGACTGCGCTCGCGTCCGAGCCAGTCGCCGCTCTCGCAGATCGGGCCGACCACGTCATACATCTGCTGCGGCGCCTGCGCTTCGGCCTGGAGCGGGACGATGTCGTGATAGGCCTGATACATCGCCGGGCGGGGCAGGTCGTTCATGGCGGCGTCGACGATGCAGAAGTTCTTCTGCTCGCCGGGCTTGAGGTACAGCACCTCGGTCAGGCACACGCCCGCATTGCCCACCAGGGAACGGCCGGGCTCGATCATGATCTGGCGATCGCCGTAGCCGCGCGCATCGAGCTTGGCCAGCAGCTTGGCCCACAGCACATCGGCCGCGGGCGGCGTGTCGCCGTTGTAGTCGATGCCCAGGCCGCCGCCAAAGTCGATGTGGTGGATGGCAACGCCCGCAGCCTCGATGGCGGCGACCAGGTCCAGCAGGCGGTCCATGGCGTCGAGGTAGGGTGTCTCCTCGGTGATCTGCGAGCCAATGTGGCAATCGATGCCGACCACGCGCAGGCCCGGCAGGGCGGCGGCGCGGCGGTAGATGTCCACCGTGCGCTCGTGGGCAATGCCGAACTTGTTGTCCTTGAGGCCGGTGGAGATGTAGGGATGGGTCTTGGCGTCCACGTCGGGATTCACGCGGATGCTCACCGGGGCGCGCAGGCCCATGGACTGGGCGACGTCGCTGAGCACCTCGAGCTCGGCCTCACTCTCGACGTTGAAACAGCCGATGCCGGCCTCGAGCGCCTGGCGCATCTCTGCGCGGGTCTTGCCCACGCCCGAAAAGATGACCTTGGCCGGATCACCGCCCGCGGCGATCACGCGCGAGAGCTCGCCGCCCGAGACGATGTCAAAGCCGCAGCCGTGGCGCGCAAACAGCTGCAGCACGGCCAGCGAGGAGTTGGCCTTCATCGCGTAGCAGATCTGCACCTTGCGCCCGGCAAAGCCGCGCTGGTAGGCGGCAAGCGCCTGCAGCATGGATGCCTTCGAATAGACATACAGCGGAGTGCCGTGCTCCTGCGCCAGATCCGACAGGCGGCGGTCTTCGAGATAAAGGGCTTGATCGCGGTAATGCAGCTGAGGGTGGCCGGGCAGGGGGCGGGAGGTCATGGACGGGATGATGGTGCGGTAGAGGGTGTGGCGGGCGCAGGCGCGCGCGTGGCGGCCGGGTTGAGCGTCTCGGGAAGGGTGGCGCGCTGCGCTGCCGCGGGTTCCGTCGGCAGATACAGCGGGCCGCGCTGCCCGCAGCCCATGGCTGCCACGCTCAGTGCAAGGGGAATGGTCCTGACTAGAATTTGGCGGGCTCTCAACATACGCAAATTGTAATGACCGACCTGGAATTCATGGACCGCGCCGAACAACTGCTGCTCGCCGTGGAGCAGGGCTGCGACCGCATCAACGACGCCACCGATGCGGATCTGGACAACCAGCGCTCGGGCGGCATGGTCACCATCATGTTTGCCAACCGCAGCCAGATCGTGATCAATCTGCAGCGGCCTCTGCATGAGGTCTGGATGGCTGCGCAGTCCGGCGGCTATCACTATCGCTTTGACGGCACACGCTGGGTGGACACCAAGGGGGGTGAGGAGTTCTTCGCGGCGCTGAGCCGTGACGCCAGCCGTCAGGCCGGCATGGCGCTGCGGTTCACGGCATGAGGGGTGGCCCCTGGCGGGGCCTTTTCATGTCGAGGGAGGGCGTCGGCTCATGATCCCCCTGCGCCTCTTGGTTGGCGAGCTGCTCAGTTGCGAAACAGATCCAGGATGCGGTTGCGCTCCTCAGGGGCTGGGGCCACGGTGGGATCAGCGGGCGCGGCCGCATCCATGCCGAGGCTGGCCACGCCGGCGCTGTGCGCGTACTCGTCGTAGAACCATTCGCCGCTCACATTGACCACGCCGGGAGGCACGGTGGGTTCGGCCACGGGCACGCCCTTGAGCGCCTTGTCCATGAAGCTGATCCAGATCGGCAGTGCCAGGCCACCGCCCGTTTCGCGGCTGCCCAGGTTGCGCGGTTGGTCGTAGCCAATCCACGTCACGGCGGACAGCGTGGGCTGGAATCCCGCAAACCATGCATCGACGGAGTCGTTCGTCGTGCCCGTCTTGCCGTACAGGTCGGGGCGCCTGAGCGTGGCCTGCGCGCGTGCGGCCGTGCCGCTGCGCGCCACCTCCTGCAGCAGGCTGTCCATGATGAAGGCGTTGCGCGCGTCGATGGCGCGCGGGTTGCTGGATACGGGCGGGGGTTCGAACTGCGACAGGATGCGCCCCTTCTGGTCGGTCACCCGCGTGATCAGATATGGGTTGATGCGATAGCCGCCATTGGCAAACACGGCATACGCCGTCGCCATCTGCAGCGGCGTCACCGAACCCGCCCCCAGTGCCATGGTCAGATAGGGCGGGTGCTTGTCGGCGTCGAAGCCGAAGCGGCTCACCCATTCCTGTGCAGTCTTGGGACCCACGGCCTGGAGCACGCGGATGGAGATCATGTTCTTGGATTTGGCCAGGCCTCTGCGCAGCGTCATCGGGCCGTCGTACTTGCCGTCGTAGTTCTTGGGCTCCCACGGCTGGGCGCCGGTGGCGCCGGCACTGAAGAAGATCGGCGCGTCGTTGACGACGGTGGCGGGCGAGAAGCCCTTGTCGAGCGCGGCCGAATAGATGAAAGGCTTGAAGGCCGAGCCGGGCTGGCGCCAGGCCTGGGTGACATGGTTGAACTTGTTCTTGTCGAAGTCGAACCCACCCACCAGGGCGCGTATCGCACCCGTGCGCGGATCGACGGCCACGAACGCCCCCTCGACCTCGGGCAGCTGGGTGATTTCCCAGGTCTTCTTAGGCGTCTGCACCACGCGTATCACGGCGCCGCGACGCAGCTTGATGTTGGGCGGAGCCTTGGGGCTCAGGCCCGACTGGGCCGGCTTGAGGCCGTCGCCCGTGATCTCTATTTCTTCGCCGTCGGCGCGAGCGGCCAGGATCCGCTTGGGAGTCACGTCCAGCACGACGGCCGCGAGCACGTCGCCGTTGTCCGGATGGCTGGCCAGCGCATCGTCGATGGCATCCTCGACCTCGGCCGGATTGGTGGGCAGGGTCACGAAGCGCTCCGGTCCGCGGAAATGCTGGCGCCGTTCGTAGTCCATGATGCCCTTGCGCAGTGCCGTATAGGCGGCCTCCTGCTCGCCCGCGTTCAGCGTGGTGTAGACGTTCAGGCCACGCGTGTAGGCCTCGGCGCCATACTGGGCAAAGATGAGCTGGCGTGCCATCTCTGCCACATATTCGGCGTGGATGTGGGTGTTGCCCGTGGATGAGCGCAGTTTCAGGTCTTCCCGCTTGGCGGTCTCGGCCTGCTCGGCGGTGATGAAGCCGTTGTCCAGCATGCGCTCGATGATGTAGAGCTGGCGGATGCGGGCACGCTTGGGGTTGCTGATGGGGTTGAAGGCCGAAGGGGCCTTGGGCAGGCCGGCCAGCATGGCGGCCTCGGCGACGGTGATGGACTTCAGGGGCTTGCCGAAATAGGCCTCGGAAGCGGCCGCAAACCCGTAGGCGCGATTGCCCAAGTAGATCTGGTTCATGTAGATCTCGAGGATCTGGTCCTTGGTCAGCAGATGCTCGAGCTTGAACGTCAGCAGGATCTCATAGATCTTTCGCGTGAAGGTCTTCTCCGAAGTCAGATACACGTTGCGCGCCACCTGCATGGTGATGGTGGACGCGCCCTGACTCTTGGCGCGCCCCAGATTGGCCAGTGCGGCACGCAGCACGCCCTTGTAGTCCACGCCGCCATGTTCGAAGAAGCGCGCGTCCTCGATGGCCAGCACGGCGTTGGTCATCACGGCCGGAATCTCGGCAATCGGGGTCAGGTTGCGGCGCTCCTCGCCGAACTCGCCCAGCAGGGCGCCCTCGGTGGAATAAATGCGCAGCGGCAGCTTGGGCCGGTAGTCGGCCAGCTCGGACACGTCCGGCAGATTGGGGTAGGCCATGGCCAGGCCTATGCCCACGACCAGCACCGCAGCCAGCACCCCGGCCGCGCCAAGGCCCACGAGCCAGGCCACGGCACGCAGCAGCCAGCGCAGCCAGCGCGGCGAATGCGAATGGCGGGGGGCCTTGGGGGTGGGGGAGGATTCCTGTGAATGCGGCATAGGGCTCAATCGGCAAGCAACTCCGCATTATAAAAATGCGGCATTTACCCATTTCTGGTGACGTGAGATGGGCTGCTCCGCCAGGACCGCCCCGAGTTTGCCGACAACGCTTCGGCCAGCTAGCTGTCGTTTCCCAAGAGGTTGTTCACCCGAGGTGAAGGAAGATGGCGGTTCTCACGCCAACCAGCTTTCTTCAGGACTCCCCGGATGAACATCCACAAGAATGCCTCATTGACGCCCAAAGGGCGAGCACACTTGATGCAAGAGATCGATCGCATTGGCCTGATGCCGGCGGCCGCGGCCGCCGGCATCAGCACGCACACGGCCCGCAAGTGGCTACGTCGCTACGCGGCCGAGGGCGCTGCCGGTCTGATCGATCGTAGCTCGCGGCCCCGGCGCAGCCCCCGACGCAGCCTGGCGAGCAAGCTCGAGCGTGCCGTGGCGCTGCGACGAATCCAGCGATTGACCTATGAGCGCATTGCCGAGCGCGTGGGCTTGTCGCGCAGCACGGTGGCGCGTGCCTGCAAGGCTGCCGGCGTTACCCATCTGCCTGCCCTGCAGCAGGCGGTGCCTGTGCGGCGCTACGAGCGCGCAGCGCCTGGTGAGCTGCTGCATCTGGACACCAAGAAACTCGCTCGTTTCGACAGACCGGGGCACCGCGTCACGGGTGACCGCACCCAGAACACGCCACATGCGGGCTGGCAAGCGCTGCATGTGGCCATCGACGATCACTCGCGTGTGGGCTTCAGCCTGGTGCTGGCCGATGAGACGGCCAAGAGTGCGTGCACCTTCGTGCTGGCGGCGCTGCGCTACTACAAGAGCCTGGGCGTGAAGATCGAGCAGGTGATGACGGACAACGGCTCGGCCTACAACTCGCGCCGCTTTGCCAAACTGCTGCGCCGCCTGGGCATCCGGCATATCCGCACCCGCCCGTACACGCCACGCACCAACGGCAAGGCTGAGCGCTTCATCCAGACTCTGCTGCGCGAATGGGCCTATGCGTTCGTCTATCCCAGCTCAGAGCTGCGCGCCCGTGAGTTGGCTCCTTGGATGTACCACTACAACTTCAACCGGCCACACTCTGCTACTTCCGGCAAACCGCCCATCACACGCCTCGGCTTCGATGGAAACAACGTGGTGAGAAACTACAGCTAGCACATGAATCGTCAGCTTTTGACAACGTGAGAGCTGTATCAAACCCGTAAATTTCTTTGCCGGTGTAGGTGCATACTGATAGTATTCATCTGAAGTGTTAAGTTTTGTTGCTACAAGCTGCAAGTTGCGGGGAGGGAACCGTGATCTCCATGGGGTCATTACTCAGTCGCCAGCCGGCCCCGTTGCTTGGGGTCGACATCAGTTCATCAAGCGTCAAGCTCGTGGAGCTCGGGCGGGACAAGGCAGGAGCCTTGGTTCTCGAGTGCTGCGCCATGGAGCAGCTCGAGCGCGGGTGGATCACTGACGGCAATATCGAAAAATTCGACGAGGTCGCCGAGGCCTTGCGCCGTGTGGTGAAGAAGAGCGGAACCCGCACGCGGAACGTGGCGCTGGCTCTGCCGCCCTCCGCGGTCATTACCAAACGCATCAGCCTGCCCGGTGGCATGACCGAGCAGGAGCTGGAGGTGCAGGTCGAGTCCGAGGCCAATCAGTACATACCCTTCTCGCTGGATGAGGTCAGTCTGGACTTCTGCGTGGTGGGTCCCAGCAAGAACGGATCCGGCGATGTCGACGTGCTGATCGCCGCGTCGCGCAAGGAAAAGGTCCAGGACCGTCAGGGCCTGGCCGAGGCGGCAGGCCTCAAGCCCGTGATCGTGGACATCGAGTCCCATGCCGCACGCCTTGCCGCGGGGCGCCTCATAGAGGCCTTGCCCCATCGCGGCGTGGATTCCGTCGTGGCCTTGTTCGAGGTGGGGGCGCTGACCACCAGCATGCAGGTGATCCGCAACGACGACGTGCTCTACGAACGCGACCAGGCATTTGGCGGTGCGCAGCTGACGCAGCTCATCGTGCGCCAATACGGGTTCTCGCAGGAAGAGGCGGAGAACAAGAAGCGCAACAACGATCTGCCCGAGGACTATCAGTCCGCGGTGTTGACCCCGTTCGTCGACAGCCTGGCGCAGGAGATTGGGCGCGCGCTGCAGTTCTTCTTCACCAGCACGCCCTACCACCGGGTCGATCACATCATGCTCGCGGGCGGCTCGGCGCCGCTGCATGGCCTGACCCAGGCCGTCACCGAGACCACCGGCTTCGCCTGCAGCATCATCAATCCGTTCGAGGGCATGGACGTGGGCGGCGCAGTGCGTCTGAGGAAGATGGCGCGCGAGGCGCCCTCCTACCTGACTTCCTGTGGACTGGCGATGCGGAGGTTTCTGCAGTGATTCTGATCAACCTGCTCCCCCACCGCGAGGCGGCGCGCAAACGCCGGCGCGAGCTTTTTCAGGCCACCATGCTGGCATCGGCGCTGCTGGGACTGGCCATCGCCGGAGCCATCTACTGGTGGTTCCAGATGAAGATCTCCGATCAGCAGGACCGAAACAACTATCTGCGTGGCGAGATCAAGGTACTGGAAACCCAGATCAAGGAGATCGCCACCATCGAAGAGGAAATCGCGGCCCTGCAGGCGCGCCAGAAGGCCGTGGAGGACCTGCAGTCCGACCGCAACCTGCCGGTGCACCTGCTCAATGAACTCGTCCAGCAGCTGCCCGATGGTGTCTATGTCACCAGCCTCAAACAGACCGATCAGGTGGTCGCCATGCAGGGCATGGCCCAGTCCAATGAGAGGGTGTCCGAAATGCTGCGAAACCTGAGCAACAACACGCCCTGGCTGGCCAAGCCCGAACTGGTGGAAATCATCGCCGCCAACATGTCCTTGTCGCCCAAGGATCAGCGTCGCGTGGCCTCGTTCAATCTGCGGTTTCGCCTCGTGCGCAGCTCCGACATGCAGGCGGCGACAGGCGCGGCTGCGCAAGCGGCGGCAGGGAAATAGCCATGGCCAAGAAAAAAGCGCCGAAGTTCGACTTCGCCAAGCTCCAGGATGACCTGCAGCGCCAGTTCCAGAATCTCGACCCCAAGGATCCGTCGCTGTGGCCGGTTCTGCCGCGCACACTTTTGTGTGTGCTGATCGCCGTCGGTGTGGCCACGTTTCTGTGGTTCTTCAAGCTGTCTGAGTTCGAGGAGGAACTGACGGCAGAGCGCAATACCGAGCAGACCCTGCGCGCCGACTATCAGAAGAAGCTCGTGAAGGCCGTGAGCCTGGACGCGCTGAAGAAGCAGCGCGAGCAGGTCCAGCAATACGTGACCCAGCTCGAAAAGCAACTGCCCAGCAAGGCAGAGATGTCGGCCCTGCTGTCGGACATCAACCAGGCCGGCCTGGGGCGCAGCCTGCAGTTCGAGCTGTTCCGCCCGGGCCAGGTGGTGGTCAAGGACTACTACGCCGAACTTCCCATTGCGATTCGAGTCGTGGGTAAGTACCACGACGTTGGGGCCTTCGCATCCGACGTTGCCAATCTCTCGCGCATCGTGACGCTGAACAATCTTTCGTTGGCGCCGCCGACCAAGGACGCCCAGGGCAATCTGACCATGGAGGCGACGGCAAGAACCTTCCGCTATCTCGATCAGGACGAGATACAGGCTCAGAAGGCCGCTGCGAAGAAGGGAGCCAAGAAATGATGCGTCGCCATTGCCCCAGGCTGCTCGCCACGCTCATGGGTGCCCTGATCCTGTCGGGGTGCGGTGGCAGTGACGAGGACGAACTGCGCCAGTGGATGAGCGACCTGCGTGCAACCACCAAGCCGCGCGTCACGCCGCTGACCGAACCCAAGCAGTTCCACCCGCAGGACTACACCGGGGACGGGAAGACCGATCCGTTCAGCCCGATGAAGCTCACGCAGGCACTGCGCCGCGAATCGTCGGAATCCGTGGCCAACGCGTCCCTGATCGCGCCCGAGATGTCCAGGCGCAAGGAGCCGCTCGAGGCCTATCCGCTTGACGCGATGAAGATGGTCGGCAGTCTGAACAAGACAGGTGCTCCGACCGCGCTCGTGAGCGTGGACAAACTCCTGTACCAGGTGCGTTCGGGCAACTACCTCGGGCAGAACTACGGAAAGATCATCGGAATTTCGGAGACAACTATCCGATTGCGCGAGATCGTCCAGGACCCCACGGGTGACTGGGTGGAGCGCATGACAACACTCGAGCTCCAAGAGGGAAATGAGGTGAGGAAATGATTCGACAGCAATCTCGTTGGAGTCGCCGCCTGCGGATGGTCGGCACGGCCATCGTGGTGGTTCTGGGCGCCACGGTCTCGCACGCACGGGGTTCCATTGAATCGGTTGCGGGTTTCATCCAGGGTGGTGCGGAGGTGTTGCGCATCGATTTCTCGGAGCCGCAGACCGAGCTGCCGACCGGCTTTGCCATCCAGTCGCCCGCGCGCATCGCACTCGACTTTCCCGCCACCACCAATGGCGCGGGCCGTTCGCTGGTGGAGATCAACCAGGGTAACGTGAAGTCGGCCAACATCGTGGAGGCCGGCGAGCGCTCGCGCATCGTGCTGAACCTGAAGCAGCCCACGTCCTACCGTGCCGAACTGCACGGCAAGACGGTGCTGGTGCTGCTCGACGCCGTGACCGGCAACGCGCGCGTGTCCAGCGGGTCTGCGGCCACGTTTGCCGAGGGGCACAACGCCGATGTGCTGCCGCTCAAGGATCTGGATTTCCGCCGTGGCAGCGATGGCGCGGGGCGCATCATCGTAGGTCTTGCCAACAACCAGGTGGGTGTTGACCTCAAGCAGCAGGGCAAGGGACTGGAGATCGACTTTCTGCGCTCATCCCTGCCCGAAGGCCTGCGCAGGCGTCTCGATGTGTCGGACTTCGGCACCCCCGTGCAGACCATCTCCGCGAGCCAGCAGGGCGAGCGCGTGCGCCTGATCATCAACCCCGTGGGGGACTGGGAGCACAGCGCGTACCAGAGCGACAACCAATTCGTCGTCGAGGTGCGCTCCAAGAAGGTCGACCTGTCCAAGCTGACCCAGGGGCCCAACTACACCGGCGAGAAACTGTCGCTCAACTTCCAGAACATCGAAGTGCGCTCGCTGCTTCAGGTGATCGCCGACTTCACCAACTTCAACATCGTCACCTCCGACACCGTCACGGGCGCGCTGACCCTGCGCCTGAAGGATGTGCCCTGGGATCAGGCCTTGCAGATCATCATGGACGCCAAGGGCCTGGGCATGCGCAAGTCCGGCACCGTGCTGTGGATCGCACCCAAGGACGAGATCGACGAGCGTACGCGCAAGGATTACGAGGCCGCGCAGGCCATCCAGAAGCTGGAGCCACTGCGTACGCAGGCCTATCAGCTGAACTACGCCAAGGCTGCCGACATGGTCACCCAGCTGACGACCAACACCTCCTCGGGCAGCGGAAGCGGCAACGGCAGCCAGAACACGCGATTCCTGACCGAGCGCGGCAATGCCATCGCCGAGCCGCGCACCAACCAGCTGTTCGTGACCGACACGCCCGCCAAACTGGAAGAAGTGCGGCAGCTGCTGCTGACGCTGGACGTGCCGGTGCGCCAGGTCATGATCGAGGCGCGCATCGTCGAGGCACGTGACACCTTTGGCCGCTCGCTGGGCGTGCGCCTGGGTGGTGGCGACCTGCGCGCCAATCGCGGCGGCGATGGCGGATACAGCCTCGGTGGCGGCAATCGTGCTGCCTGGGGCACCAACTACAGCAACGCCACGAACTCGGCCGGGTTCGGCGGAGCCGTCGATGTGGGTGGCAGCTTCGTGAATCTGCCGGCGTCACTGTCCAGCGGCCAGGCCGTGGGCTCGTTTGCCCTGTCCATCTTCAATTCCGCAGCCAACCGTTTCCTGACGCTGGAACTGTCTGCCATGGAGGCCGACGGCCAGGGCAAGATCGTCTCCAGTCCGCGCCTGATCACGGCCGACCAGACCAAGGCCCTGATCGAACAGGGTACCGAGTACCCGTATTCAGTCACTGCCCCCAATGGCGCCACCACCATCGCCTTCAAGAAGGCCGTGCTCAAGCTCGAGGTCGTGCCGCAGATCACGCCCGAGGGCAACATCATTCTGGATCTGGATGTCAACAAGGACAGCCGAGGCGAGAGCACGACCCAGGGCGTGGCCATCGACACCAAGCACATCAAGACCCAGGTGCTGGTCGAGAACGGCGGCACCGTGGTGATTGGCGGCATCTTCGAAATGGAAGAAACCAACCAGGAAAACAAGATCCCCCTGCTGGGTGACGTTCCCGTGGTCGGAAATCTGTTCAAGAACCGCACCAAGGAATCCATGAAAAGGGAAATGCTGGTGTTTATTACGCCCAAGGTCATTACGGATCGTGGGCCAGTGCGTTGAGTCTGAGCGATTGAAAGTGAATCAAGTATGAAAATTTCTGTTTTTTGCACAGTTGCCGTGGTGTGTGCGGCGGCATTGACGGCGTGCGGTGGTGGCGGCGACAGCGGCGGCGAATCACATGCGCCCTACCAAATCACCTTGCGTGCGGACAGGACGGTTTTGCCACTGAACGTGGCAGGGTATCCGCCGGGAACTGGCGCGAATGCCCCGTTCACAACCACCTTGTATGTGAATGCGACTGAGGATGGGCGTCCAATACCTGGCGGCGAAAAGGATGTTTTCGCATGCGATATCAAGGAAGGGCTGGACTCCGGTGCGCTGTACTACCTGGATGGAGACGAGGAGCACGAAAAGGATGGAAAGCCAGTGTCGTACCGCAGCATTACCTTGGGTGCCAATTCCGGGGGGAGCTCCTTTCATTTTCATGCGGGAAATCAAGCGGGTGATGTGAAGATCACCTGCTCTGTGCAGGATCCGCGTGACAAGAAACTGCACTCCGCAAGTGTCAACATCCGAGTGAGTTAGGCTGGGGGGAACCGAGATTCGAGGGCATGCACCATGCGCGAACCCGGCAATCAGTGAGTGCTGCACCATGAGTCGCGGATAGTCATGCCTGTGGGCGAAATACTGACTGTGGTGCACTCCGATACCAGTCGAGGCGCATCCATACCAATGTTCGCCTGGCGTTGTGTGGCTTCGCAGTGAAGCTCAGGTTCAGACGAGTGCTGACGCGGTGCGATGAAGCACATAGTGTGTTGGTATGTTCGCGGTCCCATAGGTACCCCGGCTTGGCCGGGGTTTTTTTCATCCGTGCTGCGCGTTGTTAAGCTCAGGGTATGAATGCAGTTCCTGAAACCATTGCCATCGACCTGGGTGAGCGTAGTTACGACATTTCCGTTGGACCTGGCCTGCTTGGCGGCCTGAGCCGGAATCCGGCGTTGCCCAAGGGCTCTGCGGCGCTTGTTGTGACCAATTCCTGCGTGCAGCCGCTGTATGGAGCGCAGTTGGAGCAACAACTGCGGGATCGATATGCCCAGGTGCACACGGTGGTCCTTCCCGATGGCGAGGAACACAAAACCTGGCAGACCCTGAACCTGATCTTCGACGCCCTGCTCAGCCATGGCTGCGACCGCAAGACCGTGCTCTACGCCCTGGGCGGCGGCGTGGTCGGCGACATGACGGGCTTTGCCGCTGCCTGCTACATGCGTGGCGTGCCCTTTGTGCAGGTGCCGACCACGTTGCTGGCGCAGGTGGATTCCAGTGTGGGCGGCAAGACCGCCATCAACCACCCGCTGGGCAAGAACATGATTGGTGCCTTCTACCAGCCGCGCCTGGTGGTGTGCGACCTGGCGACGCTCGACACGCTGCCCGCGCGCGAGCTGGCCGCCGGGCTGGCCGAGGTCATCAAGTACGGGCCCATTGCCGACATGGAGCTGTTTGCCTGGCTGGAGCAGCACATGGATGCGCTGCTCGCGCGCGACCGGGCCGCGCTGGCCCATGCCGTCAGGCGCAGCTGTGAGATCAAGGCCGCGGTGGTCGGCGCGGACGAGCGCGAATCCGGCCTGCGCGCCATCCTCAACTTCGGCCACACCTTCGGCCACGCCATCGAGGCGGGCATGGGCTACGGCGTGTGGCTGCACGGCGAGGGCGTGGCCGCCGGTATGGTCATGGCGGCCGAACTCTCGCGCCGCCTGGGCATGGTGGATGCGGCGTTTGTCGAGCGCCTCACGCGCCTGATCGCCCGCGCCGGCCTGCCCACGCGCGCGCCGGTCCTGGACGCGCAGGACAACGCCGGCCGCTACCTGGAGCTGATGCGCGTGGACAAGAAGGCCGAAGGCGGCGAGATCCGCTTCGTGCTCATCGACGGCCCGGGCAAGGCCATCATGCGCGCCGCGCCCGATGCGCTGGTGCGCGAGGTGATCGACGCCTGCTGTGCGTAGCGGTATTGATTTGATAGCTGCTCGCGCTTTGCTGGTAAGCGTTAGGGGCATATTTTATGCATGAAGCCCTGCTCGCCCCCTATGCCTGTGACCCGGCGCGCAGCCGGGGGCGCCGCTACTTCGAGGCGCCCGCGCCGACGCGCACCGAGTACCAGCGCGACCGCGACCGCATCGTGCACTCCACGGCCTTCAGGCGCCTGGTCTACAAGACCCAGGTGTTCCTGAACCACGAGGGCGACCTGTTTCGCACCCGGCTCACGCATTCGCTCGAGGTGGCGCAGCTCGGGCGCTCCATCGCGCGCTCGCTGCGGCTCAACGAGGATCTGGTCGAGGCCGTGTGCCTGGCCCATGACCTGGGCCATACGCCGTTCGGCCATGCGGGGCAGGACGTGCTCAACGAGTGCATGGAGGGCTTTGGCGGCTTCGAGCACAACCTGCAAAGCCTGCGCGTGGTCGATGTGCTCGAGGACCGCTACCCGCGGTACGACGGCATCAACCTGACCTTCGAGACGCGCGAGGGCATCCTGAAGCATTGCTCGCGCCGCAACGCCGAGCTGATCGAGGCGCGTGAACCCGGCGGCGTGGGTTCGCGCTTTCTGCTCGGCCGCCAGCCCAGCCTGGAGGCCCAGCTGTGCAACCTGGCCGACGAGATCGCCTACAACGCGCACGACATCGACGACGGCGTGCGCTCGGGCCTCATCACGCTGGAGCAGCTGCGCGAGGTGCCGCTGTTCGACCGCTATCGCGCGCAGGCCGAGGCCGAATACCCACGGCTGACCCATGCCACGAGCCCGCGTCGCCTGCTGGCCGAGGCGATACGCCGCATGCTCAGCGACCAGGTCTACGACGTGATCGATGCCACGCGCGCGGCCCTGGACGCGCATGCGCCGGCCGATGTGGACGCGGTGCGCGGCCTGCCGGTGCTGGTGCGCTTCTCCGAGGACATGCGCGCGCGCTCGCGCGAGCTCAAGCAGTTTTTGTTTCGCGAGCTCTATCGCCACCCTCAGGTGGTGCAGACCACGGACCGCGCCCGCGAGGTGGTGCGCGAGCTCTTCGCCACCTACCAGGCCGACCCGCGGCAGATGCCGCCGGCGCAGGCGGCCACCGCACTCGCGAGCGACGAGCAGCAGCGCGCCCGCACCGTGGCCGATTTCATCTCCGGCATGACCGACCGCTACGCCGCGCGCGAGCACGAGCGCCTGACCGGGCGCCGCGTGCTGGGCGGATAATGCCTGCCCCTTCGATGCACCAGAGCGCGCCATGACCACCACCTCCGATCAACCCGAACCATCCACCTGCGACGACGCCACCGTGGTGCAGGACACGGTGCGCTGGCTCGAGCGCGCCGTCATCGGCCTGAACCTGTGCCCGTTTGCCAAGGGCGTGCACACCAAGGATCAGATCCACTACGCCGTGAGCCACGCCACGGATGCGCGCGAGCTGCTACAGGATTTGCAGCGCGAGCTCGAGGCCCTGGCCGAGGCATCGCCCGAGAAGCGCGACACCACGCTGCTCATGGCGCCACTGGCCATGCCGGACTTTCTGGACTTCAACGACTTTCTCGGGCTCGCCGACGAGCTCGTCGAGGCCATGGACCTGGCCGGCATCCTGCAGGTCGCGGCGTTTCACCCGCGCTTCCAGTTCGAGGGCACGCTTGCCGACGACGTGAGCAACTGCACGAATCGCGCGCCATACCCCACGCTGCACCTGCTGCGCGAGGAGAGTCTGGACCGCGCCGTTGAGGTCTTCCCCGAGGCCGAGGAGATCTTCGAGCGCAACATCGAGGTGCTTGAGCGCCTGGGCGCCCAGGGATGGGCCGAGCTCGACGTGGGGCCGCGCTGCCCGATGGGGCATGGCGCCAAGAGCGACGACAAGACCAGCGAAAAGGGCGGGGCGTGAGCCGCGGCAAATCCAGGGCCGATGCGGCCCAGGCGGCCGAGGCGGCGGTGCTGGCCGAGCTGCGCCCGGGCCAGTCCATCGAGCTATTGAAGGAGCTGCACATCCTCACGCGCGAGGGGCGGCTCAACCAGGACTCGCGGCGCAAGCTCAAGCAGGTCTACCACCTCTACCAGTTCATCGAGCCGCTGCTCGCTGAGCTGTCCACGGACGGCCACGCGCCGCTGCTGGCCGACCATGGCGCGGGCAAGTCCTATCTGGGCTTCATCCTCTACGACCTGTTCTTCAAGCAGCTCGGGCGCGGCGAGATATACGGCATCGAGTGGCGCGCCGAGCTGGTGCGGCGCTCGCGCGCGCTGGCCGAGCGGCTGGGCTTTGCGCGCATGCAGTTCCTCGACATGTCGGTGGCGGACGCCGCAGCGGCCACGCAACTGCCCGAACGCTTTGACATCGTCACCGCGCTGCATGCCTGCGACACGGCCACGGACGACGCGATCGCCTTCGGCCTGCAGAAGCACGCCCGCGCCATGGTGCTCGTGCCCTGCTGCCAGGCCGAGGTGGCGGCCTGCCTGCGCCGCAACAAGGCGCTGAGCCTGTCGCGCACGCCGCTGGCCGAGCTCTGGCGCCACCCCATCCACACGCGCGAGCTCGGCAGCCAGATCACCAATGTGCTGCGCTGCCTGCACCTGGAGGCCTCGGGCTACCAGGTCACCGTGACCGAGCTTGTCGGCTGGGAGCACAGCCTGAAGAACGAACTCATCCTGGCGCGCTGGACCGGGCAGAAAAAGCGCAGCGCCCAGGAGCGCCTGCGCGCCATCCTGCAGGAGTTCGGGCTGGAGCAGGCCCTCGCGGCACGGTTTGGCATGGCCGCCGCCTAGATTCGTGGCCCGGTTGTCGCCCGCGCGGCGCCTTACCCCTCGGCCGTCACGACCTCGCCGCGCAGCGTGTAGGTCATGGCCTCAGTGATTCTGACGTCCACCAGCTGACCGATGAGGCGCGCCTGGCCGGGGAAATTGACCACGCGGTTGCACTCGGTGCGGCCCATGAGCTCGCCGTTGTCGCGCTTGGAGTAGCCCTCGACCAGCAGGCGCTGCACCGTGCCCACGCGCTCCTCGCTGATCTCCTTGATGTTGCGGTTGATCACGGCCTGCAGCTCCTGCAGGCGGCGCAGCTTGACCTCGTGCGGCGTGTCGTCGTGCAGGTTGGCCGCGGGCGTGCCGGGGCGCGGGCTGAAGATGAAGCTGAAGGAGTTGTCGAAGCGCACGTCGTCGATGAGCTTCATCATCTTCTGGAAGTCTTCCTCGGTCTCGCCGGGGAAGCCCACGATGAAGTCGCTGCTCATCGCCATGTCGGGGCGGATGGCGCGCAGCTTGCGCACCGTGCTCTTGTATTCCATGGCCGTGTAGCCGCGCTTCATGGCCATGAGGATGCGGTCGCTGCCATGCTGAACGGGCAGGTGCAGGTGGCTCACGAGCTTGGGGATCTTGTCGTAGGCCGCGATCAGCCGCGGCGTGAACTCGTTGGGGTGGCTGGTGGTGTAGCGGATGCGCTCAATGCCCGGGATCTCGGCCACGTACTCGAGCAGCAGGGCGAAGTCGGCCTTCTCACTGGTCTCGCCCATGGCGCCCAGGTAGGCGTTGACGTTCTGGCCCAGCAGCGTGACCTCCTTCACGCCCTGGTCGGCCAGGCCCGCGACCTCGACCAGCACGTCCTCGAACGGGCGGCTGACCTCCTCGCCGCGCGTGTAGGGCACGACGCAGTAGCTGCAGTACTTGCTGCAGCCTTCCATGATGGAGACAAAGGCGCTGGCGCCCTCGACGCGCGCGGGCGGCAGGTGGTCGAACTTCTCTATCTCGGGAAAGCTGATGTCCACCTGCGGCTTGTGCTGCCGCTGGCGCGCGTTCAGCAGCTCGGGCAGGCGGTGCAGCGTCTGCGGGCCGAAGACCACGTCCACGAAGGGCGCGCGCTTGATGATCTCCTCGCCCTCCTGGCTGGCCACGCAGCCGCCCACGCCGATGAGCACGCCCTTGTCCTTGAGATGCTTGACGCGGCCCAGGTCGGAGAACACCTTCTCCTGCGCCTTTTCGCGCACCGAGCAGGTGTTGAACAGGATGAGGTCGGCCTCGTCGGGGTTGTCCGTGGGCTCGTAGCCCTCGGCGGCCTGCATGACATCGGCCATCTTGTCCGAGTCATACTCGTTCATCTGGCAGCCAAAGGTCTTGATGAAGATTTTCTTGCTCATGGCCTGGCCCTCAGCGTGCGGTCTGCGCGGTGTTGCCGCCCTCGCCACCCTTGCGCGGCTGCCTGGCCTCGGCCTCGGTGAGTATCCAGACGGTGTGCAGCATGCCGGTGCCGGCCTCGATCACGTAGTTGACCTTGATCGGCTGGTTGATGAGGCTGTGGGCGAACACCAGCGCGTTGCCCGGGTTGAAGATGCGCAGGCCCGGCGCCAGACGCACGGGCTTGCCGTTGAGCTCGGCCTCAGCCGCGCTCAGGATCTTGAGTTCGCCGCGCAGCGCGGCCTCGGGGAAGTGGCGCTGGCCGGCGGGCGTGGGCGCCTGCTGCGCCTGGGAGGCCAGGGGCAGGGCGAGCAGGGCGGCAAGCGCCAGGGAGGGCAGTGGGGGGCAGCGTGTCATGGTGTGTATCCAGGGGCTGTTGACGCTAGAGCACAAGAAAAAAACCCACAGCGCCAGGGACGCTGCGGGTTTCTTGTTGTGGTGGTGGTACCGGGACTTGAACCTGGGACATCAGCATTATGAATGCTGCGCTCTAACCAACTGAGCTATACCACCGAAGCTGCGAAGTATAAATCAAAAAATCACTGGTGCGTGAAAACTGCGGCGCGTTTGTTCACGAAGGCGTCCATGCCTTCCTTCTGGTCCTGGGTGGCGAACAGCGCGTGGAACAGGCGGCGCTCGAACATCACGCCGTCGCTCAGCGTGCCCTCGTAGGCGCGGTTGACCGACTCCTTGGCCGCCATCACGGCGATCTGCGAGAAGCCGCAGATGACGAGGGCCGCGCCCAGGGCCTCTTCCATGAGCTTGTCCAGGGCCACGACGCGGCTGACCAGGCCGGCGCGCTCGGCCTCGGTGGCGTCCATCATGCGGGCCGTGAGGCACATGTCCATGGCCTTGGACTTGCCCACGGCGCGCGGCAGGCGCTGCGTGCCGCCGGCGCCGGGGATGACGCCGAGCTTGATCTCGGGCTGGCCGAACTTGGCGTTGTCGGCGGCGATGATGAAGTCGCACATCATGGCCAGCTCGCAGCCGCCGCCCAGGGCAAAGCCGCTCACGGCCGCGATCACGGGCTTGCGGATGCTGCGAATGGTCTCCCAGTTGCGCGTGATGAAGTCGCCCTTGTAGGCGTCGGCAAAGCTGTACTTGGCCATGGCGGTGATGTCGGCGCCCGCGGCGAAGGCCTTCTCGCTGCCGGTGACGATGATGCAGCCGATCTTCTCGTCGGCGTCAAAGGCCTTGAGCGCCGCGCCCAGTTCGTCCATGAGCTGGCCGTTCAGGGCGTTGAGTTGCTTGGGGCGGTTGAGTGTGATGACGCCGACTTTTTCCGCCTCGGTGCGGACTTCGATGCATTCGTAGGCCAAGGTGATCTCCTGTATGTAGTGGGTGAAGGGTCAGACGTTTGAATATACCCAAGGTGGCCTACGCCGGACTTGCGCCGGCGCCCAGCCAGCGCTCGGCGCTGGCGGCGTCCTGCACGTCCAGGCGCACGGTGTCGCTTGCTGCCTGCTCGGTCGGCAGGGCCAGGGGCAGGCGCAGCAGGCGCCGGTCGCGCGCGACCAGGGCCGTGACCTCGCTGGCGCTGCCCGCGTAGAGCGCCAGGTCGGCCAGCCGGTGCAGGCGCCAGGCCTGGCCCTGGGCCTCCAGGCCCAGCCATTCGTCGCCGGCCATCAGGCCCGCCACCTCGGCCGCGCCGCCGCGCAGCACGGTCTTGATCTGCAGGCCGCCGTTTTCGCTCACGCGCAGGCCCAGGCGCTGGGCGGGCTGCGCCGGCTCGGGCTGCAGCGTGATGCCGTGGGCGGCCAGCAGCTCGGCCAGCGGCAGATCCTGCGTGCCATGCACCCATTGGGCGATCTCGGCCGACCAGTCGCGGCCCGAGAGCTCCTGCAGCACGGCGAGCACGTCGGCCGCGGTCATGGGGCCGGCGCCGGTGCGTCGCCACAGCGCGCGCATCACGTCGTCAAGCGTGGTGCGGCCGCCCCGGCGCAGCGCCAGGTCCAGGCACAGGGCGACGAGCGCGCCCTTGGTGTAGTAGCTCACCGTGGCGTTGGGCGTGTTCTCGTCCTGGCGGTAGTACTTGATCCAGGCGTCGAAGCTCGCCTGGGCCACGGACTGCACGTGGCGCCCCGGCGTCTGCAGCACCTGGTTGATGGTCTTGGTGATCAGCCTGAGGTAGGTGGCGTGGTCGATGAGGCCGGCGCGGCGCAGCAGCAGGTCGTCGTAGTAGCTCGTGAAGCCCTCGAAGAACCACAGCAGCTCGGTGTGGTTCTCGCGCGCGTAGTCGTAGCGCGCGAACTCCGCCGGGCGCATGCGCTTGACGTTCCAGGCGTGAAAGTATTCGTGGCTGATCAGGCCGAGCAGCGTGGTGTAGCCCTCGCTCGCCTGCAGCTCCTTGTCGCTCTGGCCCAGGCGCGGCAGGTCGCGCCGGCCGCAGATCAGCGCCGTGCTGTTGCGGTGCTCCAGGCCGCCGTAGCCGTCGTCGACGGCGTTGAGCATGAACAGGTAGCTCTCGAACGGCGGGCGCTCGTCGCCATGCCAGAAGCGGATGGCCTGCTCGCAGATGCGCTGCGCGTCGCGCGCCAGGCGCGCGCCGTCAAACGAGGGCGCGGCGCCCGCGACGACCAGGCGGTGCGGCACGCCGCTGGCGACAAACTGGGTGCTCCACAGCGCGCCCATCTCCACGGGGCAGTCGGCCAGCTCGTCGTAGTCGCGCGCGCGGTAGCGGCCAAAGCCCGCGGCGTCGACCTGTTCGGGAGTGAGGCCCGTGGCCAGAGTCCAGTCATGCGGGGCCGGGGGCGGCAGCACCTCGAGGCCGTGCGCAGCCTCCTCCTGGCCATGCACGCGCAGGCACAGGCTGGTGGCGTTGAAGAAGCCGCGCGTGGCGTCGAGCCAGGCGGTGCGCACCGAGTGGTCGTAGGCCGCGACCTCGTAGCTCAGCTCCAGCGGCGTGCCGGCCTCGCAGGCCACGCGCCAGCGGTGCTTGTCCAGCTGCTGCAGCGGCACGCTGGCGCCGCCCTGGCGGGCCTGCAGGGACTGCAGGTTCTTGGAGAACTCGCGCACCAGATAGCT
Organism: Oryzisolibacter sp. LB2S; assembly: GCF_040732315.1. NCBI lineage: Bacteria > Pseudomonadati > Pseudomonadota > Betaproteobacteria > Burkholderiales > Comamonadaceae > Alicycliphilus > Alicycliphilus soli. The sequence continues at coordinate 742,254 of NZ_CP160388.1, forward strand.
GCCGGGGATCCACACGGGCAGCGACAGCTCCTGCTCGCGCGCGGGCGCGGCCACGGTGAGCGTGACCCGGTAGAGGTGGGCGTGGCGGTTGCCGGGGTCGATGCGGTAGTGGATGGGAGCAGGGGAGGGAGCGCTGGACGACATGGAGGGGTATCAAAAAAATAGCTGCTCGCGCCTGTCAATACTAGTGTTCAGATATAAAAGTATCTGAAGCGCTTGAATGACGGGCGTGAGCAGCTCGCATATCAGGAGTGCGGCCTGCCTGCCGGCTTACTTGTCGGCGGTGGCAGCGGCGGCCAGGCGCTTTTCCACGTCCTGCGCGCCGATGGCGCCGGGCACGCGCGAGCCGTCGGCAAAGATCAGCGTGGGCGTGCCGGTGATCTTGTACTTGCGTCCGAAGGCCAGGTTGCGCTGCAGCGCGGCCGTGTCGCAGCTCGCGGCGGCCGGGGTCTTGTCGCGCAGCATATGGTCCTGCCAGGCGGCGACCCGGTCCTTGGCGCACCAGATGTTGCGCGACTTCTCGGCCGAGTCGGGGCTCAGAATGGGGTAGAGGAACAGGTACACGGTCACGTTGTCCACGTTCTGCATGTCCTTCTCGAAGCGCTTGCAATAGCCGCAGTTCGGGTCCTCGAACACGGCCAGCTTGCGCTCGCCCTTGCCGTGCACGATGGTGAAGGCGTCCTGCAGCGGCAGGGACTTGAAGTCCACGGCCGTGAGCTTGTTGATGCGGTCCTCGGTCAGGTTGCGCCGCGCCTTGGTGTCGATGAGCTCGCCCTGGATCAGGTAGTTGCCCTGGGCGTCGGTGTAGAACAGGTCCGTGCCTATGCGCACCTCGAACAGCCCCTTCATGGGCGTGGGCCGTACCTCGTCGATCTGTTGCAGCTGCGGAATGCGTTCGGCCAGGGCCTTGCGGATGGTGCCCTCCTGCGCCATGGCGTTCAGGCCCAGGCACAGGGTGGCGGCTGCCAGAAGGGAGGGGACAAGTTTCATTGTGACGTTCCGTTCGTTCTTCAACTCTTGCATGCGTGGTCGGCGCATGCGCTCAATCGCTCAATCGGTGCCCATGGCGCGGCGCGCCACCCAGGCCTTGAGCGGCCCGCTGCGCTCGAAGCCCTTCATGCCCCAGTTGCGCAGCGCAGCCAGCGCGCTCTCGCGCCGCGCAAACAGCTGCTGCAGCCCATCCATGGCCATGCCCATGGGCAGCAGTGCGGCCTTGCGCTCGCGCTCGTAGCCGCGCAGCAGGCGCATGTCGCCCACGCCGCGCCAGGCGGCGCGCTCGTGCAGCACCCGCGCCAGCGTGCGCGCGTCGCCCAGGCCCAGGTTCAGGCCCTGTCCGGCCAGCGGGTGCACGTTGTGCGCGGCGTCGCCGGCCAGCACCCAGCTCTGGCTGCGCTCGCCGGGCAGCGCGCCGCACCAGTGGCGCGCCTGCGCCTGCTGCAGCGGCCAGCTCGCGCGCGGGCCCAATGCCTGCAGCGCGCCCAGGCTGTCGTGGCTGGCCACGCGCAGCTGCGCCGTGAAATCCTCGTCGCTGGCCTGCAGCCAATGTGCGGCCTGCTCCTGGGGAACAGACCAGACCACGGCCACGGAGTTCCCCTGGGCGCCATCGAGCGGCAGAAACGCCAGGATGCTGCCGTCGGGCGCAAACCATTGGCGCGCCACCTGGCCATGGGGCCGTTCGCAGACGAGGCGCGTGGCAATGGCATGCTGGCCGTAGGGGGTGATGTCGAACTCGGCGCCAAACTCCTCGCGCGTGCGGCTCGCGCGGCCCTCGCAGACCACGGTGAGCGGTGCGGCCACGGGCTCGGTGAGCTGCTCGACCTGAGGCTGAAAGCGCACGGCATCCTGCAGGCGCGCCTCGAGCGCGGGCACGTCCACGATCCAGGTCAGCGCGTCGCAGCCCTGCTGGGCGGCGTCGAAGCACACCATGCCGTCCTGATCGGCATGCACCTGCATCTGCAGCACGGCCGTGGCGTGCTCGGCGTCCGGCCAGGCGCGCACGGATTCAAGCAGCGTGCGCGAGGCGGTGTTGAGCGCATAGGCGCGCACATCGTCCGCCTGGGCCCCTGCAGCCGGTGCGACCAGGGCCACGCGCAGGCGCTCGCGCGCCAGCAAGAGTGCCAGGGTGCGGCCCACCACGCCGGCCCCGCGGATACATACGTCAAAAGTCTGCGCCATGTTGCGGATTGTAGGAGCCGCGCCCCCGGCCTCATGGCGGCGAGGGTCGGCGCGGCGCCATGAGGTCGGCCGCTGCCCGTCGCTGCCGGCCGCCCGCCGCGGGGCATGGCCCGGCCTCATCTCTTAAAATGGCGGGTTTGTCTCCCGTACCTACGAAAGCCCTGCCATGAGCCTGCAATGCGGCATCGTGGGCCTGCCCAATGTCGGCAAGTCCACCCTCTTCAACGCCCTCACCAAGGCCGGCATCGCCGCCGAAAACTATCCCTTCTGCACCATCGAGCCCAACACCGGCGTGGTCGAGGTGCCCGATCCGCGCCTGGCCCAGCTGGCCGAGGTCGTCAAGCCCGAGCGCACCGTGCCCGCCATCGTCGAGTTCGTGGACATCGCGGGTCTGGTGGCCGGCGCGAGCAAGGGCGAGGGCCTGGGCAACCAGTTCCTGGCCCATATCCGCGAGACCGACGCCATCGTCAACGTGGTGCGCTGCTTCGAGGATCCGAATGTCGTCCACGTGGCCGGCCGCGTGGACCCGATTGCCGACATCGAGGTCATCCAGACCGAGCTGTGCCTGGCCGACCTGGCCACGGTCGAGAAGGCGCTGAACCGCTACAGCAAGGCCGCCAAGAGCGGCAACGACAAGGAGGCGGCCAAGCTCGTCTCGCTGCTCACGCCGCTGCAGGCCGCGCTCAACGAGGGCAAGCCCGCGCGCAGCGTGCCCGTCTCCAAGGAGGACGCGCCGCTGCTCAAACAGTTCTGCCTGATCACGGCCAAGCCCGCGATGTTCGTGGGCAACGTGGCCGAGGACGGTTTCGAGAACAACCCCTTCCTGGACCGCCTGAAGGACTACGCGGCCGCGCAGAACGCGCCCGTGGTCGCCATCTGCGCCAAGATCGAGGCCGAGATGGCCGAGATGAGCGACGAGGACCGCGACATGTTCCTCGAGGAAATGGGCCTGGAGGAGCCGGGCCTGAACCGCCTGATCCGCGCCGGCTACGACCTGCTGGGCCTGCAGACCTATTTCACGGCCGGCGTCAAGGAAGTGCGCGCCTGGACCATCCACAAGGGCGACACCGCCCCCCAGGCGGCCGGCGTGATCCACGGCGACTTCGAGCGCGGCTTCATCCGCGCCCAGACCATCGCCTTCGACGACTTCATCCAGTACAAGGGCGAGGCCGGCGCCAAGGACGCGGGCAAGATGCGCGCCGAGGGCAAGGACTATGTCGTCAAGGATGGCGACGTGATGAATTTCCTGTTCAATGTGTAACAGGAGCTGATCTTCGGGGTTCGCCAGTGTTCGAAGGCGTTGGCTACCGGTCTTGCGCGCCTTGGAAAGCAGGGTAGGTCGAAAGGCCGTCTTTTCTGCCTTGGATGAGGCTAATCCAATGGATTACAATTGTTCATGAATGAAGCCCTGCGCGGTATCGCTGAGCTGCCCACCTATACCCGGCTGGCCGACAAGCTCTTGAGTACGGAAGAGCGCCAAGATTTGATCGACTATCTGGCCGAGCATCCGAAGGCCGGAGATGTCATGGAGGGCACGGGCGGGGTGCGAAAGCTGCGCTGGCGGCGTGGTGGTCAAGGCAAGAGTGGCGGCGTGCGTGTCATCTACTACTATCACGATGACCTGATGCCGCTGTATCTGCTGACGTTGTTTGCCAAGGGTGACAAGGCCAACCTGACCAAGGCCGAGTGCAACGACCTGGCCGACTTGGTTGACGTGTTGGTTGAAATCTGGAGAGGAAAGACATCATGAGCACCGCATTCGAGAGCATCAAGCAGGGCTTGCAGGAAGCCATCGCCCACGCCAAGGGTGACGTGCGCGGCGTGCGCGTGCATCGTCCCCGCGAGATCGACGTGAAGGCCGTGCGTGCCAAGGTGGGCATGACTCAGGAACAGTTCGCTGCCCGCTTCGGATTCTCCACGGCAACGCTGCGGCACTGGGAGCGCGGCGACCGCACCCCGCATGGCCCGGCGCTGGTGCTGCTCAACGTGATTGAGCGCAACCCACAAGCCGTTATCGAGGCTTTGGCATGACCGGAGAAGGAGCTTCAAAAGTGGGTATGAAGGCGGGTACAAAATGACAATCCCAGCCGGCACATCCAGCATCCATGCGGCTTTAACGCCACATTTTTCGTTCAACGTCTGATTCCGCTTTCTTGCCGTCATCCCCGCACAGGCGGGGATCCGCAGACGTTCCAGGGCGCTGACTCAGCATGGCCGTGGATTCCCGCCTGCGCGGGAATGACGGCAGTTTTGTTGGTGTTTACCTTGAATCAATGAGCGGGCCGGCTTGTGGCCCGTCGCCCCATGCACCCAGGCATTGCCTACGCCACCCTCGCCTACGTCATCTGGGGGCTGTTCCCGCTGTATTTCCAGTTCTTCAGGTCCGTGTCGCCGCTGGAGATCATTGCCCACCGCACGCTGTGGTCGCTGGTCTTCCTCGCAGCCGTGTTGATCTGGCGGCGGCGGCTCGCCTGGCTTGCGCCGCTGTTGCGCCAGCCGCGCGTGCTCGGGGTGTTTGCGCTGTCGGCGCTGCTGCTTGCGGGCAACTGGCTGGTCTATGTCTGGGCCGTGACCAACGGCCAGGTGCTCGAATCGAGCCTGGGCTACTTCATGCTGCCGCTGGTGAGCGTGGCCCTGGGCACGGTGTTCCTGCACGAGCGGCCACGGCCCGGCCAGTGGCTGGCCGTGGCGATCGCCGCGGCGGGCGTGGCCTGGCTCACCTGGCAGACCGGGCGCCTGCCCTGGGCGGCGCTGGCGCTGGCCCTGACCTTCGGCTTTTACGGCCTGCTGCGCAAGACGGCGCCGCTCGGCGCGCTCGAGGGCCTGTCGCTCGAGACGGCGCTGCTCTTGCCGCTGGCGCTGGGGTACCTCGCCTGGACGGGGCAGGCCGGGCAGGCGGCCTGGACGCAGGCCGGCCCGGGGCTGCTCGCGGCGCTGCTGGCCGTGGGGCCGATCACGGCCGTGCCGCTGCTGCTGTTTGCCGCGGGCGCGCGGCGCATTCCGCTGGCCACGCTGGGGCTGCTGCAATACATCTCGCCCATGCTGCAGTTCGTGCTCGGCGTGTGGCTGCTCGGCGAGGTGGCGTCGCCCGCGCGCATGGTGGGCTTCGGGCTGATCTGGGCGGCGCTGCTGTGCTACTCGCTGGAGGGCCTGTGGCGGCAGCGCGTGGCAAGGCTCGCCATGTGAAAGAAATATGCCTCCAGCGCCCGTGGATAGGGCGCTGGCAGCTATCAAATTTGTCTTATGAGCGCTGGAAGGGCAGCGGCACGTCGTCCGGAATCGGGCAGGTGTAGGGCTTGCCCTGGCGGCGCTCGAGCAGCTCGGCCTTGGCCTGGGCGATGAGCTCGGGGCGGCGCAGCAGTTCGATCGCCGTGCCCGCGAGCACGCGCGCCGCGCGCACCATGCCGGCATGGGCCAGGCTGGACTGACCCTGGGACACCATCTGCCACGAGTGCATGGGCGTGCCGAAGGCGTAGCAGGCCACCCAGGCCTGGGCCGTGGGGGCGATCCAGCTCACATCGGCCACGTCGGTGGAGCCGAACAGGATGTCGTCCGCCTGCGGGTCGTAGGGCGCCACGCCCTCGAACACCCGGGGCAGCTTGCCGCGCAGCACGCTGGCCAGCGGCCGGCTCACGGCGTCGATCTCGTCGCCGCTCAGCGTGGCCTGGAAGTCGCCGGCCTGGGCCTGGGCGGCCGCGTCCACGGTGAGGGCGCCCTCGGCCTGCAGCCGCTCGTACAGCACCTGGTTGAGGGTGCGGTTCTGCAGCAGGTTGGAGCAGGCCTTGTCGAACACGATCTCGACCCGGCAGTCGGTCATGAGCGCGGCGCCGCGCGCCACGTTCTGCACGCGCCGGTACAGGTCGGCGGCCTCGTCGTTGCGCGCCGCGCGTATCAGGTACAGCACCTCGGCGCGCGCCTGCACCACGTTGGGCGACAGGCCGCCCGAGTCGGTCACGGCGTAGTGCACGCGCGCCGAGGGCGGCATGTGCTCGCGCAGGTAGTTCACGCCCACGTTCATGAGCTCGACGGCGTCGAGGGCGCTGCGCCCCAGGTGCGGGGAATGCGCGGCGTGTGAGGCCTTGCCGTGGAAGATGAACTTGGCCTGGATGTTGGCCAGCGTGCTCTGGCTGAAGACGCCGGTGAAGCTCGCCGGGTGCCAGGTCAGGGCCACGTCCACGTCGTCGAACACGCCGGCGCGCGCCATGAAGGTCTTGCCCGAGCCACCTTCCTCGGCCGGGCAGCCGTAGTAGCGCACGCGCGCCTTCTGGCCGCTGGCCAGCAGATGCGCCTGCAGCGCGATGGCGGCAAAGTGCGCCGAGGTGCCCAGCAGGTGGTGGCCGCAGCCATGGCCCGCCAGGCCCGGGCTGTCCACCGAGGGCGTGCACACCAGGGCGCCGCTTTGCTGGTTCAGGCCCGAGAGCGCGTCGTACTCGCCGAGAAAGGCGATCACGGGTCCGGACTCGCCCCATTCGGCCATGAAGGCCGTTGGGATGTCGGCCACGCCCGCCGTGACGCGAAAGCCCGAGGCCGCGAGCGCCTCCATGTGCAGCCGCGCCGACGCCGTCTCGGCGTAGCGCAGCTCGGCCAGCGACCAGATCTTGTCGGCCAGCGCCGTCATGCGCGGGGTCTCGCGTGTGAAGAAGTCCTGCAGCTGTTCCATGGTGCTCCCCCCGCTCATTCGGGCTTGACGCCGAGCCTGTCGAGCAGCGCCTTGTTGCGCTGCGACTCCTGGGCGATCTGCGCCGGGAACTGGCTCTGGTCCATGTTGCTCGGGCTGGCGCCCACGGTCTTGAGGCGCTTTTGCACCTCGGGCAGGTGGGCGGCCTTGACGGCGGCCTCCTGCAGGCGCTGGACGATGGGCGCGGGCGTGCCCTTGGGTGCGACGATGCCGAACCAGCTGATGCCGAGCTGGTTCAGGTTGTCGTAGCCGAGCTCCTTGAAGGTGGGCACATTGGGCAGCTCGGGCGAGCGCGCCTCGGAGGCCTGCACAAAGGGGATGAGCTTGCCGCTCTTGATGTGCGGCATGGCCGAGGGCAGCTGGTCGGGCATGAGCTGCACCATGCCCGCGAGCGCGTCGTTGAGCGCCGGGCCCGATCCGCGGTAGGGCACGATCTGGATGTCGGTCTTGAGCGTGTCGTTGAACGAGGCCAGCAGCAGATGGCCCAGCGTGCCCAGGCCGGGCACGGCGCCGCTGATCTTGCCCGGCTCGGCCTTGGCCTTGGCGACGAAGGCTTCAAAAGTGTTCACGCCTAGCTTTGGGTGGACCATGTACACGGCCGGCATGTTCACCAGGTTGGCCACGGGCGTGAGCTTGGCCGGCAGGCCGGCGGCGCGCGTGAACAGAAACGGGTTGATGGTCATGGTGCTCACCGTCGCCATGCCGATGGTGTAGCCGTCGGGCGCGGCCTGGGCCACCGCCTCGGTGCCGATCACGCCGCCCGCGCCGGCCTTGTTGTCCACCACGATGGCCTGGCCCATGGTGCTGCGCATGCCCTCGGCGATGATGCGCGCCACGATGTCGGTGGAGCCGCCCGCGGCAAACGGCACCACCAGCTTGATGGGCTTGCTCGGGTAGATGTCGGCGGCACGCGCGGCCAGCGGCAGGGACAGGGCCAGGACGGCGCCCGTCAGGGCGGCGACGGCCATGGCACTGGGGTTCAGGCGGCAGGCTTGGGTCGTGGTGCTGGGGCTGCTGTGCATGTATGTCTCCTTGATGGTGGTGCCGTCTTGCCCGCAGGGCCGCGGCAGCGTGCGCCTTGTCTGCTCATGTGCGCACCGCATGGTGTGGAAACTATAGAAAACGCAGATTGCGCGTGCATGTCATTTTTTGGTAGAGATATAAGCGTTGCCGATGGCTGCAACCAAGGCGTCCGAACCACTACCGCCGTGCCGCACCCATGCATGAATCCGACCACTTTCCAGAGAGCCGGCTGCTGCTGTCGCGCCTGACGCGCCAGGCGCGCCTGCGCCAGCTGCAGCTGCTGCTGGCGCTGCAGCAATGCGGCTCCATAGGCCGGGCAGCGGAGCAACTGGGCATGAGCCAGTCCGCTGCCACGCAGGCGCTGACCGAGCTCGAGCGCCTGCTGGACACGCGGCTGTTCGAGCGCCACGCGCGCGGCATACGCCCGACGCAGGCCGGCCAGGCGCTGACCGAGGCGGCGCGCGGCGTGATGCACGAGATCGAGGACGCGGCCGAGACCCTGGCCGCCATGCGCCTGGGGGCCTCGGCGGCGCTGCGCCTGGGGGCCATACCGTCGGCCGCGCATTCCATCCTCGCGCCGCTGCTGGCGCGCTTCTACGCGCTGCACCCGCAGGTGCATGTGGACGTGCAGGAGGGCGAGGGCGCGCGCCTCGTGTCACTCTTGATCGGCGGCGCGCTCGATGCCGTGTTCTGCCGCGAGCCCGCGCAGCTGCCGGCCAGCCATGCCTTCGACGCGCTGCTGGCCGACGAGGCCGTGTTCATCGCCGCGCCCAGCCACCCGCTGGCCGCCAGCCGGTGCGTGCCGCTGGAGCTGCTGGCCGATGCCCGCTGGGTGCTGCCCACGTCCAGCATTGCGGTGCGCGATGTGTTCGAGCGCGTGGTGCTGGCGCGGCTGCCGCAGGCACAGTGGTTTCCCGTGTCCACGGTGTCGCTGCCGGTGCTCGAGAGCCTGCTCGCCCAGCCCGGGGCCGTGACCGTGGCGCCGCGCAGCATCCTGCCGGGGCTGGGCCATGGCGCGGCCACGGCGGGCGTCTGCGTGCTCGACCTGCTGCTGCCGCCCGAGGCGCTGCGGCTCGCGCCGCTGGGCGTGGCCTATCCGCGCGAGACCACGCCCGCGCTGCTGCCCGAGATGCTGGCGCTGTGGCGCGCGCCGGATGCCTGATGCCTGATGTCAGTCGCTCAACCCACCAGATACACCAGCCCCGCCGTCATGACCGTGTAGCGCAGCAGCTTGCCAATGGCCATGTACATCAGGCAGGGCCAGAACGGCAGGCGCAGCCAGCCGGCCACGGCGCACAGCGGGTCGCCGACCACGGGCAGCCAACTGAGCAGACAGGTCTTGGCGCCCCAGCGGCGCAGCCAGACGCGCGCGCGGCGCTCGGCGCGCGTGAGCTCGCGCGCGGGCTTGGTGTCTTCCGGTTGATGCAGGCCCGCGCGGCGCCGGCGGCGCGCGGCGTCCCAGGCCTGGTGGGCGCCCAGGCCCATCCACCAGCTCACGGCGCCGCCCAGCGTGTTGCCGGCCGTGGCCACGAAGATGGCGGGCCAGAACAGCTCGGGGTTGAGCTTGACCAGGCCGAACACCGCGGGCTCCGACCCCATGGGCAGCAGCGTGGCCGAGACAAAGGCCACGACGAATACCGTGCTCAGGCCGAACTGCGGCAGGGCCAGCAGGTCCAGCAGTTGTTGCATCCAGATTTCCATGGTCGGATGGGGAGTGTAGGGGCCTTGCCGTCGACCGACGCGGGCGGCAGGGTCGGGATTTCATTTGCTGAAATTTTGAGCAGGTAAAATCTCGCCCCTCCCCCGCACCTTCCCCGCCCGCCCCTCCATGCACATCGGCCATATTCCTCTGGCGAACCGTCTGTTCGTCGCCCCCATGGCGGGGGTGACGGACCGGCCGTTTCGCCAGCTGTGCAAGCGCCTGGGTGCGGGCTACGCGGTCAGCGAGATGGTGACCTCGCGCAAGGATCTCTGGGCAAGCCTCAAGACCAGCCGCCGCGCCAACCACGAGGGCGAGCCCGGGCCGATTGCCGTGCAGATCGCCGGCACCGACGCCGCCATGATGGCCGAGGCCGCGCTCTACAACGTGGACCGCGGCGCGCAGATCATCGACATCAACATGGGCTGCCCGGCCAAGAAGGTGTGCAACAAATGGGCCGGCTCGGCGCTGATGCAGAACGAGGCCCTGGCCGTGGAGATCGCCGAGGCCGTGGTCGCGGCCTGCGCGCCGCACGGCGTGCCCGTCACGCTCAAGATGCGCACCGGCTGGTGCGCGGCGCACAAGAACGCCGTGCAGCTCGCGCGCCGTTTCGAGGAGGTGGGCGTGCAGATGCTCACCGTCCATGGCCGCACGCGCGAGCAGGGATACAGGGGCGAGGCCGAATACGACACCATCGCCGCCGTCAAGGCCGCTGTGCGCGTGCCCGTGGTGGCCAATGGCGACATCACGAGCCCCGAGAAGGCACGCGCCGTGCTCGCGGCCACGGGCGCCGACGCCATCATGATCGGCCGCGCGGCCCAGGGCCGGCCCTGGATCTTCCGCGAGATCGGCCATTTCCTGGCCACGGGCGAACATCTGGCCCCGCCCCTGGTGGGCGAGGTGCGCCGCCTGCTGCTCGAGCACCTGCAGGACCACTACGGCCTGTACGGCGAGGCCAGCGGCGTGCGCAGCGCGCGCAAGCACATCGCCTGGTATGTGCGCGACCTGCCCGGTGGCGAGGCCCTGCGGCAGCACATCAACAACCTGGAGGACTGCGCGGCGCAGTGGCAGGCGGTAGACGACTACTTTGCCGCCCTGGGCCAGCAGATGGACCGGCTGCCGGCCGCGCGTGGCGACGCGCAGACCCAGCCGCAGGAAGCAAACCATGAGCAAGAACAACAGCATTGAGCAATGCGTGCGCGAAAACCTGCAGAGCTACTTTCGCGACCTGGACGGCGAGAAGCCCGATGGCGTGTACGACATGGTCGTGCGCCTGGTGGAGAGGCCGCTCCTGGAGGTGGTGATGCACCACGCCGACAACAACCAGTCCCGCGCCGCGGAGTGGCTGGGGCTGAACCGCAACACCCTGCGCAAGAAGCTCGTGGAGCACAAGCTGCTCTGAGAGGCTGTGAGTTTTTCCCCTATGCCCGCCTTGCACGCCAAAAACACCCCCGCTCATCGTTGCAAATACTCGCCATGGCTCGGGCCATGTCTGCGTTTTGCGCCTCGATCGGGTGCGTTTTGGCATGCCTTTCGGGCACGAGGGAAATACTCACAGCCTCTGAAGATGCTTCAATAAACATAGCTTTCGGCGCTTGATGCAAGCGCGACAGAACCCATTTTCATACTTAACCACCACGAGCTGCCATGAACGCACTTCTCTCCGTCTCCGACAAGACCGGCATTGTCGAATTTGCCCGCGCCCTGCATGCCCTGGGCATACGCCTGCTGTCCACGGGCGGCACGGCCCAGCTGCTGGCCAAGGAGGGTCTGCCCGTGACCGAGGTGGCCGAGGTCACGCAATTCCCCGAGATGCTCGACGGCCGCGTCAAGACCCTGCACCCCAAGGTGCATGGCGGCCTGCTGGCGCGCCGCGACCTGCCCGCGCACATGGCGGCCCTCAAGGAGCACGGCATCGACACCATCGACCTGCTGGTCGTGAACCTCTATCCGTTCGAGGCCACGGTGGCCAAGGCCGGCTGCACGCTGGCCGACGCGATTGAAAACATCGACATCGGCGGCCCGGCCATGGTGCGCAGCGCCGCCAAGAACTGGAAGGACGTGGGCGTGGTCACCAGCGCCGACCAGTACGAGGCCGTGCTCGCCGAACTGAAGGCCCAGGGCAAGCTCAGCGACAAGCTGCGCTTTGCGCTCTCGGTCGCGGCGTTCAACCGCATCGCCCAGTACGACGGCGCCATCAGCGACTACCTGTCCTCGGTCAACTTTGAGGCCGAGAAGCTGTCCGAGTCCTACGTGCCCGAGCGCAGCCAGTTCCCCGGCCAGAGCAACGGCCACTTCATCAAGGTGCAGGACCTGCGCTACGGCGAGAACAGCCACCAGAGCGCCGCCTGGTACCGCGACCTGTACCCCGCGCCCGGCTCGCTCGCCACCGGCGTGCAGCTGCAGGGCAAGGAGCTGTCCTACAACAACATCGCCGACGCCGACGCCGCCTGGGAATGCGTCAAGAGCTTCAAGCTGCCCGCCTGCGTCATCGTCAAGCACGCCAACCCCTGCGGCGTGGCCGTGGGCACGAGCGCGCTCGAGGCCTATTCCAAGGCCTTCCAGACCGACCCGACGAGCGCCTTCGGCGGCATCATTGCCTTCAACCGTCCGGTGGACGGCGCGGCCGCGCAGAAAGTCTCGCAGCAGTTCGTCGAGGTGCTGATGGCGCCCGACTTCACGCCCGAGGCCCTCGAGGTCTTCAAGGCCAAGGCCAACGTGCGCCTGATGAAGATCGCCCTGCCTGCTGGCGGCGACACGGCCTGGAAGCAGGGCCGCAACGCCATCGACGCCAAGCGCGTGGGCTCGGGCCTGCTGCTGCAGACGGCCGACAACCACGAGCTGCAGCTGCCCGACGTGAAGGTGGTCACCGTCAAGCAGCCCACGCAGGAGGAGATGCAGGATCTGATGTTCGCCTGGAAGGTGGCCAAGTACGTCAAGAGCAACGCCATCGTGTTCTGCAAGGGCGGCATGACCATGGGCGTGGGCGCGGGCCAGATGAGCCGCCTCGACTCGGCCCGCATCGCCAGCATCAAGGCCCAGGCCGCGGGTCTTTCCTTGCAGAACACCGTGGTGGCGAGCGACGCCTTCTTCCCGTTCCGCGACGGCCTGGACGTGGTGGTGGACGCGGGCGCGACCTGCGTGGCCCAGCCCGGCGGCTCCATGCGCGACCAGGAGGTGATTGACGCGGCCAACGAGCGCGGCGTGGCCATGGTGTTCACGGGCGTGCGCCACTTCCGCCACTGATTGGCGCTAGGGTACACAGCAAAAAAGGCCCGTCAGGGCCTTTTTTGTGTCTGAATGGCTGATAGCGCCCGTCAATCAAGCGCTAACAGCTCTTGTTTTTATAGTGATTTGAACACCTGCGCCGCCGCGTCCACGGTCTGGGCGATGTCCTCGACGCTGTGGGCGGCGCTGACAAACCCGGCCTCGTAGAGCGCCGGCGCGGTGTACACGCCGCGATCGAGCAGGCCGTGGAACAGTCGGTTGAAGCGCGCGCCCTCGGTCTGGAGCACCTCGGGGTAGTTCTGCGGCAGGCTGGGCAGCAGGAAGAAGCCGAACATGCCGCCCTCGCTGTCGGCGCAGAAGTCCACGCCCGCGGCCCGGGCCGCGGCGGCCAGGCCCTGGGTGAGCTCGCGCGTGCGCGCCGCGAGCCGGTCATGAAAGCCCGGCTGGCTGATCTCGCGCAGCGTGGCCAGGCCGCAGGCCGTGGCCACCGGGTTGCCGCTGAGCGTGCCGGCCTGGTACACCGGGCCCAGCGGCGCGAGCTGCTCCATGATGGCGCGCGGGCCGCCAAAGGCCGCGAGCGGCATGCCGCCGCCAATTACCTTGCCCAGCACCGTCAGATCGGGTTTGAAGCCCGGGATCTGCTGCGCGTACAGGCTTTGCGCGCCGCCCAGGGCGACGCGAAAGCCGGTCATGACCTCGTCGATGATGAGCAGCGCGCCATGCTGGCTGCACAGTTCGCGTGCGCGGCGCATGAAGGGCACGCTGGCACGCACAAAGTTCATGTTGCCGGCGATGGGCTCCATGATCACGCAGGCCACTTCCTTGCCGTGCAGGGTGAAGGCTTCTTCGAGCTGCGCCACGTCGTTGTATTCGAGCACCAGGGTGTGCTGCACGACCTCGGGCGGCACGCCCGCGCTGGTGGCGTGGCCGAAGGTCGCCAGGCCCGAGCCGGCCTTGACCAGGAGCGAGTCGGCATGGCCGTGGTAGCAGCCGTTGAACTTGATGATCTTGCTGCGGCCGGTGGCGCCGCGCGCCAGGCGAATGGCGCTCATGCCGGCCTCGGTGCCCGAGCTCACCAGGCGCACCATCTCCATCGAGGGTACGTGGCGGATGATCTCCTCGGCCAGCTCCACCTCGCGTTCGGTCGGCGCGCCGAAGGAAAAGCCGTCGAGCGCGGCCTTTTGCACGGCGCCCAGCACGGCCGGGTGGCCGTGGCCCAGGATCATCGGCCCCCAGGAGCCTATGTAGTCGATGTAGCGTTGGCCATTGGCGTCCCAGATATGGGCGCCCTGGGCGCGTGCGATGAAGCGCGGCGTGCCGCCCACGGCGCGAAAGGCGCGCACGGGCGAGTTCACGCCGCCGGGAATCAGCGCCTTGGCGCGGTCGAACAGGATTTGGTTGCGGTCAGTGCTGTGTGTCATGGGGTGGCATGTCAAAACCCTCCGTTGGGGGCGGGAGGGTGTCGTCATTGTCCTCCTCATCGGGCTCGGCCCAGAACATGCGGTCGGGAATCACATGGCCCATGCCGGGGCGAAAGCCATGCGCGAGGCAGCCGTCGAGGTAGGTCAGCGCCTCGCTCGTGGCCTCGCCCAGGTCACGGCCGCTGGCCACGAGTGCGGTCAGCGTGGCCGATACGGTTTCGCCCGCGCCAATGAACGAGGCCTCGAAACGCTCGAAGCGGCCGCTGCCGAGCACGGCCTGGGCCGAGGTGAGGGTGTTCTCGATGTGCTGGTCGGCCGCGGGTATGCCGGTCACGAGCAGGTAGGGCACGCCGGTCTCCGCAAGCGCCATGGCCAGGTCGCGCGCGGAAGGGGGGCGCTGGCCGCTCCAGTCGGGCAGCAGCCAGCGCCAGAGGGTGCTGTGGCTGCCCACGAGTACCGAGGTCTGGGGCAGCAGCAGTTCGGCAAACGCGTCGTGGTATTGGTCTATGAGATCGTCCTGCCACCAGGACAGGTCGGGCATGTAGGCGACTACCGGAATCTCGGGATAGTCGGTGGCAACCGCGGCAATGGCGCTGAGGTTTTCCGGGCTGCCCACAAAGCCGACCTTGATGGCCTGGACGGTCATGTCCTCGAGCACGGCGCGCGTCTGGTCGGCGACGACCTCATCGTCGAGCGTGAAGTGGTCATGGATCTCCACACTGTCGCGGGTGTAGATGCCGGTGACCACGGGCAGCGCATGCCCGCCCACCGACGCCACGGCCGCGATGTCCGCCGCCAGGCCGCCTGCCCCGCTGGGGTCGTTGGCATTGAAAAGCAGGACGCAGATGGCGGGGGGCTGGTCGTCGTCATCCACGGTCGGATCCGGGTTGTCCGGCAAGGAGGAGGGATTGGAATGCATGGAGGGTGCCAGCGTAACCCGTGGCACGAAAGCTGCGATTTGCAGTTATGACTAGATACAATCGTTGCATTCTATGTGAAGGCCGCTTAAGCTGTGGCCGGCCCCGAGGCTCCCGGGCCTGTCCGGGCGTTGGTCGGAATTCTGCGCAGGGCCTGCCCGGCGCATGACATTCCATCCAACCTGCGCGAGTCATGGTTCGGGCAGCGGGGCGCGAAGAACATCTTGAGATGCTGGAGAGATGGGGTGCGGTCACGAGCCGCGTCGTTTTTGGTCCCACGGAGGAGCAGTGAGAATTCGCTATGACGACAAATGATCCCGTATTCAGGGTACTCGTGGTGGATGACAGCAACACCATCAGGCGCAGTGCCGAAATCTTCCTGAAACAGGGAGGGCATGAGGTCTTGCTGGCCGACGATGGCTTTGATGCCCTGTCCAAGGTCAACGACTACCAGCCCCAGCTGATCTTCTGCGACATCCTGATGCCCAAGCTCGATGGCTATCAGACCTGCGCCATCATCAAACGCAATGCGCGCTTTGCCGGCACGCCGGTGGTGATGCTGTCGTCCAAGGACGGGGTGTTCGACAAGGCGCGCGGACGCATGGTGGGCTGTCAGGAATATCTCACCAAGCCGTTCACCAAGGATCAGTTGCTGCAGGCGGTGCAGCAATTCGGGAACACGCAATAAGGAGCGATGCAATGCCGATCCGCAAAGTGCTGGTCGTGGATGATTCCAAGACGGAGCTGATGTACCTGTCCGATCTGCTGCAGAAGCAGGGCCTGCAGGTGCGCACGGCCGAAAATGGCGAGGAGGCGCTGCGCCGGCTGGCCGAGGAGAGGCCGGACCTGATCCTCATGGATGTGGTCATGCCGGGGCAGAACGGGTTTCAGCTCACGCGCACCATCACGCGCGATCCGCAATACGCGGACGTGCCCGTCATCATGTGCACCAGCAAGAATCAGGAGACGGACCGCGTCTGGGGCATGCGCCAGGGCGCGCGTGGCTATATCACCAAGCCGGTCGATCCTGTGGAGTTGCAGGCCAAGATCGCCGCGTTGAACTGAGGCGGGGCGGCATTCGATGGCCCAACGCGAAGCCCTGAAGGAACTGCAGACCCGGCTTGCGGCCCGTCTGCAGGAAGCAAAGGTCCAGAACCAGGCCGTGGCCTCGTGGCTGGCGGTGCAGGTCGGCGGGCAGCATTTCCTGATGCCGCTGGCGCAGTCCGGCGAGATCTTTCCGTGGGCGGGGGTTCAGACCGTGCCCTATACCCAGCCCTGGTTCCTGGGGGTGGCCAATCTGCGCGGCACGCTCACGGGGGTGGTGGATCTCGGGGGGCTGCTCGGCGTGGCGCGCCCACGGTCGGAGCAGGCGCTGTTGGAGTCCAGCCTGCTGACGCTGAATGCGGCCCTGGAGGTCAATGCCGCACTGCTGGTCGATCGTCTGGTGGGCCTGCGCGGGGCCCAGATGTTCGTTGCCTCCGAGTCGCCCGGCAAGGACGCGCCGGCGTACTTTGGAAGCACTTATCTCGATGCACATGGTGAGCGCTGGCAGGAGCTGAACCTGCAGGCTCTGTCGCAGGACTCTGCGTTTCTGGGCATCGGTGTTTGATTTTTGTGAGGCAGCACATGTCCGTCGTGAATACATTGGGAAAACTGTTTCAGCCCAAGCCCGCCGAGCGGGATATCGAGTTGAGCCCGTCGGAAGTGGCGCCCGATTCCATCTCACCCGGCATGCTGTCCCAGGGCTATCAGGCCGATGGCCTGGACAGTGTTCTGGGGAGCTATGGCCCGGCGTCCCAGCAAGGTGGCCCAGGCGCGGCGGATGCCGAACGGGTGACGTTGCCCCTGCTTGGCACGGCCCCTGCTGCCGTCCATCAGCGCCGCCTGTTCATCATGGTGGCCGTTGGCCTGGTGGTGCTGGCGCTGTTGACCGGCTGGGCACTCCAGCAATCGAGGCGCACGGCGCTGCAGCTGACTGCCACGGGGCAGTCGCTGATGCAGTCGCAGCGACTCGCCAAGTCGGTCACGCAGGCCTTGTCCGGACAGCCGCAGGCGTTTGCGGAGGTCAAGGAGAGTGCCGACGTGCTGGGGCGCAATCTGCGCGCGCTCGGCGCGGGCGATTCCGCCCTCGGCGTGCAGGCACTGGGCGAATCGTTCCAGCGTGAGATCGACGCCATGACGCCTCTCGTGGAGCGGGCCGAGCGCAGCGCCGGCGTCATCATGGGTCAGCAGAAGATACTGACGGATGCCGGCAAGGCCTTGCGCACCATCAACCAGCAATCGCACGCCCTGCTGGAGATCGCCGAGACCGTGTCCTCGCTGAAAGTGGAGCGTAACGCGTCAGCCGCGGACATTTCGGCCGCCGGTCAGCTGGTCATGCTGACGCAGCGCATCGGCAAGTCCGCCAACGAGTTTCTGGCCGTCGACGCCGTGAGCCCGGAGGCGGTGTTCCTGCTGGGCAAGGACCTGAACTCGTTCCGGGACATTGCACAAGGCCTCTTGGCTGGCAGTCGCGACGTGCAGGTGCGAGAGCAGCTGCAGGCCTTGATCGGCCTCTATGACGAGACGCGCACGCATGCCGCCGCCATTCTCGGCAACCTGCAGGCGCTGGTGTCGGCAAGGCAGGCCCAGGCCGCCATCGTCGCCGACAGCGAACCGCTGCGCCGTGAGCTCGAGGGTCTGCAGAGCCGGCTTTCCGCGCAGTCCGGTATGGGGGCGGGGCAGATTGCGGCGCTCGCTGTGACGAGTGTTTTCGTGCTGCTCTGTGGCCTGGGCATCTCCCGCATCCAGTTGCTCGACAGCCGCAGTCGCCAGGCCGTTGCCGAGGCGCTGCAGCGTGATGCCAAGCGCCAGGAGCAGGAGGCCAAGCGTGTCAATGACGCCAACCAGGCCGCCATCCTGCGGCTCATGAACGAACTGCAGTCGGTCGCCGAGGGTGATCTGACCCAGGAGGCGACGGTGACCGAGGACATCACCGGCGCCATTGCCGACTCGGTGAACTACACGGTCGAGGAGCTGCGCCTGCTGGTCGGCAGTGTGCAGACCACGGCGGCGCGCGTGGCGCAGACGACCGAGCAGGTGGATACCACCTCCACCGAGCTGCTGGCCGCCTCCACGGAGCAGCTGCGCGAGATTCGCGACACCAGCCGCTCCGTGCTGGACATGGCCGAGCGCATCAACAACGTCTCGTCCCAGGCGCAGGAGTCGGCCGCTGTGGCGCGCCAGTCGCTGCAGGCCGCCGACCAGGGTCTGCAGGCCGTGCAGAACGCCATTGGCGGCATGAATGCCATTCGTGACCAGATCCAGGACACCTCCAAGCGCATCAAGCGCCTGGGTGAGTCGTCGCAGGAAATCGGCGAGATCACCGAGCTGATTTCCGACATTACCGAACAGACCAACGTGCTCGCGCTCAATGCCGCCATCCAGGCCGCATCGGCGGGCGAGGCGGGGCGAGGCTTCTCGGTCGTGGCCGAGGAAGTGCAGCGCCTGGCCGAGCGCTCGGCCGATGCCACGCGCCAGATCTCGGCGCTCGTGAAGGCGATCCAGACCGACACCCAGGATGCGGTCGCTGCCATGGAGCGTTCCACGCAGGGTGTGGTCGAGGGGGCACGTCTGTCCGATGGTGCCGGTGCCGCGCTGACGGAGATCGATCGCGTGTCGCGCCGCCTGGCCGAGCTCATCGAGCAGATCTCGGCCTCCACCTCGCGCGAGGCGGGGCTTGCCAACGGCGTCGCCGACAGCATCCAGCACATCTTTGCGGTGACGGAGCAGACAGAGGAGGGCACGCGCACCACGGCGCAACAGGTGCGCGAGCTGTCCTATGTGGCCGAGGAACTGCGCCAGTCGGTGGCCCGTTTCAAGATTGCCTGAAGTTCAATTTACAACGCACTGGCTCGCCAGTCGCCGGGGACGAATCCATGTCAACTGCTGATGCCACAACCGTACCGGGCACCGATTGGGCTGAGGCCGAACAAGACCTCGGGCCATTGGCATGGGTGCTCGATGAGCTGCGCAAGTCCCTGGATGGCGCCGTCAAGTCCATGCGCCGGTTCGTGCGCGATGCCGAGATCGCGCACCAGTCGGATCTGGCCGCTCTCGACGCCGCAGGCCTGCGCATCGCGCGCCAGCATCTGCACCAGGCAGGCGGTGTCCTGGAGATGGTCGGGCTGCCCGCGCCGGCGCAGGTGCTGCGCTCAATGGAGGCGGCCGTGCAGCGGTTTGTGCAGCGGCCGGAGTTGTGCAGCGACGATGCGGCGCGCGCCATCGAGCGGGCCAGCTTTGCGCTGATCGATTTCCTCGAATGCATGCTCGCCGGCAAGCAGCTGTCCTCCGTGGCGCTGTTTCCGCAGTACCGCGACGTCCAGGCGCTCGCGGGCGTGGACCGTGTGCACCCGGCCGATCTCTGGGCCATGCCGCCGCGCCAGTTCGTGCCCTTGCTGCCGGCGGCCGCGGCGCCGCTGTCCTATGGTCCCGAGGCGCGTGCGCGGCTGGACAATGCCGTGCTGCGCATCGTCAAGAGCACCGATCCGCAGGCCGCGCGGGACATGCAGGCCATCAGCATGGGGTTTGCGGCCGCGCAGTCCGCGCCCGAGGTGCGCTCCTTCTGGGCCGTGTGCGCGGGCTTCTTCGAGGCGCTGTCGCTGCAGGCGCTCAAGCCGGACCTCTACGCCAAGCGCGTTGCGTCGCGTGTGCTCATGCAGTATGCGACCCTCGCCAAGGGGGACGCCGCGATTGCCGAGCGGCTGGTCCAGGATCTGCTTTTCTTCTGTGCCCAGGCAACGCCCGAGGCGGGCGCCGCGCCCGCGCTGCAGGCCGTGCGCGAGGCCTATGCCCTGGGGCGGCACAGGCCGGTGGACTATGAGCAGACACGCTTTGGCCTGTTCGACCCGACGCTTCTCGCTCAGGCGCGCAAGCGCATCGCGGCGGCGGCCGAGACCTGGTCGAGCCTGGCGGGCGGCGACCGCAACAAGCTCAAGCCAGCGGTCGACCAGTTCAGCCTGGTGTGCGATTCGCTTCGCAAGCTTCATCCCGAGAGCGAGGACCTCGCCCAGGCGTTGATGCGCGCCGTGGACGCCACGCAGCGCAGCGGCGAGCCGCCCTCGGCGGCACTGGCCATGGAGGTCGCAACGTCGGTCCTCTACCTGCAGGCTGCGTTCGAAGAGCTCGATGCCTCCGCGCAGGACATGGCGCAGCGCGCCGCCTCGCTTGCACAGCGCCTCTATGGCGTGCTCGCGGGCGGTGAGTCGCAGCCGCTCGAGGGCTGGATGGAGGATCTGTACCGTCGTGTCAGCGATCACCAGACCATGGGCAGCGTGGTGGGTGAGCTGCACGCCACCATGGCCGAGGCGGAAAAGGCCATGGACCAGTTCTTCCGCAATCCGCAGGATCTGGAGCTGCTGCGCCCCGTCCCGGGCGCCCTGCAACAGATGCGCGGCGTGTTGTCGGTGCTGGGTCTGGATCAGGCCGCGCAGGCCGTGGTGCACATGCGCGACATGGTCGAGCGCCTCTTGATGGGCGAAGTCGCCCCCGAAGACCGTCAGCAGGTGTTCGAAAAGCTGGGCAACAGCATCGGTGCGCTGGGTTTTCTCATCGATATGCTGAGCTATCAGCGTGCCATGGCGCGCAAGCTGTTCGTATTCGACAGGGAGCGCGGTGAGCTGCGTGTCCTCATGGGTCGTGTCGATGCACAGCGGCCGGGTCGCAGCGAACCCGAGCAGGTATCGGCGGCTGCCGAGGCAGTCGTGCATGCGGCGCCTGTTGTTGCCGTCGCGCCTGCCGCCACCGTCACCAGTGAGGAGCCCGTGGCACCTGTCGCCACCGAGATGCCCGACGATGCGACGGATGGCACCGAGGCGGCGCCGGAGATCCTGCCCGCGGCCGCCCCGGAGCCGCCGCCGCGCGAGGCGGCCGTCGTTGCGGCGCCAGAGCCCGAGGATGACGACGATCTGCGCTCGGTCTTCCTGGAGGAGGCCCGCGAGGTCGTTGCCACGGGCCTGGCGGCCATCGATGCACTGCACGCCGCGCCGGAGGACTTGAGCGAGCAGACCACGCTGCGACGCGCCTTCCATACGCTCAAAGGCAGCTCCCGAATGGTGGGCCTTGGCGAGTACGGCGAGGCCGCATGGTCCATGGAGCAGACGCTCAACGCATGGCTGGCCGAGCAAAAGCCCATGCCCGCTTCGCTGCTGGAACTGTCGGGACAGGCCTTGCAGGCCTTTGCGGGCTGGGCCGACGACATCGAGGCCGGAGCGGCGCCGCGCTGGCAGGCCCAGGCCTTCGTGCTAGCCGCGACCGCCATGCGGGAGGAGGGTGCTCTGCTGCCCATTCTCATGACCGGGCAGGAGCCGGATCCTGTGGCGCAGCCGCTGGAGCCCTCCGAGGTCATTCATGTCCCGCAGGCCCCGGAGGTGGCATTGGCGGAGGATCTTGCAGGGGAGCGTGAGGAGTCCTCTCACCCGGACCTCGATGCCATGGGCCAGGCGCTGCAGATCGAAGAGGAAGAGCCGCAGCCGGACTTTGCCGACACCTGCATCGATGTGCGTGGCGCCGATGGCTCGGAGATGCTGCCCGAGGCCGTCGCAGAGCCCGAGTCCATCAGCGTGGACGAGCTGGACTTTTCCTTCTTCGAGCAGGTGGCGCAGGCACCAGCCGTTGCTGAGCCCGCCACGCACGCCGCCGAAAACGTGGCGGATGAAGTACCCCTGTTGGCCGAGCCGCTGGCCGAATGGGTGGAGCCCGCAACGGTCCCGGATATCGCCGACGCCGAGCCGCTGCACGAGGAGCCGGTGGGAGAGGTCGAACCTTCCGACGCCGATCCCGTCGAGGATGCGCCGCAAGGATCGCAGGAAGATCTGCTCGCCGCGATGGACGAGGCCGTCAAGGTCATAGGGCATCTGCGCATCCCCATACCGCTGTACAACGTCTACCTCAACGAGGCGGACGAATGGTCGCGTCGCCTTGTGACGGAGCTGCAGGAATGGGCGCTCGAACTGCACCGGCCCCTGCCGGAGTCTTCCGTCGTGCTGGCTCACGCGCTGGCGGGCAGCTCAGCGACCGTGGGCTTTGCCGACCTGTCGGATCTGGCGCGCCAGCTCGAACATGCACTGCAGCATGTGCAGCTGCTGCCGTCCGGCCAGCCGGAGCATGCGCAGGCCTTCAATGCCGCGGCCGATGAAATCCGGCGCCTGTTGCACCAGTTCGCCGCGGGCTTCCTCAAGACTCCCGGTTCCGCGGTTCGCGAGCGTCTCGATGCCGTGCTGCAGACCGAGGTCAGCAGCGGCGCGGCCCCGCTGAACACCATGCATGCGATGGCGCCCATCGTCGACGATGGCGTGGTCACGGCGCAGGACCTTGACACGGCGAGCCCGTGGTCGGCCGCGCTTGGGGGCGGCGGCGCCGAAATGGATGCGCATGATGGCGATCTGCAGGCGCGCGAGGAGCGTGAACGCAGGATCGACGATGCCATCGCCCGCGCCGTTGCGGCCGCGGAAGGGATTGACGAAGACATCGACGTGCTCGATGTCATCGATCCCGATCTCTTCCCCATCTTCGAGGAGGAGGCGGCGGAGCTGCTTCCCGCGCTGGGCGGGGCATTGCGGCAATGGGCGGCTCGCCCGGACAACCTGAGCGCACGCAACGAGCTGCTGCGCGCACTGCACACCCTCAAGGGCAGCGCCCGCCTCGCCGGTGCCATGCGCCTGGGCGAGATGGCGCACCGTCTGGAGACGGCCATCGAACGCGTTGGCGACGAGGGTGTCACGACGGCGGACATAGACCCCCTGCTCGTCGGACTGGACGTCTTGCAGGCCGACTTCGAGGTCCTGCGTTCCATAGGAGCCCAACCCCTGACCGAGGCGGTCGTCGTCGCTGCGCCGGAAGCGGACGCGGGGGGCGCGCCTGCGCCGGTGGCCGATTCCGCACCTTCTGCCGCGCCCGCGGCAGAAGTTGCCCAGCCTGCGGCGGCGGCGCCGGTCGCCATGCCGCTTTCCTGGCGCACGCCGGCGGCTGCCGCGCAATCGTCGCGCGTGGCCGCGGGCCAGGTGGTGCGCGTGCGCGCCCAGCTGCTCGATCGCCTGGTGAATCAGGCGGGTGAGGTGATGATCGCCCGTTCCCGCCTGGAGGCGCGCATCGGGCAGATGCGCCTGTCGCTTAATGACCTCACGGGCAACCTCGAGCGCCTGCGCCAGCAACTGCGGGACATCGAGGTCCAGGCAGAGTCGCAGATGCAGTCGCGTCTGGCATTCTCCAAGGATTCGGCGGCGGGGTTCGACCCGCTGGAGTTCGACCGCTTCACGCGTGTGCAGGAGCTCACGCGCATGATGGCCGAGTCGGTCAACGACGTCGCCACGGTGCAGCGCAACCTGCAGCGCATGCTCGAGGGCTCCGAGGACGACCTGGTTGCCCAGGGGCGCCAGGCGCGCGAGCTGCAGCGGGACCTGCTGCGCACGCGGATGGTGGAGTTCGAAAGCATTGCCGAGCGCTTGTATGCCGTGGTGCGCCAGGCATCCAAGGACACGGGCAAGCAGATCAAGCTCGATATCTCGGGCGGCTCCATCGAGATCGACCGCGGCGTGCTCGACCGCATGACGCCGGCGTTCGAGCATCTGCTGCGCAACTGCGCGGGCCATGGCATCGAGGGTGCGGAGCAGCGCCTGGCCGCCGGCAAGCCGGCCGTCGGCAGCATCACCATTGCGCTGCGCCACGAAGGCAACGACGTGTCCATCGAATTCCGCGACGATGGCGCCGGTCTGGACCTCGATCGCATCCGCGCCAAGGCCGTGTCCCAGGGGCTGGTGGCGCCGGACGAGGTGCTCACGCCTGCGCAGGCGGCCCAGCTGATCTTCAGGCCCGGTTTCTCCACGGCCAGCGAGGTGACGGAGCTGTCGGGCCGCGGCATCGGCATGGATGTGGTGCGCTCCGAGATCAGCGCCCTGGGCGGACGCATAGAGACACAGACCACGGCCGGGCAGGGGACATCGTTCTGCATGGTGCTGCCGTTGACCACGGCGGTGACGCAGGTGGTCATGCTGCGCGCCGGCCGACTGACCCTGGGCGTTCCCGCCAATCTCGTCGAGATCGTGCGCCGCGCCCGCGCCTCGGACATCGAGGCGGCCTATGCGAGCCAGGTGTTTGCCGAGGGAGCGGATGAGCTGCCCTTCTATTGGGCCGGCGCCTTGCTGCAGGTCGCGCCGCGCAGCACCGAGGCCGCAGGAAAGTCCAGGCCCGTGGTCGTGCTGCGCAGCGCCGCACAGCGCATCGCCCTGCATGTGGACGAGGTGTTGGGCAACCAGGAGGTGGTGGTCAAGAACCTCGGGCCGCAGCTCTCGCGCCTGCCGGGCGTCGCCGGCATGTCGGTCCTGGCCTCGGGCGCCGTGGTGCTGATCTACAACCCCGTCGCCCTGGCCACCGTGTATGGGGAGCAGGCCCGCGCCGCGACGCAGCCGCCTGCGACGCAGGAGATGGGCACGGTCGTGACCCTGCCGGCGGGCGGCGAGGTGGACCTGGTCGCCGACTCCGCCGCAGATCAGGTGCCCCTGATCCTTGTGGTGGACGATTCCATCACCGTGCGCCGCGTCACGCAGCGCCTGCTGCAGCGCGAAGGCTACCGCGTGGCCCTGGCGGCCGATGGGCTGCAGGCCCTGGCGCGGCTGCAGCAGGAGCGGCCCGCGGTGGTGCTGTCCGACATCGAGATGCCCCGTATGGATGGCTTCGATCTGGCGCGCAACATCCGCGGTGATGCGGCGCTGCAGGATCTGCCCATCATCATGATCACCTCGCGCATCGCGCAGAAGCACCGCGACCATGCGCAGGAACTCGGTGTGAACCACTATCTGGGCAAGCCCTATGCGGACGAGGAACTGCTGAGTCTGGTGCGCCACTATGCGCAGGTGACGGCAGAGGCCGAGGCCTGACCCGCGGCCGCGCCACCCGGCCGGCACCGGCCGGTGCGCGGGCGCCGGCGCGGCTGGGTTGACCTAAAATCGGCCCATGCCCGCCACTTCCGCGCCCATGAATCTGACGCACCATTTCCTCATTGCCATGCCGGGCATGGAGGATGCGTCGTTTGCGCGCACCGTGGTCTACCTGTGCGAGCACAGCGAGCGCGGCGCCCTGGGCCTGATCATCAACAAGCCCACGGACATCAGCCTCGAGGGCCTGTTCGAGAAGGTCGATCTGACCCTGGGACGCGCGGACCTCACGCGCCAGCCGGTGTTCCTGGGCGGCCCGGTGCAGACCGAGCGCGGCTTTGTGCTGCACGACCCCATGAGCAGCCCATCGGGCAGCGATGACGACGCCGAGGACGAGCCGCCCTATGCCTCCACCATGCGCATTCCCGGCGGCCTGGAGATGACCACCTCCAAGGACGTGCTCGAAGCGCTGTCGCATGGCGCGGGCCCGCGGCGCGTGCTGGTCACGCTGGGCTATTCGGCCTGGGGCGAGGGGCAGCTCGAATCGGAGCTGGCCGAGAACAGCTGGCTCACGGTGGACGCGAACGCCGAGATCATCTTCGACACGCCCGTGGAGGAGCGCTACGAGCGCGCCCTGGGCCTGCTGGGCCTGCAGTCGTGGATGCTGTCGCGCGACGCGGGGCACGCATGAGCGGCGACCCTGCCACGGCCGTCGTCCCTGCCCATTTCCAATCCTTTCTGGCTTTCGACTACGGTCTCAAACGCACGGGCGTGGCCGTGGGCACGCGGCTGCTGCGCACGGCCACGCCCCAGGGCACGATACGCGCCGAGGGCGATGCGCGCTTTGCCCAGGTGGCCGAGCGCATACGCGAGTGGCAGCCCGACGCGCTGGTCGTCGGCGTGCCGCGCCACCCCGACGGCGCGCCGCACGAGAACACGGCCCGCGCGCAGAAGTTTGCGCGCCAGCTGCGCGGGCGCTTTGGCCTGCAGGTGTTCGAGGTGGACGAGCGCTACAGCACCACCGAGGCCCTGGCCGCGGGCGCGACCGACGCCGATGCGGCCAGCGCCTGCATCATCCTGGAACAGTTTTTGAGGAATCTGTCATGACTTCAAGCATTTCCCCGTCCGGCGGCGGCCAGCTGACGCTGGATGCCGAGGCGCTCTACGCCGAACTGCTGCGCGGCGTGCGTGCGCTGCGCGGCGCGCACACCCATCTGGCGGGCGTCGCCTCGGGCGGCGCCTGGCTGGCCGAGCGCCTGCAGAAGGACCTGGGGCTGCCGGGCGCGGCGGGCGTGCTCTCGTCCAGCCTGCACCGCGACGACTTTGCCCAGCGCGGCCTGGCTTCCAGCGCGCAGACGGCGCTGCCGTTCGACGTGAACGGGGCCGACATCCTGCTGCTCGACGACGTGCTCTACACCGGCCGCACCATACGCGCCGTGCTCAACGAGCTGTTCGACTACGGCCGCCCGGCCAGCGTGCGCCTGGCGGTGCTGGTCGACCGCGGCGGGCGCCAGCTGCCCGTGGCGGCCGAGTTCGCCGCCGCGCGCGTGAGCCTGCCGGCCACGCAATCGCTGTCGCTGGCGCGTGCCGCCGACGGCACTTTCCATTTCGACGTCAAAGAGGTCTGACGGTGCTGTACAAGCGCAATCCCCAACTCAACAAGAACGGCGAGCTGATCCACCTGCTGTCGCTGGAGGGCCTGCCCCGGGAGATCCTCACGCATATCCTGGACACGGCCGCCAACTTCACCAGCGTCAACGACCGCGAGGTCAAGAAGGTGCCCCTCTTGCGCGGCAAGAGCGTGTTCAACCTGTTCTTCGAGAACAGCACGCGCACGCGCACCACCTTCGATATTGCGGCCAAGCGCCTGTCGGCCGATGTGTTCACTCTGGACATTGCGCGCAGCTCCACGTCCAAGGGCGAAACGCTGCTCGACACCATAGACAACCTCACGGCCATGGCGGCCGACATCTTCGTCGTGCGCCACAGCGAATCGGGCGCGCCCTATCTCATCGCCCAGCATGTGGGCCCGCATGTGCACGTGGTCAATGCCGGCGACGGGCGCCACGCCCACCCCACGCAGGGGCTGCTGGACATGTACACCATCCGCCACTACAAGAAGGACTTCTCCAACCTCACGGTGGCCATCGTCGGCGACGTGCTGCACTCGCGCGTGGCGCGCTCGGACATCCACGCGCTGACCACGCTGGGCGCGGCCGAGGTGCGCGTGGTGGGCCCGCGTACCCTGGTGCCGTCCGACCTTTCGCAGATGGGCGTGCGCGTGTTCCACAACCTCGAGGAGGGCATCAAGGACTGCGACGTGGTCATCATGCTGCGCCTGCAGAACGAGCGCATGAGCGGCGCGCTGCTGCCCTCGAGCCAGGAATACTTCAAGAGCTTCGGCCTCACGCCCGAGAAGCTGCAGCTTGCCAAACCCGACGCCATCGTCATGCACCCCGGCCCCATCAACCGTGGCGTGGAGATCGCCTCCGCCGTGGTCGACGGCCCGCAGGCCGTGATCCTGTCGCAGGTCACCTTCGGCATCGCGGTGCGCATGGCGGTGATGTCCATCGTCGCCGGCAACGAGGGTTGAATACTATTGAATTGATAGCTGCTTGCGCTTGATGGACGGGCGCCAGAGGCATATTTGGCTTGAAACCATGAAGATACTCATCCAGAACGGCCGCGTCATCGACCCCGCCAGCGGGCTCGACAAGGTCTGCAACCTGGCCCTGGCGGCCGGCCGCATCATCGCCGTGGATGGCGCGCCCGCCGACTTCGCCCCCAACCGCGTGATCGACGCCGCCGGCTGCCTGGTGCTGCCGGGCCTGGTGGACCTGTCGGCGCGCCTGCGCGAGCCCGGCCACGAGCATGAGCGCATGCTCGAGTCCGAGATGGCGGCGGCCGTGGCCGGCGGCGTGACCAGCCTGGTCTGCCCGCCCGACACGGACCCCGTGCTCGACGAGCCCGGCCTGGTCGAGATGCTCAAGTTCCGCGCCGAGAAGCTGCACCAGGCGCGATTGTTCCCGCTGGGCGCGCTCACGCGCGGCCTGGCCGGCGAGGTGCTGACCGAGATGGCCGAGCTCACCGAGTCCGGCTGCGTGGGCTTTGGCCAGGCCGACGTGGCGCTGGCCAGCACCCAGGTGCTGCAGCGCGCGCTGCAATACGCCGCCACCTACGGCTACACCGTGTGGCTGCGCCCGCAGGAGCTCTACCTGGGCCGTGGCGTGGCCGCCAGCGGGCCGCTGGCCACGCGCATGGGCCTGTCGGGCGTGCCAGTGGCCGCCGAGACCATTGCGCTCTACACCATCTTCGAGCTGCAGAAGACCACGGGCGCACGCGTGCACCTGTGCCGGCTGTCGAGCAGCGCGGGCGTGGATCTGGTGCGTCAGGCCAAGGCCGCGGGCCTGGCCGTGACCTGCGACGTGAGCATCAATTCCCTGCTGCTCACCGACCTGGACATCGGCTACTTCGACAGCCGCGCGCGCCTCGTGCCGCCGCTGCGCCAGCAACGCGACCGCGACGCGCTGGCCGCGGCCCTCAGGGACGGCACCATCGACGCGCTGGTCTCCGACCACAACCCCGTGGACGAGGACGCCAAGGCCATGCCCTTTGCCGAGGCCGAGCCCGGCGCCACGGGCCTGGAGCTGCTGCTGTCCATCGCCCTCAAATGGTCGCGTGATGGCGGTGTGCCGCTGGCGCGCGCGCTCGCCACAGTGACCAGCGAGCCCGCGCGCGTGCTCGGCGGCGCCCTGGGCACGCTGCAGGCCAGCGTCGGCCGCATCGCCGTGGGCGGCGTGGCCGACCTGTGCGTGTTCGACCCCGAGGCGCGCTGGACCGTGCAGGCCGACGCCCTCGTCAGCCAGGGCAAGCACACGCCGTTCTCCGGCTACGAGCTGCCGGGCCGCGTGCGCTGCACGCTGGTCGGCGGTCATCTGGCCTTCGAGCGCGGCTGAGCGCCTTACTTCTTCATCGCATGCCGCGTACCCTGCGCGCCTGCTGGCGCGTGCTGCGCCTGCTGCTGCACATCGTGCTTGGCCTGTGGGTCGTGGCGCTGCGCTTTCCGCGCCTCTCGCCCGATCAGCAGCAGGCGCGCGTGCAGGCCTGGTCGCTGGGCCTGCTGGCCTGCGCCGGGGTGCGGCTGGAGGTGCGCGGCCGCCCGGCCCAGACCGGGCCGGTGCTGATCGTGGCCAACCATATCTCCTGGCTCGACATTCCCGTGCTGCATGCGGCGCGCTACTGCCGCTTCATCAGCAAGTCCGACGTGCAGGGCTGGCCCATCGTCGGCACGCTGGCCACGGCCGCGGGCACGCTCTACATCGAGCGCGCATCGCGCCGTGACGCGCTGCGCATGGTGCTGAGCATGCGCGACGCGCTGCGCGCCGGCGAGGTGCTGGCGGTCTTTCCCGAGGGCACGACGGGCGACGGACGCCGGCTGCTGCCCTTTCATGCCAATCTGCTGCAGGCGGCGCTGGAGGCCGACGCCTCCGTGCAGCCCGTGGGCCTGCGCTTTGTCGAGAGCAGCAGCGGCGCGACCAGCTTTGCCCCGAGCTTCGTCGGCGACGAAACCCTGCTCGGCTCCGTCTGGCGCACGCTGTCGGTGCCGGGCATCACGGCCGTGGTGCACTTCGGCACGCCCGAGCACGCCCAGGGGCGCGACCGACGCGCCTTTGCCGATGCGCTGCATTCGGCCGTGGACGCGCTGAGGCGGGGCTGAGTTCAGCCGCGTGGGAAGGTCACGACGTGATCAACCTGCGCGCGAATGCCGATCCACTCGCCCAGCCCGTGATCGTGGTGGCTGGGCACATGGGCGAGCACGGTCAGGCCGCTGGCCAGCTCCAATGTGTAGAGGAACTCCGATCCCCTGAACGCCTTGCGCACAATGCGCGCCTGCACTGGTGCCGTGTCGTCGTGTACCACGTCGTCGGCACGCAGAAGGATGTCGCATTCGCCTCCAGGGTAGCGCGAGGGCAGGGGGCAGCCGTCGACGTCCGTGAGGTCGCCGAGCGCCGTGCGCGCCACCACATGGCTGCCCTGCTGCACGAGCTGTGCCGGGGCGAACACGCCGTGGCCGATGAAGTCGGCCACGAAGCGCGTGGCCGGGCGGTGGTAGAGCGCGTAGGCGTCGTCCCACTGGTGCAGCCGGCCATGCTCGAGCACGCCGATGCGGTCGCCGATGGCAAAGGCCTCGAGCTGGTCGTGCGTGACGAACAGCGCCGTGGCGCCCGCGGTCTTGAGGATGGCGCGCACCTCGTGCGCGAGGCGCTCGCGCAGATCCACGTCGAGGTTGGAGAAGGGCTCGTCGAGCAGCATCAGCCGTGGCCGCGGCGCCAGCGCGCGCGCCAGCGCCACGCGCTGCTGCTGACCGCCCGAGAGCTCGTGCGGGTAGCGTGACTCGCTGCCCGCAAGGCCCACGAGCTCCAGCGCCTCGCGCACGCGCTGCTGCTGCTCGCCGCGCGGCAGGGCGTGGATGCCGAAGGCCACGTTGCGCCCCACCGTGAGGTGCGGAAACAGCGCGTAGTCCTGGAACACCATGCCGATGCGCCGCTGCTCGGGCGCCATGCTGCGCTCGGGCGTGTCCACGAGCTCGCCGCCCAGCCTGATGCTGCCGGCGGCCACGGGTTCCAGCCCCGCGACGGCGCGCAGCAGGGTGGTCTTGCCGCAGCCCGAGGGGCCGATGAGCACGCCGATCTCGCCCGCGGCCAGGCCCAGGGTCACGCCATGCACGGCGGGGCTCTGGCGGCCGCCGTAGCGCACGTCGAGCTGGGAGACTTCTAGAAACATCGGGCGATTGTAGAAGCCAGTTGCGTAGAATCGTTCCCATTTGCATCGCGCGCGCCCTGTGTCATGCGCGTTGTCTCGCCACCGCATACCGCCCCGGGCCGTCTCTTGCCACCCATTTCGCGCGCCCTGCGCTCCATCGCCCCCGTTCTTCTTGCCCTGCTCCTGGCCCTGCCCGTGCTCGCCGTGCTTGGCGCCTGGCTGCCCTGGGGGCAGGATGGTGCGCAGTCGGGCGCCATCCTGCGCGAGATGGCGGCCACCGTGCTGCCCGACTATCTGTGGACCACGCTGTGGCTGGGCCTGTTCGTCTCGCTGGGCGCGGCCGTGGTGGGCACGGCCAGCGCGGCGGCGGTCACGCTGTTCGACTTCTGGGGGCGGCGCCAGCTCGAATGGCTGCTGCTGCTGCCCCTGGCCATGCCGGCCTATGTGACGGCCTATGCCTATACCGACTTTCTGCAGTTCAGCGGCCCGCTGCAGGTCTGGCTGCGCGAGAGCTTCGGCCTGGAGGGGCGCCTGCTGCCCGAGGTGCGCAGCCTCGGCGGCGCCATCTGGGTGTTCATCTTCTCGCTCTACCCCTATGTCTACCTGTTGGCGCGCACGGCGCTGGGCGAGCGCGCCGCGCACCTGATGGAGGCCGCGCGCCTGCTCGGCGCCTCGCCCGCGCGGCGCCTGCGCGCCGTGGCCCTGCCGCTGGCGCGCCCGGCCGTGGCCGCGGGCGTGGCCCTGGTGCTGATGGAGACGCTGGCCGACTTCGGCGTGGCGTCCTACTTCGGCATTCAGACCTTTACCACCGGCATCTACAAGGCCTGGCTGTCCATGGACGACCGCCTGGCCGCGGCGCAACTGGCCACGTTCCTGCTGGCCCTGGTGCTGCTTTTGCTGCAGCTGGAGCTGCGCGCCCAGCGGCGCATGCGCTTTGCCACGGGCGGCGTGGGCCGCGCGGGCTCGGCGGAGGCGCGGCCCGTCGCGCTCTGCGGCCTGCGCGCTGTGGCCGCCTGGCTGGTCTGCGTGCTGCCCGTGCTCATGGGCTTTGTGGCGCCCGTGCTGTTCATGCTCAGGCCGCTCGCGGCGGACTGGTCCGTGCTGCCCTGGGGCCATTTCGTGCAATGGGCCGGCAACAGCGTGCGCCTGGGCGCCATCACCGCCGTGCTGGCCGTGGGCATTGCGCTGGCCCTGGCCTTTGCCGTGCGCCGCCGCGCGGGCGCGGCCACGCGGGCCGTGGTGCAGCTTGTGAGCCTGGGCTACGCCGTGCCGGGCGCGGTCATCGTCGTCGGCCTGCTGCTGCCCGTGGGCTGGCTGCAGGCGGCGGCGCCCGACTCGGGCGTGAGCGCCCTCGTGACCACCACGGCAGTGGGCATCGTCTGGGCCTATCTGGTGCGCTTTTGCGCCGTGGCGCTGCAGTCGGTGCAAAGCGGCTATGCGCGCGTGCCGGTCAGTCTGGACGATTCGGCGCGCATGCTCGGCGTGGGCGGCATGGGGCTGCTGGCGCGCGTGCACTGGCCGCTGCTCAGGCGCTCCACGGCCGCGGCCGCGTTGCTGGTGTTCGTGGACGTGATGAAGGAGCTGCCGGCCACCATCGTGCTGCGGCCGTTTGACAGCGACACGCTCGCCGTCGTGGCCTACCAGCTCGCGCGCGACGAGCGCCTGGGCGAGGCCGCGCTGCCCTCGCTGGCGCTGGTGGCCGTGGGCCTGGTGCCGGTCATCCTGCTCAGCCGTACGCTGCGTGGGGCCTCGCGCTGAGCCCTACACTGGCGCGCATGAGCGACATCACCATCTACCACAACGCGCGCTGCAGCAATTCGCGCGGCGCGCTCGAGCTGCTGCGCGCGCGCGGCATCGAGCCCCACATCGTCGACTACATCAAGCACCCCCTGGATGAGGCCGAGCTCACGGCCTTGGTGGCGCGCCTGGCCGTGCCCGTGCGCGAGCTGCTGCGCAGCAAGGAGGCCGTCTACCAGGAACTCAACCTGGGCGACTCCAGCCTGAGCGAGCAGCAGCTCATCGCCGCCGTGGCCGCGCACCCGGTGCTGCTCAACCGCCCCATCGTCGTCACGCCCAAGGGCGCGCGCCTGTGCCGGCCGCCCGAGCTGGTGCTGGATTTGATTCCTTAAGCCTCGCCTAAGTCAGCGCTTTCACACTGCCTTCCATCGGCACTACATGCTATGGAAAGGCAGACCATGAATACGCTACTCACCACTCCCCGCCGTCTCGTTCTGGCCCTGGTGGCCGCGGGCGCCCTGGGCGCCACGGGCGCGGGCCTGATCACATCGCACGAGGCGCGGGCGCAGGCGCAGTTGGCCACACCGGTGGCCACGGCCGTGGCGCCCGCCGTGGCCGGCCCGGCCGCGGCATTGCCCGATTTCTCGGCCATCACGCAGCGCTATGGCCCGGCGGTGGTCAACATCAGCGTCAGCGGCATGCGCAATGTCTCGGACGACGAGGGCGACAACAGCCCCGCGGCGCGCCAGCGCGGCCCGCAGGGTATGGATCCGAACGACCCGTTCTACGAGTTCTTCCGCCGCTTCGGCATCCCCATGCCGGACATGGGGCCGCAGGGCCGCCACGCCGTGCCCGTGCGCGGCGAGGGTTCGGGCTTCATCATCGACCCGAACGGCATCGTGTTGACCAACGCCCATGTGGTCAAGGGCGCGAGCGATGTCACCGTCAAGCTCACCGACCGGCGCGAGTTCCGCGCCAAGGTGCTGGGCATGGACCCGAAGACGGACATCGCCGTGCTCAAGATCGACGCCAAGAACCTGCCCACCGTCAAGCTCGGCAACTCCAACAGCCTCAAGGTGGGCGACTGGGTGCTGGCGATCGGCTCGCCCTTCGGCTTCGAGAACACCGTGACCGCGGGCGTCGTGAGCGCCAAGGGCCGCACGCTGCCCGATGACAGCTTCGTGCCCTTTATCCAGACCGATGCGGCCGTGAACCCCGGCAACTCCGGCGGCCCGCTGTTCAACGCCGCGGGCGAGGTGGTGGGCATCAACTCGCAGATCTACAGCCGCTCGGGGGGCTTCCAGGGCCTGTCGTTCGCCATCCCCATCGAGGTGGCGACGCGCGTGGAGCAGCAGATCGTCGCCACCGGCCAGGTGCAGCATGCGCGCCTGGGCGTGGCGGTGCAGGAGGTGAATCAGGCCTTCGCCGACTCGTTCAAGCTGCCGCGCCCCGAGGGCGCGCTGGTGGCCCATGTCGATGAGGGCGGCCCGGCCGACAAGGCGGGCCTGAAGGTGGGCGACGTGATCCTCAAGATCAACGGCCAGGGCATCGTCGCCTCGGGCGACCTGCCGGCCTTCGTCGGCCAGCAGTCGCCGGGCGAGAAGGTACAGCTCGAGGTCTGGCGCCACGGCCGCAGCGAGACCCTGGCCGCCACGCTGGGCAATGCCAACGACAAGTCAGCCAAGGTGGCACGCGGCGACGAGGCCGTGGGCAAGGGCCAGCTCGGCCTGATGCTGCGCCCGCTGCAGCCCGACGAGGCGCGCGCCGCCGGCGTGGCGCAGGGTCAGGGCCTGATGATCGAGGACGCACGCGGCCCGGCCGCCGTGGCCGGCGTGCAGGGCGGCGACGTGCTGCTGGCCATCAATGGCACGCCGGTCACGGGCGTGGAACAGGTGCGCGCGGCCATGGCCCATGCGGGCAAGTCGGTGGCGCTCCTGATCGAGCGCGACGGCAACCAGATCTTCGTGCCGGTACGCCTGGGCTAAGGGCGCGGAGCTCGCGGCGGGCGCATGGATTGGCTTATGCTGCCATCCATGCGCCTGCTGCTTGTTGAGGACGACATCATGATCGGCGAGGCCGTGCGCGACCTGTTGCGCGCCGAGCATTACGCCGTCGACTGGGCCACCGACGGTGACATGGCCGAGGCCGCCCTGGCCACCCAGCCCTACGACCTGGTGCTGCTGGACCTGGGCCTGCCGCGCCGCGACGGCCTGCAGGTGCTGCGCGGCCTGCGCGCGCGCAAGGACCGCACGCCGGTGCTAATCGCCACGGCCCGCGACGGCGTGGCCCAGCGCGTCGAGGGCCTGGACGCGGGCGCCGACGACTATGTGCTCAAGCCCTATGACATGGACGAGCTGCTGGCGCGCATACGCGCGCTGTTGCGGCGCGCGGCCGGGCGCGCCGAGCCCGTGTACGAGCACCAGGGCGTGACGCTCGACCCCGGCACGCGCGAGGCCACGGTGCAGGGCCGGCCGGTACAGCTGTCGGCGCGCGAATGGGCGGTGCTCGAGGCGCTGCTCGCGCGCCCCGGCATGGTGCTGTCGCGCCAGCAGCTCGAGGACAAGCTCTACGGCTGGGGCGATGAGGTCAGCAGCAACGCCGTCGAGGTCTACATCCACGGCCTGCGCAAGAAGCTCGGGGCGCAGCTCATACTCAACGTGCGTGGCCTGGGCTACATGGTGCCGAAGTCATGAGCCTGCTCGCCCGACCCGGCTCGCTGCGCCTGCGGCTGCTGGTGTTTCTGCTCGCGGCCATTGCCATCACCGCAGCCGTGCAGGGCGTGCTGGCCTACCGCAGCGCGCTGGTGGAGGCCGACGCGCTGTTCGACTACCAGATGCAGCAGACCGCCTACGCGCTGCGCGCCGGCCTGCCGCCCGACGCCAAGGCCAGCGGCAGCGCGCTGCCCGAATACCGCAACGACGAGCTCATCGTCCAGGTCTGGACCAACGAGGGCCTGCGCATCTTCGAATCCGCCGTGGGCGCGGCCCTGCCGCAGAAGGCCGTGCTCGGCTTCACCGAGGTGCAGGCGCGCGGCATCACCTACCGCG
The DNA here is from genome assembly GCF_040732315.1 of Oryzisolibacter sp. LB2S. Lineage (NCBI taxonomy): Bacteria > Pseudomonadati > Pseudomonadota > Betaproteobacteria > Burkholderiales > Comamonadaceae > Alicycliphilus > Alicycliphilus soli. The sequence continues at coordinate 777,850 of NZ_CP160388.1, forward strand.
TGTTCTCGCTGCAGACGCGCTCGCAGGTCATACAGGTGGCGCAGGACATGGCCGCGCGCCGCGCCATGGCGCGGGCGCTGGCGCTGCGCTCGCTGCTGCCGCTGGCCGTGATGGCGCCGCTGCTGGCGCTGGCCGTGTGGTGGGCCGTGGGCCGGCTGCTGGCCCCTGTCGAGCGCGTGCGCGGCCAGCTGGCCGCGCGCCGGCCGGACGACCTGGTGCCCGTGAGCGAGGCCGGCCTGCCCAGCGAGCTGCGGCCCATGGTGCATGAATTCAACGCGCTGCTGGCGCGCGTGCAGCAGGCCTTCGAGGCGCAGCAGCATTTCGTGGCCGACGCAGCGCACGAGCTGCGCTCGCCCCTGGCCGCGCTCAAGCTGCAGATACAGGGCCTGCAGCGTGCCGGCGACGCCGACGCCCGTGCCACCGCCATCGCGCGGCTCACCGGCGGCATAGACCGCGCGACGCGCCTGGTCGAGCAGCTGCTTGCCCTGGCGCGCCAGGAGGCGCAGCTGGCCTCGGGCGCGCCGGCGCAGCCGCTGGTGCTGGCCGATCTGCTGCGCCAGGCCGTGCAGGAGGCCGCGCCCGCGGCCCTGCAGCGCGGACTGGACCTGGGGCTTGCGCCGCTTTCCGCCGAGGTCGATGCTGCCCGGGTGAGCGGTCACGCGCAGGCGCTGGCCATCCTGCTGCGCAACCTGCTGGACAACGCCATCAAGTACACGCCCGAGGGCGGCAGGGTGGACGTGGCGCTGCTGGCCACGCCCGGAGAGCTCACGCTGCAGGTCGACGACAGCGGCCCGGGCATCGCGCCCGAGGAGCGCGAGCGCGTGCTGCAGCGCTTTCACCGCGGCGCGCAGCGGCCGGGTGAGGGCCAGCCCGTGACCGGCAGTGGCCTGGGCCTGGCGATTGCCGAGAGCATTGCGCGCATGCATGGCACGCGGCTGGTGCTCGGCAGCGCACCCGGGCTCGGAGGGCTGCGCGTGCGCGTGAGCCTGGCGCGGTCCACGCCCGGCGGGGAGAGTGCGCGCCCATGATCCGCGTGAGCCTGCTCTCGGGCCTGGGCCACACGGTCTTCGTGGCCGCAGGCCTGCTGGTCTATGTGCTGGGCACGCGCGTGGGCCAGCAGCGGCGCCACCCTTCGGCCGCCGTGGCCTGGGTGCTGGGCATGATCACCTTTCCCTATCTGACGCTGCCGCTGTTCCTGTTCTTTGGCACGCGCAAGTTTGCGCGGCCCGAGCGCCGAACGCATGTCCATGGCCCGCCGCTGCCCGATGGCGCGCCGGCCTGGGCCACGCGGCTGCTCGCGGGCCTGGAGATGGCGCCCGCGGTGCGCAATGCGCGCGTGCTGCTGCATGCCGATGGGGCCGAGTCGCTGCAGTCGCTCTTGGCCACCATCGCCGCGGCGCGCCAGCGGCTCGATGTCTGCACCTACGTGCTCGCCAACGATGCCACGGGCCAGCTGATCGCCCAGGCGCTGGCGCAGAGCGTGCAGCGCGGCGTGCGCGTGCGTCTGCTGGTCGACGCCGTGGGCAGCCTGGGCCTGCCCGGCGGCATGCTGCGCACCCTCAGGCGCCAGGGCGTGCAGGTGCGGCGCTTCATGCCGCTCCTGCATAACCCGCTGCATGGCCGCACCAATCTGCGCAACCACCGCAAGCTGGCCCTGGCCGATGGCCGGCGCCTGTGGAGCGGCGGGCGCAACCTGGCCAGCGAATACTTCGTGGACCGGCCCGGCCAGCCCGCCTGGACAGACCTGAGCTACGAGGTGCACGGGCCGCTCGCGGCCCAGGCCCAGGCCCAGTTCAACACCGACTGGCGCGTGGCCCGGGGCCTGGCCCTGCGCAAGGCGCGCCGGCCCCATCGCATGCCGGAGCTGCACCCGCCCGCGCGCGGCGCGCTCGCGCAGTGGCTGCCCAGCGGCCCCGACCATGCCGACGACACCGTCCATGCCCTGCTGCTGGCTGGGGCCTACCATGCACAGCGGCGCATCGTGGCCGTCACGCCGTACTTCGTGCCCGACCAGGCCTTGCTCGACGCCTGGAGCCTGGCCTGCCGCCGCGGCGTGCACGTGAGCCTGCTGGTGCCCGCGCGCTCCAACCACCGCCTGGCGGACATCGCGCGCGAGCGCGCCCTGCGCGAGCTCGCCGCCGCGGGCGCACAGATCTGGCTCGCGCCCGCCATGGTGCATGCCAAGGCCGTGCTCATCGACGACGAGCTGGCCCTGGTGGGGTCGCTCAATCTGGATGCGCGCAGCCTGTTCCTGAACTACGAGGCCATGACGGCGTTTTATGGCGCCGAGGAACTGCGCTGGCTCTCGCAATGGTGCGCGCACCTCATCGCCGGCGCGCACCCTTACCGCGCACGCAGACCGTCGTGGCTGCGCGACATCGTCGAGGGCGTGGTGCGGGCGCTGGGCTTTCAGCTCTAGCGCGGTGCCCGATGCAGGGCGCGGGTGCAGACGCTTCAACCGTCGCCGCTTCGCTGTTAGCATCTGCCAACCGTTTTTTTACTAATGCTGCGGGGGTATCGATAGATTGCTGCAATTGTGTCGGCCCCGGCGGCGCGATGAACAGTCCATGGCCAAGTCGGCAGGCCTTGATGCTGGCGTCTGGAGGAGATATGAAGAAAACGCTTGCAACCATCGCCGTGCTTGCCGCCGCGGCTCTGCCCGGACAGTCGTCTGCGGCGGTCTATGAATTCAGGACGCTCTCATCCGAGTGCCGAACCATTGACACGGGAGAGGTGGTAGGGCCTGCCTGCGGGGGGACATTCGGCCTTGACGATGTCAATGGACTGCGCGTGGGGCTGTCGGGTGGTGCGGGGTCTCTCAGCGTCCTGACGCATTGGTATTCACCGTCGGACTACTGGACCACTTACAGCAATTCCAACCTGTACCACAGCAACTTTGGCCGGGTTGGGACAACGGTGGACATGGATGCCGGGCTGTGCATCGACGGCTCTGCTGGCGCCTTCTGCCGCGTGGATGCGAGCCTGACGTTCGATGGCATTCTGCAGGCGCTGCTCGGCAGCCTGTACATACTGAACGCGCTTGATCAGGTCGACATGCTGTCGAACAGCGCGGGCCTCTGGAGCGGGTTTTATGGCTCGGACAGCATTCCTAGCCATCGGCTTCACTTCACTGGCGAGTGGTTCGAGGTGCCGGAGCCCGGCGCGATGGCCTTGTTGGGCGCGGGCCTGCTGGCATGGCTTGGCGCCCGGCGGCGCAGGGCGCGCTGACACGGCGGGCATGCGGCCGTCCGTGCGATGCCGGGCGGGACGCCGCATGAACATGAAAAAAGGCCGCACGTCCTTGCGGGCGTGCGGCCTTCCATGTGGTCCCTCCGACAGGAATCGAACCTGTATCTAGCGCTTAGGAGGCGCTCGTTCTATCCATTGAACTACGGAGAGGGAGGCCAGATTGTAAGGGCCTGGCGGCGCCGTTCTTGCGCACGCAAATTGATAGCTGCCTGCGCTTGCTGCGCAAGCGTTGGAGCGCCATTTCCTCTGCAATCAGTCATAGCGCACGGTGTAGATCAGGTCGAGCGCGCTCTGCAGTCCCGTCTGGCCGCGCAACGTGAGGCGCTTGGTCAGGTCGTAGAAGATGTAGAGCGTGCCCAGCACGCCCGAGAGGCTGCGTTCGTAGGTCACGTACAGGTCCTTGCTCAGGCGCTTGCCCAGGGTGAGGGCGGTCTCGCTGGCGTCGGCGCCCTCCTGCGGGCCCTTGAGGCCGATCTCGTCCAGGCCCAGCTGCTGCGCGATGCCGGCCGTCGCGTCGCCGCCGCCGCGGCCCAGAAAGGCCAGCGCCGCCTGCTGCAGCAGCGCGGTCTCGGCACCGCCGGCGCTGGCGCTGCGGCCCAGTACCACCCATGAAAGCTTTTCGGCGTCGGGCAGCTCGGGGTCGGCATACAGGCGCACGCGCGGCCTGCGCGCTGTGCCCGTGACCTGCACGCCGGCGGTCACGCTGATGTTGGGGCGCAGCGCCAGCACGTCCAGCGCCGGGTTGTCGTAGGGGCCGGAGAAGCGCAGCAGGCCGCTCTTCACATCCAGCGCCTGGCCCCAGGCGCGGTAGCGGCCCTGCACGGTGTGCAGCTCGCCGGTCACGCGCGGCTGGCCGCCCGTGGCGCTGCTGCTGTGGATGTCGAGCTCGCCCTCCAGGCGCGTGGTGATGCCATGGCCCTGGAGCGCGAAGTCCTCGCCCAGGTCCAGCGTGACGGCGATGTCGGGGGTGCGCGCGGCCTGTACCCGGCCGCTGGCCTGGTCCGCCTGTGCGGCCTTGGCGGCGGCGGCGCGGCGCAGGGCGGCCGAGTGCACGACCACGTCGCTGCCCAGCGTGGGCGCGCCCGACTCGGGCAGGATGATGGTGGCGCGGTCGGTCCTGAGCTTGCCGCGCAGGCTGAACTGCCCGCCCGCGAGCCGCGCCTGCAACTCGCCCGAGACGCTGAGCTGCCGGTCCGCGCGCACCAGCAGCTGCAGCGCCTGCGCCCTCGCACGCAGGTCCATGGTGATGCCGGACAGGCCGCCGCCCTGGCCCGCGGCGCCCCAGGCGATGGTGCCGCTGCCCGTGAGCGTGCCGCCGTCCTGTGGCGCGGCCGTGCGGTTGCCGCTCATGCCGGCGATGCGCGCGCGGCTGCCCTGGCCGCCGTGCAGGCTGAGCTCGGTGATCTGGATCTGCTGGCCCTGCAGGCTCGCGCGCAGGCGGCCGTCACGCAGATCCACGCCGTCGAGCAGCGCGCGCACGCCGAACTGGTCGGCCGCGATCTGCCCGCTCCATTGCGGCGCGGCGCGCGTGCCGGCCAGGCGCACATCGGCGTTCAGGGTACCGCGCACGCGCCAGCCCGGCGGCGCGAGCGTGGACCAGGCGCCGATGTCGGGCAGCTCGGCGCGCACGGTGGCGGCCAGCGGCGCGTCCTCGGGCCAGGTCCAGGCGCCGTCGCGGCGCGCCAGCCGGGTGTTGCCGTCGATGCGCATACGGCCGGCGCGCTCGCTGTCCCAGTCCAGCCGGGCGCGCAGGGCGTCGCCCTCGGCGCTGAGCTGCAACCGCGCCTGCTTCAGGCCGGCGGGCGTGCTGGCCGCGGCCCGGGGCAGGGCGGCGGCCTGACCCTGGCCGCTGCTGTGCAGCACGGTGGGCGCATCGGCATCGCCCGTGAGCACGGCGAGGTCGCCGCTCGCGCGCTCGATCACTGCGCTGGCCTGCAGGCGCTCGCCCATGTCCAGGTCCCAGCGCGCGTTGAGCACCAGGTCGCCGCGCAGGCCCAGGCGCGTGAGGGCGTCCTGGCCGTCGAGCCTCCAGGCACCCGCCCAGGTCAGCGGCAGGCCGATGAGCTCGCCCTGGCTGCGCAGCCGGTCCACACCTTGCCCGCCCTGGGCGTACTGCAGCGGCTGCCAGCGCAGCTCCACCCGGCCGGGCACGGGGCCGCTGAGCAGGGCCTGGCCGGCCGTGGCCTGCAGCTCGAGCCGGGGCGACTGGCGCAGGTCCACCGAGACGGGCTGGGCCAGATGCAGCGTCCACGGGCCGGGCTGGCCCGCGGCGCTGGCCTGCAGCTCCAGCGTCTGGACCTGCGCTTGCCAGCGCCCTGCGCCGCGGCTGCCGGCGTCGGCGCGCAGGCGCAGCTGGGCGCGCAGCTCGGGCTGCTCCCCCCCTTGCGACTGGCGCAGCAGCCCGTCCCATTGCAGGCTGGCCTGGGCCAGCGTTCCCGACAGGCTGGCGCTCGTGCGCTCCAGCCCCAGGGTGAGCGGCGCCGCGCCGTCGTGCGGCGCCATGGTGATCTGCAGGCGCGGGGCGGTCAGCCGGGCCTGCAGCGCAAACCGGCCCTGGGCCGTGCCGGCCGTGCCTGCTTCAGCGGCGGCACCGGCCAGCAGGCCCGCGGCGCGCAGCTGCTGCTGCAGGCCTTGCCAGCCGCCCTGCCAGTCGGCGCCGAGCTGGGCCTGCCCCTCGAGGCCCCAGGGCGCGACGGCCTGCTTCATGCCGGGCAGGGCCTGCAGCCAGCGGCGCATGCGCTCTGCGTCCTGCAGGTCCAGGCTCAGGCTGCCCTTGCCCGTGTGCGGCGCGATCTGGCCATTGAACCGCAGCGCCGCGCCCGGCAGGCTGGCCTGCAGACTGCCCTGCAGCGCGGGTGCGGCGGTGTGCAGGCGCAGATCCTGGCCCTGCAGGTTGGCCTGCAGCGCGTCGAGCTGCAGGCGAGCGATCTGGAGCTCGCCGTCCAGCCACCGGCCCTGGGCGCTCAGCCGCTCCAGGCGCAATGCGCCGCCTGCTGCTTGCGCGCGTGCGCGGCCGGCGCTGCGCAGGTCGGCCGTGAACCGCACGGCACCATCGTCCTGGCCGTCGGCGCTGATCTGGCCGCTCAAAGGCGCGGCGTCCAGCAGGCCGTGCAGGGCCGCGGGGTTGATCGCGCGCAGCTCGGCGCGGCCCTGCAGCTGCTGCGTGGCGGAGCGGTAGCTGCCCTGCAGCGTGGCGCTGCCCTGGCCCAGGCGCAGCTCGGCCTCGGGCACGGTCCAGACATCGCCGTCGTAGCGGGCCTGGGCACGCAGCGTGTCGAGCGGCAGGCGCTGCCTGTCCCAGGGACCCGCGGCGGCGTTGTGCAGCTCGGCCTGCAGGGCCCAGCCCTGCTCCTGCGGCGCGACGCTGGCGCTGCCCGAGAGCCGCGTGCTGGGCGCCTGGGGCCAGAGCGCGGCCAGGTCCAGGCCCTGGAGCTCGGCCGTGGCCTGCAGCAGGGGTTGCGGGGCCCAGGGGGCGATGTGCGCCTGCAGATCGGCGCTCAGCGGTGGGTCGGTGTCGGTGGCGGCTTCCGCACTGCCGCGCAGCCGCGCCTTGGCCTCGAGCCGCGCGTCGGCCGTGGCGAGTTGGCCCTGGACCTCGGCATTCACCTGGGCCTCGAGCGGCTGGGCGGCACCCGGCACCTCGGTCTGCAGCCGGCCCTCGAGCTTGGCCGACAGCGCCATGGGCGCGTCCCCCTGCAGACGGGCCTGCAGCGTGTAGCGGCCCTGGGCCAGTGCGACCTGGTCGATGGCGAAGCGGTGCTCGGCGCCGTCATAGCGGTAGCTGCCGGCCAGATCGGCGATGGTGACGGGGCTGGGGCCGGCCCAGGTGATCTGCTGTACTTGATAGGGCAGCGTGACGCGCAGCGGCAGGGTGAGCCGCTCGAGCGGCCGGGAGGGCTCCTGGCTGGGCTCACCGGGCGTGAGGGTCAGGCGCGCGATCTCGAGCGCATCGATGCGCAGCTCGCGGCGCAGCAGCGGCGCGAGGCGCCATGCGATCCGGGCATCCTCGACCTCCACGGTGAGCTGCGGGCTGGCCCAGCGCAGCCGGCCTATGCGGCCGCCTGCGCGCAGCGAGCCGCTGACATCGTCGGCCTGCAGGCTCTGGCCTTCGGGCAGAAGGCGCGCGACGCGCGTGAGCGTGCTCGCCAGCGAGCCGCTGCTGCCGGCCCACGACCACAGCGCGGCCAGCAGCGCCAGCGCCAGCACCAGCAGCCCGGCCGCCATGACCGCCAGCCTGCGCGAGCGGCTTGCGCGCGGCGGGCGTGGCTTGGGCGCGGCGGCCGCGGCATAGGGCTTGGGGTCGTAGGACGATGTCATGAGTCAAAAAACGATAGCTGCTGTCGGTCGTGGTGATTGAGTTTCAGTGGTGAATGTGTCGCGAATGCTTGTGTGGTGGGCGCAAGCAGCTCACTTTTTTGCTGGTTCAGAACGTGTAGCCGAGCCGCAGATGCAGGCGCAGCTCGTGCGATTGCAGGCCGTAGCCGAGGTCGGCCTGCAGCGGGCCCACGGGGCTCCTCCAGCGCAGGCCGGCGCCCACGCCCAGGCGCAGGCTCATTTCGGCGGGCTTGTCGGCGACGGCGCCGGCATCGACGAACACGGCGCTTTCGAAGTCCGTGCGGTTGCCGCGCACGGTGATGGGGCGCTGCCATTCCACGCTGCCCACGGCCATGTAGCGTCCGCCGTAGGTCTGATCGTTGGCAATGCCCGCGCCAATGCTGCGGTAGCCGTAGCCGCGCACGGTGGTGTCGCCGCCGGTCAGGAACATCAGCGTCGCGGGGATGTCGGCGCCCTCGCGTGCCAGCACCGCGCCGCCCTCCAGGCGCAGCGACAGGCGGCTCGAGCGGCGCACCTTCTGGCCCAGGTCCACGCGGCCCAGGTTGTGGAAGGCCTGCCAGCGCAGCAGCGTGCGCACGAAGGGGTCGCGCTCGGGCCGCAGCGTGGTGCCCACGCCGAGCTCGCCCGCCAGGCCCCAGCCGCGCGTGGGCGCGTTGTTGTTGTTGAAGTAGCGCCCCGTCCAGGCGAGGTTGGCGCTGATGGCGCTGCTCGAGGGCGGCGCGCCCGTGCCGTGGCTGCTGGAGGTGTCGTGCTGCAGGTAGTAGCTGCGGTCGATATGGTCGCTGCTCTCCGTGCGGCCGGCGCGCAGGCGCGTGCTGTCCACGTCGAAGCTGCCCGTGGCCTCGCGCTGCAGCTGCACGCCGGTGAACCAGCGCCAGCCGTTGGCGGCGGGCAGGGCGGTCCAGTCGCTGGCGACGAGGCGCAGGTTGCGGTCCAGGCTGACCTTGCTCACGGCGCGCCAGCCCAGGCCGGGAAGGCGGTTGTGGATATGGTCCATGGACAGGCGCGGCCCGCTGTCGGTGGAGATGCCGACGCCGAAGACCAGCTTTTGCAGCGGCGCGTCGCGCACCTGGGCGATGACGGGCGCGGCCTGGGGGTCGGCGGCATCGGTGTCCAGCGTGAGGAACACCGAGTCGTAGTAGCCGCTCGCCGCCAGGCGCTGCTGGGTGTCGAGCAGCCGGGCCTCGCTGTAGTCCTCGCCCGTGGGCAGGCGCGCGATGCGCGACAGGCCCACGTCGTCATAGCGCTCGCCGCCACGGATCTGCAGCGGGCCGAAGCGGTAGGCGGGGCCGCTCTCGTAATGCACCATCAGGTCGGCGCGCGCCAGGTCGGCGTCGATGTCGGCGCGGCTGTCCGCGATGCGCGCCGTGGGATAGCGGCGCGCCTGCAGGCGGCGCAGGCCGTCGGTCTTGGCGTCGTCCCAGGCGCTTTGAGTGAAGGGCTCGCCCTCGGGCAGGCCCCAGTTGCGCTTGATCTGTGCCTGGCGTCGGGCCAGGCCTGCGTCATCGGCGCCGCCCGCGTCGCCATTGCCGGTGACGCGCAGGTCCAGGTGGGCGATCTGCGTGCGCGCGCCGCGCTGCACCGCGATGCGCACGTGGTGCGCGGGCTCGTCCTGTGCAGGCTCGGGCCTGTCCTTGAGCTCGAGCGTGATGTCGGGGCTGAAGTAGCCCAGCGTCGCGAGCAGGTCGCGCGCATTGGCATCTGCCGCCTGCAGCAGGCGCGTGAGCTCGCTGGCCTGCAGGTCGGGCAGCTTGCGATAGCGCTGCAGCTCCAGGTGCTGGTTCAGATAGTCGCGCACGTCCTCGTCGTCGGCCTCGATCTCGAGGGTGAAGGCATCGCGCTCGGCGTCCTGCGCGCTGGCCGTGTCCTGCCCCGGCCGCAGCAGGCTGCAGGCGGGCAGGAGGGTGATGGCGAGGCAGAAAAACAGCAGCGCCGGCCACCGGGCCGGCGCTGTGGGCTTGTGGATCATGCGGGCTATTTTGACAAAAGCCGCATGGTGTCCTCGAGGCCCTTGAGCGACAGCGGAAACATGCGTTGCCCCATCAGCTGCTGGATGATGCTGATGCTCTGGCGGTACTGCCACACGCCCTGGGGCTCGGGGTTGATCCAGGCGTGTTTGGGGAAGGCATGCGTGAGGCGCTGCAGCCATTCGGCGCCGGGCTCCTCGTTCATGTATTCCACGCTGCCGCCGGGCTGCAGGATCTCGTAGGGGCTCATGGTGGCGTCGCCCACGAAGATCAGCTTGTAGTCCTTGTTGTACCTGCGGATGATGTCCCAGGTCGGGAACTTCTCGGCAAAGCGGCGCCGGTTGTTCTTCCACATGAAGTCGTAGACGCAGTTGTGGAAGTAATAGAACTCCAGGTGCTTGAACTCGCTCTTGACGGCGGAAAAGAGCTCCTCCACGCGCTGGATATGCTCGTCCATGGTGCCGCCCACGTCCATGAGCAGCAGCACCTTCACGTTGTTGTGGCGCTCGGGCACCATCTTGATGTCCAGATACCCGGCGTTGGCGGCCGTGGCGCGGATGGTGTCGGGCAGGTCGAGCTCGAGCTCATGGCCCTCGCGCGCGAACTTGCGCAGGCGCCGCAGCGCCACCTTGATGTTGCGCGTGCCCAGCTCCTGGCTGTCGTCGTAGTCGCGATACGCGCGCTGCTCCCAGACCTTGACGGCGCTCTTGTTGCGCCCCGGCCCGCCTATGCGCACGCCCTGCGGGTTGTAGCCGCCATGGCCGAACGGGCTGGTGCCGCCCGTGCCTATCCATTTGTTGCCGCCCTCGTGCCGGCCCTTTTGCTCCTCCAGGCGTTTTTTCAGCGTCTCCATGAGCTCGTCCCAGCCCATCTTCTCGATGGCGGCCTTTTCCTCGGGCGAGAGCTCGCGCTCGAGCATCTTGCGCAGCCAGTCGGCCGGGATCTCCTTGGTGAAATCGGCCAGCATCTCCACGCCCTTGAAATAGGCGGCGAAGGCGCGGTCGAACTTGTCGAAATGCTTTTCGTCCTTGACCAGCGCAGTGCGCGCCAGGTAGTAGAAGTCGTCCAGGCTCCAGGCGTCGTCGGAGCGAGGGCCGACCACGCCGGCCTGCAGCGCCTCGAGCAGGCCCATGAACTCCTTGACGGATACGGGCAGCCTGGCCGCGCGCAGGGTGTAGAAAAAGTCGATCAGCATGAATCAGCCCCCTGGCACTTGCTGGACGGGCGCGTGCTGCTGCAAAAGATAGAGCAACTGGGCGCGGGCCTCGGGCCATTCACCGGCGCGCATGCTGTACATCACGGTGTCGCGTATGGTGCCGTCGCGGCGCAGCGCGTGGCCGCGGATCACGCCGTCCTTTTTGGCGCCCAGGCGCTCTATGGCGCGCTGGCTGGCAAAGTTGTAGTTGTCCGTGCGCCAGCCGACCACATGGCACTGCAGTGTGTCGAAGGCGTGCCCCATCATGAGCAGCTTGGCCGTGGTGTTCACATGGCTGCGCTGCACGCTCTTGGCGTACCAGGTCCAGCCAATCTCCACGCGGCGTACGGCCGGGAGGATGTCGTGGTAGCTGGTGCTGCCGAGCACGCGGCCCGCGGCCTCGTCCACCACGGCAAAGGCGAAGCGGTTGCCTTCCTCGCGCATCTTCAGCGCGGTCTCGATGTAGGTGCGCGTGTCCTGGGGCTCGGGCACCGAGGTGACGCGCAGCCTCCACAGCTCCCCATCGGCCGCGGCCGCGGCCAGGCCGGCCTCGTGCGACAGGGCCAGGGGCTCCAGGCGCAGGCCGTTGCTGCGCAGCGTGACGGGTTCAACAAAGGCCATTGCAATGATCCTTGACGGTGAAATTGGGCGTGCGCGATACCAGCAGACGCCGCGCAAGGGCCGCCCCGCCGCGCTGGCGTCGTCCCCCTTCCCGGCAACAGCCGAGAGAAGGGGGAAGGAGCGAAGCGACACAGGGGGATGTCACCGATTCCTTTGGTTCATGAAGACGAGCTTTTCAAACAGGCTCACGTCCTGCTCGTTCTTGAGCAGCGCGCCCACGAGCGGCGGCACGGCGACCTTGTTGTCCTGGCTCTGCAGCGCCTCGAGCGGGATCTCCTCGGCCACGAGCAGCTTGAGCCAGTCGATGAGCTCGCTGGTCGAGGGCTTTTTCTTCAGGCCGGGCAGGCCGCGCACGTCGTAGAAGGTCTTCATGGCCACCGTGAGCAGGTCGGCCTTGAGCGTGGGGAAATGCACGTCGACGATCTTCTTCATCGTCTCGGGCTCGGGGAACTTGATGTAGTGGAAGAAGCAGCGGCGCAGAAAGGCGTCGGGCAGTTCCTTTTCGTTGTTCGAGGTGATGAAGACCAGCGGGCGGTGCCTGGCGCGCACCATCTCGCGCGTCTCGTAGCAGTAGAACTCCATGCGGTCGAGCTCGCGCAGCAGGTCGTTGGGAAACTCGATGTCGGCCTTGTCGATCTCGTCGATGAGCAGGGCCACGGGTTGGTCGGCCGTGAAGGCCTGCCACAGCACGCCCTTGACGATGTAGTTGTGGATGTCCTTGACGCGCTCGTCGCCCAGCTGCGAATCGCGCAGGCGGCTCACCGCGTCGTATTCGTACAGGCCTTGCTGGGCCTTGGTGGTCGATTTGATGTGCCACTGCAAGAGCGGCATGTTCAGGGCCTGCGCCACCTCCTCGGCGAGCATGGTTTTGCCCGTGCCGGGTTCGCCCTTGACGAGCAGCGGACGCTGCAGCTTGATGGCGGCATTGACGGCCAGCATCAGGTCTTGCGTGGCAACGTAATTCTGTGAACCTTGGAATTTCATGGGCCTTGGGATAGGGAAATCGTTGATGAAAAGGCTTGACAGGCGCTGCCTATAATCTTTTTCAATACACAGGCGGAGACAGACAATCGTTTGATTGTGCGCGCAAAATGAAAAAGACATTCACCACGTTACTGGGGCTGTCCGTCGCCTGCGCGACCGGCCTGCTCCACGCACAGGACACCCAGGGCGACGCCAAGGCCGGCGCGGGCAAGATCGCCATGTGCATTGGCTGCCACGGCATTCCTGGCTACCAGTCGAGCTTTCCGCAGGTGTACAAGGTGCCCAAGATCGGCGGGCAGGGCGCCGGCTACATCGCCGCGGCACTCGACGCCTACAAGAAGGGCGAGCGCAAGTTTCCGAGCATGCACGCCATTGCCGACACGCTGACCGCGCAGGACATTGCCGACGTGGCCGCCTACTACGCAGAGCATGGCAAGCAGGGCGAGGTGCCGGCCCAGCCCGCGCGCGCGCCCGATGCCCAGGTGGCGCAGCTGTTGCAAAAGGGCGCCTGCGTGTCCTGCCACGGCGAGAACTTCGCCAAGCCCATCGACCCGACCTATCCCAAGATTGCCGGTCAATACCCCGACTACCTCTTCGCCGCGCTCAGGCAGTACAAGGACGACCCGACGACCTACGTGGGCCGCAGCAACGCCATCATGGCCGGCATCGCCAAGCAGTTCACGAATGCCGAGCTCAAGGCCTTGGCGGGCTATGTGGGCTCGCTGCCCGGCGACCTGCAGGTGGTGCCGGAGTCGCGCTTTCGCTGACCTCTGAAACTGCCCCAAGCACACAACCCGCGGACCGCCGCGGGTTTTGTTTTGTCCCGGGCCGGCCGACGGGTTCAATCCTTGGTGGCGCGCCGCTGCACGCAGGCGACATAGGCGTCGCCATCGGGCGGGCGGCCCGAGCGCTGTGCCTCCCACAACATCTGCCCCAGGCATTCCATGGCCGCGTGGTGCGCGTCGTGCAGTGAGTCCAGACGGCGGCTGAGCAGTTCCACGGCCTGGCGTATGCCGCGCGGCTGGTCGATGCTGCACTGCTCGCTGATGGACAGATGCATGGACAGGTGCAGAAACGGGTTGGTGCGCGTGGGCGTCTCGTCGTAGTTGCGCGCCAGCGCCGCGTCCACGTCGGCGAGCTCGGCGTGGTATTCGGGGTGCTCGGCGATCCACAGGCCGGCCAGGGTCTCTATGGCCTCCATGGGCTGGCCGGCCTGCTGCTTGGCGTGCACGCCGCAGAAAAAGCGGCGTACGTCGGCTTGGGTGGGATTGAACATAGGCGCCTAGCTTAGCGCGTGCGCAACAGGCGCGAGATGGTCTGCGCGGTCTCGAGCAGCTCGGGCAGCAGCTCGTCGCGCAGCATGGTGGTGCTGGTGCGGTTGGCCTGGCCGCTGATGTTGAGTGCCGCCACCACGGCGCCGCTGCGGTTCTTGAGCGGTGCGGCGACCGAGATCAGCCCTTCCTCGAGCTCCTGGTCCACCAGGCTCCAGCCCTGCGTGCGCGCCTCGGCGATGCGGGCGAGCAGCGTCTCGTCGTCCAGCACCGTGTGGCGCGTGAAGGCCTGGCGTGGCAGGCGGGCCAGGCGTGCGCGCAGCTCGTCCTCGGGCAGGGCGGCCAGCAGCACGCGGCCCATGGATGTCCAGAACGCCGGCAGGCGCGAGCCCACTGCCAGGTTGGTGCTCATGATCTTGTGCGTGTGCACGCGCAGCACATAGACCACGTCCAGCCCGTCGAGAACCGCTGCCGAGCAGGACTCGTGCACGCGGTCGGTCAGCGCCTCCATGAGCGGCTCGGCCAGGTCCCAGATGGGCATGGAGCTCAGGTAGGCAAACCCCAGGTCCAGGATGCGCGGCGTGAGGCGAAACAGCCGGCCGTCGCTCTCCAGATAGCCCAGGGTCTGCAGCGTGAGCAGGATGCGCCGGGCGCCGGCGCGCGTGAGGCCGGTGCGCGCGGCCACCTCGCTGAGCGTCTGCTGCGGCGCGCTGGCGCTGAAGGAGCGGATCACCTCCAGCCCGCGGGCGAAGGACTGCACATAGCTGTCACCAGGTTTGTGGGAACTACTGATGGGAAGGGGGGTGTCATTCATGGCGATCTGTCCTAAAATTCATTATACGAACAGTTGTTCTGTATGCGAACAAATCGGCCCGTAGGCGGCCGGTTTTTCTTCAGGAGACAAGGCAGCGCATGATCAACAAGATTGCGGACTCGGTGGCCGAGGCCCTCGCGGGCGTGCAGGATGGCGCCACGGTGCTGATTGGTGGCTTTGGCACCTCGGGCAATCCCGTGGAGCTCATCGATGGCCTGATCGCCCAGGGCGCGCGCGACCTCACCGTGGTCAACAACAACGCCGGCAATGGCGACTCGGGCCTTGCGGCGCTGCTCAGGAGCGGCCAGGTGCGCAAGATCATCTGCAGCTTTCCGCGCCAGGCCGACAGCTGGGTGTTCGATGAGCTCTACCGCGCCGGCAAGATCGAGCTCGAACTCGTGCCCCAGGGCAATCTGGCCGAGCGCATGCGCGCCGCCGGCGCCGGCATTGGCGCCTTCTTTTGCCCCACGGGCTACGGCACCGAGCTTTCCAGGGGCAAGGAGACACGCGAGATCAACGGCCGCCACTATGTGCTGGAGTACCCCATTCACGGCGACGTGGCCCTGGTCAAGGCTGAGCGCGGCGACCGCTGGGGCAATCTGACCTACCGCATGTCGGCGCGCAACTTCGGCCCCGTGTGCGCCATGGCCGCCAAATACACCGTGGCCACGGTGCATGAGCTCGTCGAGCTCGGCGAGATGGACCCCGAGTCTGTGGTCACGCCCGGCATCTTCGTGAGCCGCGTGGTGAAGGTGCCGCGCGTTGCCACCCGGGCCGGTGGCATCAGGCAATAAAACGGCACCAGCACAGGAGACACAAGCGTGAGTAGCTATCAGAAACGAAGCAAGACCGAACTGGCCCAGCGCGTGGCCCAGGACATCTTTGACGGTGCCTACGTGAACCTCGGCATAGGCCAGCCCACCCTGGTGGCCAACCACCTGCCTGCGGGACGCGAGGTGGTGCTGCATTCCGAGAACGGCATCCTGGGCATGGGCCCGGCGCCCGCCGCGGGCCAGGAGGACTATGACCTGACCAACGCCGGCAAGCAGCCCGTGACACTGCTGCCCGGCGGCAGCTTCTTCCACCATGCCGACAGCTTCGCCATGATGCGCGGCGGCCATCTGGACATCTGCGTGCTCGGCGCCTTCCAGGTGTCAAGCACCGGCGACCTGGCCAACTGGAGCACGGGCGAGAGCGGCGCCATTCCCGCCGTGGGCGGTGCCATGGACCTGGCCGTGGGCGCCAAGTCCACCTGGGTGATGATGGACCTGCTCACCAAGACCGGCGAATGCAAGGTGGTCAAGGAATGCAGCTACCCGCTCACGGGCCTGGCCTGCGTCAAGCGCATCTACACCGACCTGTGCACGCTCGAGTGCACGAGCGAGGGCCTGCGCCTCGTCGACACCGTGCCGGGCCTGACCCATGCCGAGCTCGAGCGCATCGTCGGTCTGCCCATTGCACATTAGTTGCCAAATCGGGCTCCAGCGCCCATCCAGCAAGCGCGAACAGCTCACTTTTTCACATCAAACCCGCAAGGAGACATCATGACCCAAGCCTTTATATGTGACGCCATCCGCACCCCCTTTGGCCGCTACGGCGGTGCCTTGAGCAGCGTGCGCACCGACGACCTCGCTGCCCTGCCCATCAAGGCGCTGATGGAGCGCAACGCCGGCGTGGACTGGAAGGCCGTGGACGACGTGCTCTACGGCTGCGCCAACCAGGCCGGCGAGGACAACCGCAACGTCGCGCGCATGGCGGCGCTGCTCGCGGGCCTGCCCACCGACGTGCCCGGCGGCACCATCAACCGCCTGTGCGGCTCGGGGCTCGACGCCGTGGGCACGGCCGCGCGCGCGATCAAG
This sequence comes from Oryzisolibacter sp. LB2S, assembly GCF_040732315.1. Taxonomy (NCBI): domain Bacteria; kingdom Pseudomonadati; phylum Pseudomonadota; class Betaproteobacteria; order Burkholderiales; family Comamonadaceae; genus Alicycliphilus; species Alicycliphilus soli. The sequence continues at coordinate 794,145 of NZ_CP160388.1, forward strand.
GCGGGCGAGGCGCGGCTGGTGATCGCCGGCGGCGTGGAGAGCATGAGCCGCGCGCCCTTCGTCATGCCAAAGGCGGAGTCCGCTTTCAGCCGCAGCAACGCGGTGTACGACACCACGATAGGCTGGCGCTTCGTCAACAAGCTCATGAAGCAGCAGTACGGCGTCGACTCCATGCCCGAGACGGCGGAGAACGTGGCCGACGATTTCAAGATCGAGCGCGCGGCCCAGGACCGCATGGCCCTGGCCAGCCAGCAAAAGGCCGCCGCCGCCATTGCAGCGGGTCATCTGGCGCGCGAGATCGTGCCCGTGACCATCCCGCAGAAAAAGGGCGACCCCATCGTCGTGAGCCAGGACGAGCACCCGCGCGCCACCACGCTCGAGGCGCTGGCCAAGCTCAAGGGCGTGGTGCGGCCCGACGGCAGCGTGACGGCCGGCAACGCCAGCGGCGTGAACGACGGTGCCTGCGCGCTGCTGCTGGCCAACGAGGAGGCCGCCAAGGCCTACGGCCTCACGCCGCGCGCCCGCGTGGTCGGCATGGCCGTGGCGGGCGTGGCGCCGCGCATCATGGGCTTCGGCCCCGCGCCGGCCGTGCGCAAGGTGCTCGCGCAGACGGGCCTGACGCTGGCGCAGATGGACGTGATCGAACTCAACGAGGCCTTCGCCGCCCAGGGCCTGGCCGTGCTGCGCGACCTCGGTCTGGCCGACGACGATGCGCGCGTCAACCAATGGGGCGGCGCCATCGCCCTGGGCCATCCGCTGGGCGCGTCCGGCGCGCGCCTGGCGACCACGGCCGTGAACCAGCTGCACCAGTTCGGTGGCCGCTACGCGCTGTGCACCATGTGCATTGGCGTGGGCCAGGGCATCGCCGTCGTGCTCGAACGCGTCTGACCGCGATGGAGCACGGCATCACACAGACACAAGGAGACCATGCAATGACCACATTCATCACCCGCCGCACGCTGATCGCCGGCCTGACGGCCGCTGCCGCCGCCGCGCTGCCTCATGCCGCGTTCGCCCAGGGCTATCCCACCAAGCCCGTGACCATCGTCGTGCCGTTCGCGCCCGGTGGCACCACCGACATCCTGGCGCGCATCGTGGGCCAGGGTCTCTCGGGCGAGCTGGGCCAGCCCTTCATCGTGGACAACCGCGCCGGCGCTGGCGGCAACATCGGCGCATCGCTCGCCGCCAAGGCACCGGCCGACGGCTACACGCTGTTCATGGGCACGGTGGGCACGCATGCCATCAACCAGGCGCTGTACAAGAAGATGCCGTTCGACCCGGTGAAGGACTTCGCGCCCATCTCGCGCGTGGCCACCGTGCCCAATCTGCTCGTGGCGCACCCGAGCCAGCCCTACAAGACCGTCAAGGAGCTGATCGCCTATGCCAAGGCCAATCCGGGCAAGGTGACCTATGGCTCGCCGGGCAGTGGCTCATCGCCCCATGTGTCGGGCGAGCTGTTCAAGAGCATGACCGGCACCGAACTGCTGCACGTGCCCTACAAGGGCAGCGCACCGGCCATGACGGACCTGCTGGGCGGCCAGATCTCCATCATGTTCGACAACCTGCCCTCGGCCATCCAGCATGTGCGCTCGGGCAAGCTGCGCCCCATCGCCATCACCACGGCCAAGCGCTCGCCCGAGCTGCCCGACATTCCGACCATCGCCGAGGCCGGCGTGCCCGGCTACGAGGCCATGTCCTGGTTCGGCATGTTTGCGCCGGCCGCGACCCCGAAGCCCGTGCTTGACCAGCTCAACGCGGCCCTGGTCAAGGTGCTGAACCAACCCGACGTGAAGAAGAAGATCGCCGAGCAGGGCGGTGACGTGGTGGCCGAGACGCCCGCGCAGTTCGCCGCCTTCATCCAGAGCGAGTCCGTGAAATGGGGCAAGGTGGTCAAGGCCTCGGGCGCCACCGTGGACTGAGGTCTACCCTTCGTCATTCCCCCGAGGGCGGTGATCCCCTTTGCCGCGTCATCCCCGCGAAGGCGGGGATCCAGGCGCTCCCGCGGCGGGTTCGTCATGGCCGTGGATCCCCGCCTTCGCGGGGATGACGGCGGTATTTCTCATGGCGTCTCTCATGGTGCGTTTCATGGCGCGATGTCCGGCTGCGGCCTGTCCGGCGTCAGGCCCCTGCCGGCCTCGGCCGCGGCCATGCGCTCCTGGCGCTCCTTGGCCAGCTGCTCCACGAGTTGTGCGCGCCCCTGCTTGGCCGCGGCGATCATGGCCTCGCGGTCGTTGTGCAGCTCATATATGCGTTCGGACAGCGCGATGTTGTGGCTGCGAAAGCGATCGGCCAGCCGCTCGGCCTCTGGGGCGGGCAGGCCCGTGAGCTCGAGCACCGTGCGCGCCGTGCGCAGGCTGGACTCGAACAGCTCGCGCTCCACATGCTCCACGCCCAGGTCGCGCAGGGCATGCCAGTGCGTGAGGTCGCGCGCACGTGCCACCACCTGCAGATGCGGGAAATGCTTTTTCGCGAGCTGCACGATCTTGAGCGACTGGTCCGGCGCGTCCACCGCCACCACGAGGATGCGCGCCTGCTCGGCGCCCGCCAGGCGCAGCAGCTTCACGCGCGTGGCGTCGCCATAGAACACGCGGTAGCCGAAGGTGTGTGCCACCTCCAGCATCTCCACGCTGTGGTCGAGCACCGTGGCCGGCACGCCCTGGGCCAGCATCATGCGCGCCACGATCTGCCCGTAGCGGCCGAAGCCGGCAATGATGATCGGCGCATCCTGCGGCTCGGAGATCTCGGGCTCCTGCGGCTCGCTCTTGAGCGTGGCATGGCGCGGGGGCAGCACGCGGTCGAGCCACACCAGCAGCAGCGGGCCCAGCAGCATCGACAGTGCCACGGCGGCGATGAGCAGTGATGCCGTCTCGGCCGGTATGGCGTGGAAGGTCACGCCGGTCTGGAACACCACGAAGGCGAATTCGCCGCCCTGGGCCAGCAGCAGCGTGAACACAGGCCGCTCTTGATACGGCATGCCGGTCACGCGCGCCAGCAGCCAGATCACCGCGGCCTTGATGGTCAGAAAGCCCAGCACCAGGGCGAGCATGACGAAGGGCCGGTGCAGCACCACGCCGAAGTCGATGCTCATGCCCACGGCCATGAAGAACAGGCCCAGCAGCAGGCCCTTGAAGGGCTCGATGTCGGTCTCGAGCTCGCGCCGGTATTCGCTGTCGGCCAGCAGCACGCCGGCCAGAAACGCGCCCAGCGCCATGGACAGATCCACCGCGTGCATCAGCATGGCGATGCCCACGACCAGAAACAGCGAGGTGGCCGTGAAGATCTCGGGCGTCTTGCTCCTGGCGATCCAGCGCAGCAGCGGGCGCAGCAGCAGGTGGCCGCCGAGCACGATGGCGCCGACCACGCCGGCGATCTTCAGGCCCTCCATGAGCAGGTCCTGCGGCGCATGGGCATGGGCCGCGGCCCGCGCCGCCACGCCCAGCAGCGGCAGCAGCGCCAGGATGGGAATGGCCGCCACGTCCTGGAACAGCAGGATGGAGAAGGCTTTTTGCCCGCTGTCGGTGCGCATCAGGTTGCGCTCGCCCAGCACCTGCAGCGAGATCGCCGTGGACGACAGCGCCAGGCCCAGCGCGCCCACCAGGGCCACGCGCCACGGCAGGCCCAGGGCCCAGGCGCAGGCCCACAGCAGCAGCGCGCAGCCCGCCATCTGCGCCATGCCCAGGCCGAGGATGGGGCGGCGCATGCTCCACAGCCGGGCGGGCTGCAGCTCCATGCCCACGAGGAACAGCATGAGCACCACGCCGAACTCGGCAAAGTGCAGGATGTCCTGCACGTTGCTCACCAGGGCCAGCCCCCAGGGGCCGATGGTGATGCCCGCCGCCAGGTAGCCGATGATGGCGCCCAGGCCCAGCGCGCGCGCAATGGGCACGGCGATGACGGCCGCGGCGAGATACGTGAAGCCGTAGGTGAGCCAGAGAGGGGCTTGGTTCATGGTGCAGGACGGGGCGCAGGGCAGGCGGGCAGGCAGGGTGAAATTCTGACACCGCGGCCGCGCGCCCGCAGCCGGTCGCGCTGGCGCCGCCGATAGAATGGCCGCCTTCTTCTCAAGCGGATTATCCCGACGGGCGCGATATGGACTGGCATACCTGGATGGCTTTTTTCGTGGCATCATGGGTCATCGCCATCTCGCCGGGCTCGGGCGCCGTGCTGTCCATGAGCCATGGCCTGTCCTATGGCGTGCGCCAGGCCAATGCGACCATCTTCGGGCTCGAGCTCGGCCTGCTGTTCATCCTCGTCGTCGCGGGTGCCGGCGTGGGCTCACTGCTCATCGCCTCGGAGCCGGCCTTCGTCGTGGTCAAGGTGCTGGGCGCCTGCTATCTCATCTACCTGGGCCTGTGCCAGTGGCGCGCGGGTTCTGCGGGCACGCTGGGCGGCGACCTGCTTGCCGCGCCCCTGGCCTGGCGCCGGCGCGTGCTCATGGGCGCGCTCACCAATGCCACCAACCCCAAGGGCATTCTGTTCATGGTGGCGGTGCTGCCGCAGTTCATGAGCGAGTCGCGCCCGTTGTGGAGCCAGTTGCTGGTCATGGCGGCGACCCTGGTGTCGGTGGATCTGATCGTCATGAACGGCTATGCCGCGGGCGCCAGCGCGCTGCGCCGCCTGATGCAGAACGCCGGCGCCATGCGCGCGCAGAACCGCGTCTTTGGTGGCCTGTTGATGCTGGTGGGCGCGGGCCTGTTCTTCGTCAAGCGGGGTGCACAGCAGGGGTGATGCTTTCAAAATAATAGCTGCCAGCGCTTTGTGGAAGCACGCTGGAGCCGGTTTTTACTTGATATTGGAGAGGGTTGTATGCCAGTCATTGCGGTTGCCAGTCCCAAGGGCGGCGTGGGCAAGTCCACGCTGTCCACGAACATTGCAGGCTACTTTGCCAGCCGTGGGCACAGCGTCGTGCTCGGCGATGCGGACCGGCAGCTGTCCGCGCACCTGTGGCTCAAGCAGCGGCCGCAGACGGCGCGGCCCATAGGCGTCTGGGAGGTCAATGCCGACTGGATCAGCACCCCGCCCAAGCAGGCCACGCATGCCGTGCTGGACACGCCCGCGGGCCTGGGTGGCTGGCGCCTCAAGGACGCGCTCAACATCGCCGACCGCATCATCGTGCCGCTGCAGCCCAGCCTGTTCGACATCTTTGCCACCGGACAGTATCTCGATGAGCTGGCCGCCCAGCGCAAGGATGGCCTGGCCCGGGTGGCCATCGTCGGCATGCGCGTCGATCCGCGCACCCTCGTGGCGGAGAAGCTGCGCAACTTCGTCGACAGCCTGGGCCTGCCCGTGCTCGGCTATCTGCGCAACACGCAGAACTACGTGCAGCTCGCGGCCCAGGGGCAGTCGATCTTCGACGTCACGGGCTCGCGCGTGGCGCGCGACCTGGAGCAATGGCAGGGCATCTGCGACTGGCTTGACGCCGCCTGAACGCTGCCTGAATGTGGTCAGGCGGGTGGAGACGGTGGCACAAAGCCGTTCTGTCGCCAGGCCTCGAACACCGTGACGGCCACGGCGTTCGAGAGGTTCAGGCTGCGTTGGCCTGCGAGCATGGGCAGGCGCAGGCGCTGCGCCGGGGCGAAGCTCTCGCGCAGCGCGGGCGCAAGGCCGCGTGATTCGGCGCCGAAGACGAACCAGTCCCCGGGCAGAAAGACCTGCTCATGCACCAGGCGCTGGCCATGCGTGGTGAGCGCGAACATGCGCGCAGGGTCGGGCCGCATCGCGTGCCGCAGCGCGGCCCAGTCGCTGTGGCGGCGCACCTCGGCGTACTCGTGGTAGTCGAGCCCCGCGCGGCGCATCAGCCGGTCCTCCATCGAGAAGCCCAGGGGCTCGACCAGATGCAGCATGCAGCCGGTGTTGGCTGCCAGGCGGATCACATTGCCCGTGTTGGGCGGGATTTCGGGTTCGACGAGGACGATGTGGAACATGGCGCTATTGTCTGCCGTCGGCGGCGGGCTTCACGGCGTGCGCGCCAGCACCAGTGCCGCGACATGGGCCGCGCCCGCCTCGCGCAGCGGCGCGCTGGCCGCATACAGCGTGGCGCCCGTGGTCATCACGTCGTCGACCAGCAGCACGCGCCGGCCCGCCACCTGCTGGGCCCGCAGCGGCTCGAGCATGAAGGCGCCACGCAGGTTGCGCAGCCGCTCGGCACGCGTGAGGTGGCTTTGCGCCTCGGCCTCGCGCGTGCGCAGCAGCAGGTGGGTGTGCACGCACCCGGCGGCGAGCTGGCGCGCGAGCAGCAGTGCCTGGTTGTAGCCGCGCTCGCGCAGCCGCCCTGGCGCCAGCGGCACGGGCAGCACCCAGTCCGCCTGCGCGAGGGCCGCCCGTGCGCCTGGCGCCTCGCGCATGAGCCGGGCCAGCGCCCCGGCCCAGCTCGGATCGGCATGGAACTTGAACTGCGCCAGCAGGTGCGCCCAGGGATAGCCGTAGTCCACGGCCGCCATGCAGGCGTCGAGCGGCGGCGGGTGCAGCAGGCATTGCCCGCATTGCACCACGCCCTCGGGCACTGCAAGGGCGCAGGTGGCGCAGCGCGGCCGCTCCGGCGCGAACTGCGCGCGGCAGGCGCTGCACAGTCGCTCTGCCGGCCAGGCGTGGCATACCGCGCATTGGCTCGGCAGCCGCTGCGTGAAAGAGGCCAGGGCGCGCAGGCCCCGGCGCCATATCCCTGCTGGGCGCGTGTCAGGCATGGGCTCAATATACTCGCGGCCATTTGCGGCCCGCCCCATGTCCGAACCACTCCCGCCCACCATCGACCCGACTGCCGCCGCACGCTGGCATGCCCGGGTGGATGAGGCATCGCCCTGGCTGCACGAGGAGGTGGCCCGGCGCATGCAGGACAGGCTGCAGTGGATCGCCCGCGCACCTGCCACCTGGTGCGACTGGGATCCGCTGCGTGGCGGCACAGAGGGGCATGCGCTCGTCGGCGAGCGATATGCGCAAGCGAGCTGCCTGATTGCCGAAACCTCGTCGGCCCAGGGCGAGCGCGTGGCGCGCGAGCGGCTTGCGCCGCGCTGGTGGAGCCCGGCGCGCTGGACATCGGCCACGCCGCGCTTTGGCCTGCCAGAGCCCGGCAGCCAGCAGATGCTGTGGGCCAACATGGCGCTGCACATGGCGGCGGATCCGCAGGCGCTCATAGGGCAGTGGCACAGGGCGCTGGCCGTCGATGGCTATCTGATGTTTTCCTGCCTCGGGCCGGACACGCTGCGCGAGCTGCGTGCCCTGTACGCCGAGCTGGGCTGGCCCGCGCCGGGCCACAGCCTGACGGACATGCATGATTGGGGCGACATGCTGGTGCATGCCGGGTTTGCCGAGCCCGTCATGGACATGGAGCGCATCACGCTCACCTTTGCCACGCCCGCGCGGCTGCTGCAGGAGCTGCGCGGCCTGGGGCGCAACCTGCATCCGCAGCGCTTTGCGGCCCTGCGCGGCAGGCGCTGGCGGCAAAGACTGGAGCAGGCGCTGGCCAGCCGCCTGGCCGACCCGCAGCATGACGGGCAGTTGGCACTGACCTTCGAGATCGTCTATGGCCACGCCTTCAAGCCCGCGCCGCGCGTGCGCGTGGAGGGCAGCAGCGCCGTGTCGCTGCAGGACATGCGCGCCATGCTGCACGCAGGCCGTACCACGGGACGCTGAGCCTGTAAATGCTGTGATTCACGCGGTCAATGATCTTTGTCAATGATCGCTAGAATGATCCTCGGCTACGGAATCTGGATTCTCCCGGCGCGGCATGGCCCGGTCATTGTGGGGCCTGCCGTGCACATCCTCGGAAGCTGCCGATGAGTGTCCCGACGCCTTCGGTGCTCTGTCTGTGTCGTGCTGCACGATGTTCTTCCCCTGGGACTAACGCGTATTGCCGTTGGTTGCGGGGCTGGGCATGCTGAATGCGGCCATGAGTGTCCATGCGGGGTGTGCCCCGTGATGCCGTGCCACGGAGACAACAGGCTGCCGGTAGAGCGGTCTGACTGATTGAACAAGCGATGGCCCCACCGTCGCAAGGCTTTGCGCAGCGCCGGGCGGCCGGCGGGGCCACAAGGGACTGGTCAACTGGAGCTGAGAGACAAGAGGAACCATGACAAGCACTTCCAACAAACTGGCCTCGCTGTTGCTGATAGCGCTCACATCCCTGGGAGGGGCTGCACATGCGGTGCAGGATCTGCCCGGCGGCCCCGCTGTGCGGCAGCTCAATCTGCACCCTCCAGTCACCCGTATCGCCGATGCACAGCATGACCTGCACTGGATGCTGCTGATCATCTGCACCATCATCTTTGTCGGCGTGTTCGGTGTCATGTTCTATTCGATCTGGCATCACCGCAAGTCGCGCGGCGCCAAGGCCGCGCATTTTCATGAATCCACGGCCATCGAAGTCACCTGGACGGTCGTCCCCTTCCTCATCGTGATCGCCATGGCGGCGCCGGCCACCAAGGTCATCGTGGCGCAAAAGGACACGAGCAACGCCGAGCTCACCATCAAGGCCACGGGCTACCAGTGGAAGTGGGGCTATGACTACCTGGCCGGCGAGGGCGAGGGCATAGGCTTTCTCTCCACGCTGGACTCCTCGCAGCGCGCACTCTCTAGCGCCGGCACCCCGCAGGGTGACGACTACCTGCTCAAGGTCGACAACCCGCTGGTCGTGCCCGTGAACAAGAAGATCCGCATCATCACCACGGCCAACGATGTCATCCACTCCTGGATGGTGCCCTCGTTCGGCGTCAAGCAGGACGCCATTCCCGGCTTTGTGCGCGACACCTGGTTTCGTGCCGAAAAGCCCGGCGACTACTACGGGCAGTGCGCAGAGCTGTGCGGCAAGGAGCATGCCTACATGCCCATCCACGTGAAGGTGCTGCCCCAGGCCGAGTACACCGCCTGGGTCAATGCGGAGCAGAAGGCAGCCGCAGCCCGGCGCGACGACCCGAACAAGGTCTGGACCCTAGAGGCCCTGCTGCCGCGTGGCGAGAAGGTCTATGCCGCCAACTGTGCGGCCTGCCATCAGGCCAATGGCAAGGGTGCGGGAGCCATCAAGGCGCTCGATGGTTCGGCCATCGTCAAGGCCGAAGACCATGCGCAGCAGATCCAGCTGGTGCTCAAGGGAGCGGGCAATGGCGCCATGCCTTCTTGGGCGGCGCTCAGCGACACCGATCTGGCGGCCGTGATCACCTATACCAAGAACGCATGGTCCAACAAGACGGGCCAGCTGGTGCAGCCCGCAGAGGTCGTGGCCCAGCGCCGCAAGTGAAGGCAAGGCACAAGGCCCAACGCAAACTATCAAGGATTCGACCATGAGCGCAGTTCTGGACAACCACGGGCATGTCGCCGGCCATGACGATCACCACCATCAGCCCGTCGGCTGGAGGCGCTGGGTGTTCGCCACCAACCACAAGGACATAGGCACGCTGTACCTGCTGTTTTCGTTCACCATGCTGATGGTGGGCGGGCTGCTTGCCATGCTGATCCGCGCCGAGCTGTTCCAGCCCGGCCTGCAGATCGTGAACCCGGAGATGTTCAACTCGTTCACCACCATGCATGGGTTGATCATGGTGTTCGGGGCCATCATGCCGGCCTTCGTGGGCTTTGCGAACTGGATGATTCCGCTGCAGATCGGCGCCTCCGACATGGCGTTCGCGCGCATGAACAACCTGAGCTTCTGGCTGCTGATACCGGCAGGCATCATGCTCTCGGCCACCTTCTTCATGGATGGCGGCGCGCCCGCGGGCGGCTGGACCTTGTATGCGCCGCTGTCGGCGCAGATGCCCAAGTCGCTCGACTTCGCCATCTTCTCTCTGCACATCATGGGCGCCTCGTCCATCATGGGGGCGATCAACATCATCGTCACCATCCTGAACATGCGTGCGCCGGGCATGACGCTGATGAAGATGCCCATCTTCTGCTGGGCCTGGCTGATCACCGCCTACCTGCTGATCGCCGTGATGCCGGTGTTCGCCGGTGCCATCACCATGACGCTGACCGACCGCCATTTCGGCACCAGCTTCTTCAACCCCGCGGGCGGTGGCGACCCGGTGATGTACCAGCACATCTTCTGGTTCTTCGGCCACCCCGAGGTCTACATCATGATCCTGCCGGCCTTCGGCATGATCAGTCAGATCGTGCCCACCTTCGCGCGCAAGAAGCTGTTTGGCTATACCTCCATGGTGTACGCGATTGCCGCCATTGCCACACTGTCCATGATCGTCTGGGCGCACCACATGTTCACCACGGGCATGCCGGTCACGGGCCAGTTGTTCTTCATGTACGGCACCATGCTGATCGCCATACCCACGGGGGTGAAGGTGTTCAACTGGACGGCCACCATGTGGCGCGGCTCCATGAGCTTCGAGACCCCGATGCTCTGGGCCGTGGGCTTCATCTTCGTGTTCACCATCGGCGGCTTCACCGGCGTCATCCCGGCCGTCGTGCCAGTGGACACGCAGATCCAGGACACCTACTACATCATTGCCCACTTCCACTATGTGCTCGTGGCGGGCTCGCTGTTTGCCATCTATGGCGCGTACTACTACTGGTCGCCCAAGTGGAGCGGCGTCATGTACAGCGAGACGCGCGGCAGGATCCACTTCTGGTGGTCGATGATTTCCTTCAACGTGACCTTCTTCCCGATGCACTTCCTGGGTCTTGCCGGCATGCCGCGCCGCTATGCCGACTACCCGATGCAGTTTGCCGACTTCAACATGATTGCCTCCATCGGCGGTTTCTTCTTCGGCGCGGCCCAGGTGTATTTCTTCTTCGCTGTGGTCCTGCCCATGCTGCGCGGCAAGGGCGAGAAGGCGCCGCAGCGCCCGTGGGAAGCTGCCGAGGGCCTGGAATGGGAAGTGCCGTCGCCCGCGCCCTTCCACACCTTCGAAACCCCGCCCAAGCTCGATGCCACGGCCACGCGGGTGGTGGGTTGAGCGCGCGGCCGCGACAGGAGTGATGACCTCATGACGAACAGGGAGCAACGTCGGCGCAACCTGCGCCTGGGGCTGATGCTGGCGGCCGTGGTGCTGGCACTGTTCGTCGGCTTCATCGTCCAGCGCTACCTGCTGCTGGCGCATTGACGGCGGAGGCGGGCATGGCGCGGCGCGGTGACAACCTCAGAATGCTCGGCAAGCTCGTGGTGGTGACGCTGGGCATGTTCTCGTTCGGCTACCTGCTCATCCCTGCCTACAAGGCCATCTGCGAGGCCACGGGTGTGAACATCCTGTCGCTCACCGAGCGTCAGGTGCCGGGCAATGGCGTGGCCGCGCAGGACGCGCGTGACAGGGTCAAGAACACCCAGGTCGACACCAGCCGCACCATCACCGTGGAGTTCGATGCCAATGCACGCGGCCCCTGGCAGTTCCGGCCGGCACGGCGCACCATGCAGGTTCATCCCGGTGAGATGGCGACCGTGCTCTACGAGTTCGAGAACGTGCAGGACAGGCGCATGTCCGCCCAGGCGATTCCCAGCTACGCACCGCGCCAGGCTGCGCCGCATTTCAACAAGCTCGAGTGCTTTTGCTTCAGCGAGTACACGCTGGACCCCGGCGAAAAGCGCGAATGGCCGGTGGTCTTCGTCATCGACCCGCGACTGCCCCGGGATGTCACGACGATCACGCTGTCCTACACCTTCTTCGAGGTCGGCGGCAAGATCCCTGCTGCGCCACAGTCCACCGTGGGCGTGGTTCCAGGGGCCGGGGCGGGTGCCTCATGACCGGCCATGGCGAGCGGCAGCCGGCCGGCGCCGACGCGTCGCTGTGGCGCACCGTGCGCGCCGTGGCCTGGGCCATGCTCGGCATCCGCAACGGTGACGAATTCCGCAAGGACCAGCACGCGCTGCGGCCCCTGCAGGTGCTGGTCGTCGGGCTGGTGGGGCTGTTTCTGCTGGTACTGCTGCTCATAGGCGTGGTCCGCTGGGTGGTGTGACAGGCGGGCTACATGGAAAGACATCAACAAGAGATCGAGGAGCTGACATGAGTACATCGACCCCGGGCACGGCGCAGCCCCATTACTACGTACCTGCACCGTCGCGCCACCCCGTGATGGCGGCGTTCGGCCTGTTCTTCGTGATCCTGGGGGCGAGCCAGTGGATCAATGGCGAGCAATGGGGCCAGTACGCCTTCTGGTTCGGCATTGCCTGGTGGCTGGTGGTGCTGTTCCAGTGGTTCCGCGATGCCGCACACGAGAGCGAGTCGGGTCTGTACGGGCGCAAGATCGACATCTCCTACCGCTGGAGCATGAGCTGGTTCATCTTCTCCGAGGTGATGTTCTTCGGTGCCTTCTTCACCGCACTGTGGTGGGCCCGGGCGCATTCCGTGCCCGCGCTGGGCAGCCTGGACAATGCCTTGCTGTGGCCCGACTTCAAGGCGGCCTGGCCCAGCGTGGTGGCCGGCGCCACGGCCTCGCCGGCCAATGTGGTCGAACCTTTCCAGACCGTGGGGCCATTCTGGCTGCCCACCATCAACACGGCATTGTTGCTGTCATCGGGCGTGACACTGACCATCGCCCACCACGCGCTGCGCGAGGACCAGCGTGGCAAGGCCATAGGCTTCATGTGGCTCACGGTGCTGCTGGGTTTCACCTTTCTGTGTGTCCAGGGCTATGAGTACTTCCATCTCTACACCGACCTGAACCTCAAGCTGACATCGGGCGTCTACGGCTCCACCTTTTTCATGCTCACGGGCTTCCATGGCTTTCACGTCTTCGTGGGCATGCTGATGCTGTTCTTCATCACCCTGCGCCTTCAAAGCGGTCACTTCACGGCCGAGCGGCATTTCGGCTTCGAGGGCGCGGCCTGGTATTGGCACTTCGTGGACGTGGTCTGGCTTGGGCTGTATATACTCGTCTACTGGATGTGAGGGCCTGCGGCCACACAGACAAAGCGCCGCAAGGCGCTTTTTTGCTGGCGTCGATGGTCAGTGTGGGCCGACGGGCAAGCCCGTGGGCTGGATGTAGCCCAGCTTCCACGCCGCCAACAGGCACAGGAACAGCACCACCGACAGACCCACGCGCAGCGCCAGGGCGCGCGCCATCTGCCTGCCGCGCTGTCTATCGTTGCCATCGCGGCGCATCATGAAAAACAGCGCTGAACCAAGGCTTGCGATGATGGCGAGAAACGCCAAGGCCACCAGAATCTTCATGGGACCCATTATCAGGTGAACATTGCACACGCGCGTATGGGCCTGCGCTTCTGGCTCGTGACCCTGGCTGCCCTGGCGGCTGCCGTGACCACGGGCATGCTGGGAGCGTGGCAGCTGTCGCGGGCCGCAGAGAAGCAGGCCATGCAGGCCGACATCGACGCACGGGCGCAGATGCCGGCGCTGGGCAATGGCGATCTGCTGCAGCTGCAGCCCGGGGACCTGGGTGCGGTCCTGCATCGCAAGGTCGTGTTGCAGGGGCAATGGCTGCCGGATGCGATGGTGTATCTGGACAATCGCCAGATGCAGGGCAAGCCTGGTTTCTGGGTGCTTGCGCCACTGCGCCTGAGCGGCGGCCAGGCCGTGGTGCTGGTGCAGCGGGGCTGGGTGCCGCGCGACTTTCAGGAGCGCACGCGTCTGCCGCAGGTGCAGACACCTGCCACCCAGGTGCAGCTGCAGGGCCGCGTGACCGACCATGTCGTGCGCCTGTACGAGTTTGGCCCGTCGGCAGGCGGTGACCGGGAGGCGCGCATACGGCAAAACCTCGACGTGGCGGCGTATGCTGCGGAGACCGGACTGCCGCTGCTGCCCATGATGGTCTTGCAGACGGATGACGCCAGCGACGGCCTGCGCCGCGACTGGGCACCCGTGAATACCGGAGTGGACAAGCACTATGGTTATGCGTTTCAATGGTTTGGGCTTTGTGCTCTGGTAGTTGTTCTCTATGTCTGGTTCCAGTTCGTCCGACGTTTTTCCCGCCGTGGTGCAAAGTCCCGGGCCTGAGCCGGCAACGCAGCGGCGTCGGCGCGTGGGGCGCTGGCAGTTGCTGGCCCTGCTGTTGGTATGCGCGGCGCCCGTGATTGCCTCGTATTTCACCTACTACGTGATCCGCCCCGAAGGCCGACGCAACTTCGGTGAGCTCATCGTGCCGCAGCGGCCCATGCCGGCAGACCTGCACGTCGCCGCGCCCGATGGACGGCAGCTGGCGCTGGGCGAGCTGCGCGGCCAGTGGCTGCTGGTCAGCGCATCCGGCGGCGCCTGCGCCGACGACTGCCGCAACAACCTGTACCTGCAGCGTCAGCTGCGCGAGGCCATGGGCCGCGAGAAGGAGCGCGTGGACTGGGTGTGGCTGGTGACGGACGATGTCCAGCCCCCCGCGGACATCGCGGCGGCACTTGCCCAGGCCACCGTGCTGCGCGTCGATGGCCGGGCGCTCGCGGACTGGCTTGCACCTGCACAGGGGCACGCATTGTCCGAGCACCTGTACGTCGTCGACCCCATGGGCAACTGGATGATGCGCTTTGCACCGCGGCTGGACAAGGCCGGCGCAGGCCAGGCCAGGCGTGACCTGGACCGGCTGCTGCGCGCCTCCGCATCCTGGGATCAGGCCGGCCGGCAAGAGGGCGCGCAATGAACGGCGCGCAGCCGCTCTACGATCTGGCGCCGCTGCTGGAGATCATGGCCCTGGGTGCGGCGATCGCCCTCGGGCCGCTGGCGTGGGTGTGGTGGAGAAGCCGTGGCAGCACACCGGTGCGGCGCCTGCAGGCACTCACGCTGCTGACGCTGTTCCTGACCTTCGACCTGGTCATGTTCGGTGCGTTCACGCGGCTCACCGACTCGGGCCTGGGCTGCCCCGACTGGCCCGGCTGCTACGGCAGCGCCAGTCCCATGGGCGCACACACCGAGATCTCGGCCGCGCAGCAGGCCCTGCCCACGGGGCCGGTCACGCATGGCAAGGCGTGGGTGGAGATGATCCACCGCTACCTGGCCACGGGCGTGGGCGTGCTCATCATCGCCCTCACCGTGGGGGCATGGCGCGAGCGCGCCGCCCATCGTGTGCTGAGCCCCTGGTGGCCCACGGCCACGCTGGTCTGGGTCTGCCTGCAGGGGGCGTTCGGCGCGCTCACGGTGACCATGAAGCTGTTCCCGGCCATCGTCACGCTGCACCTGATCGGCGGGCTGGTGCTGCTGGCCTTGCTGTGTGTGCAGGCCGTGCGCCAGACGCAGCACAGCCGTGGCACGGCGCCCGTGCCGCTGGCCGTGGGACTGCGCCGGCTGCTCGGGGCGGCGGCGGCTCTGGTGGCTCTGCAATGCGTGCTGGGCGGCTGGGTCAGCACCAACTATGCGGTGCTGGCCTGCACCACCTTTCCCCACTGCCAGGGCAGCTGGTGGCCCGTGATGGATTTCGCCCAGGGGTTCGAGCTCTGGCGCCCCCTGGGCATGCTGCGCGACGGCAGCCTGATCGGATTTGCCGCCCTGACAGCCATCCACTACGTGCACCGGCTCGCGGCCTATGGCGTGCTGTTGGTGCTGGCGCTGCTCGTCTGGCGCATGCGGCGTGCGCAGGTGCTGCCCGATCAGGCGCGCTGGCTTGCGGCGCTGGCGCTGCTGCAATTGATCACCGGCCTGTCCAACGTGATTCTGGACTGGCCCCTGGTGGCCGCGGTGCTGCACACGGGCGGGGCCGCGGCCCTGGTCGTGGTGCTGACCTGGGCGCTGGCAGCCAGCCGCCCCGTTGCCGCCGGCGCGCCCGCTGCCCGGGCGCGCGTGTCTGCATCCCATGGAGTGTCCGCATGAGCGTAGTACCAGCCCCCGCACCCAGCCCTGTGTCTGCCGGTGCGGCATCCTTTGCCATGGGGGGACAGCCGACGCTGCCCTCGCGCATGGCGCAGTTCTACGCGCTGACCAAGCCGCGGGTGGTGCAGCTCATCGTCTTTTGCGCCTTCATTGGCATGGTGCTGGCCGTGCCGGGTCTGCCCAGCGCTGCCCAATGGGGCGTGATGGCCTTGGCCAGCCTGGGCATCTGGCTGGTGGCGGGCGCGGCCGCGGCCTTCAACTGCCTGGTCGAACGCCATATCGACGCCCGGATGAAGCGCACCGCCTGGCGCCCCACGGCCAAGGGGGAGCTCACGCGCGGGCAGGCACTGGGCTTTTCCGCACTGCTGTGCGTGGTCGGGTCGGCGCTGCTGTACTGGTGGGTCAACCCGCTCACGATGTGGCTCACCTTCGCCACCTTTGTCGGCTATGCGGTGGTCTACACCGTCATCCTCAAGCCGCTCACGCCGCAGAACATCGTCATCGGCGGGGCGTCGGGTGCCATGCCGCCGGTACTCGGCTGGGCCGCCATGACGGGCGCCGTGGAGGCGCAGTCGCTGATCCTGTGCCTGATTATCTTTCTGTGGACGCCGCCGCATTTCTGGGCCCTGGCGCTCTACCGCGTGGAGGACTATCGCAAGTCCGGCCTGCCCATGCTGCCCGTCACCCATGGCAACGAGTACACGCGGCTGCAGGTATTCCTGTACACCTTGATCCTGTTTGCCGGCTGCCTCATGCCCTTCATCTGCGGCATGAGTTCGTGGATCTACCTGGGCGCCGCCGTGCTGCTCAGCGCCACGTTCTGCGTATATGGTTACTGGCTCTGGCGCGACTACTCCGATGTGCTCGCGCGCAAGACCTTTCGTTTTTCCCTGATCCATCTGAGCCTGCTCTTCGCGGCGCTGCTGGTGGATCACTACGTGCTGTGATGTTGAAACGCGATACTCTCAAAAGAATAGCTGCTTGCGCTTTGTGGATGGGCGCTGCAGGCATTTTTTCTGCATGTTCTCCGCAGGGCCCCAAGTTCCAGGGGGTGGATTTGACCGGCATGGACTACGCGCGCGACCTGCCGCTGGAGGACCAGTACGGCAAGAATCGCACCCTCAAGGACTTTGCCGGCAAGGTGGTGGTGGTGTTCTTCGGCTACACGCAATGCCCCGACGTGTGCCCCACGTCGATGTCCGAGCTCGCCGAGGTCAAGCGCGCGCTGGGCGCCGACGGCGACAGGCTGCAGGGCATCTTCGTCACCGTCGATCCCGAGCGCGATACGGCAGACATGCTCAAGGCCTACATGGCGAGCTTCGACCCCAGCTTCATCGCCCTGCGTGGCACGCCCGAGCAGCTCGCGGCCGTGGCCAAGGATTTCAAGATTTACTACAAGCGCGTGGACGGCCAGACGCCCACGAGCTACACCATGGACCATTCCGCGGGCAGTTACATCTACGACACCCAGGGGCGCCTGCGCGTGTACCACCGCTACGGCAGCGGGGCGCAGGCCCTGACTGCCGACGTGCGCGCGCTGCTGGCCGAGGCGCGCTGAGAGGCTGTGAGTTTTTCCCCTATGCCCGCCTTGCACGCCACAACACCCCCGCTCGTCGTTGCAAATACTCGCCATAGCCCGGGCTATGTCTGCGTTTTGCGCCTCGATCGGGTGCGTTGTGGCGCGCCTTTCGGGCACGAGGGAAATGCTCACAGCCTCTGACACCGGCAACGCGCACAGCCTCTCACTCCGCCCGAATGCCCTGTTCGCGGATCACGCGGCCCATGGTGGCCGTGTCGGCCTGCATGCGCCGGGCCAGCCCCTCGGCCGACGAACCCACGGCCTGCCAGCCCTGCTGGAACAGCTGGCTGCGCACCTCGGGGCTGCGGGCGATGCCTCCGATCAGCGTGGCCAGCCGCGCGCGCACCGGTGCGGGCATGGCGGCCGGGGCCGCAAAGGCATTCCAGATCTCGAGCTCAAAGTCGCGCACCCCCGCCTCCGACAGGCTGGGCACATGGGGGGCGAGCGCGCTGCGCCCGGCAGATGTCACGCCGATCAGCTTGAGCTTGCCCGCGCGCTCCTGCGCCTGCGCAAGCGCCGGCGGCAGCAGCGCCATCTGCAGCTGGCCCCCGAGCATGGCGCTGGCCACCTGCGGGTAGCCGGGGTAGGGCACATGCACCGGGGCGATGCCGGTGCGCGCCTTGAGCAGCTCCATGCCCAGATGGCCCACGGTGCCCACGCCGGGCGTGCCGTAGTTCCAGCGGTCGCCGGCCTGGCGCGCGGCCTGCAGAAAGGCGCGGGCGTCGTTGCCCGCGGGCATGCCGGGTTGGCTTGCGGGTGCGGCCAGCACCAGCGGCGACACGCCGATCAGCGACAGCGGTGCCAGGTCGCGCGCCGGGTCGTAGGGCACCTGAGGGTTGAGCAGCCTGGCGATCGTCAGATTGCCGTTGATGAACAGGCCGATCGTGTGGCCGTCGCGCGCCTTGGCCACGGCGTCGGCGCCGATGTTGCCGCCCGCGCCCACCTTGTTCTCCACGACGACCGGCTGCCCAAGGGCCTTGGACAGGGGCTCGGCAAAGGTGCGCGCCGTCAGATCCGGCGAGGAGCCCGGCGGAAAGCCAACGATGATGCGCAGAGGCCTGGTTGGCCAGCCTGGCGTGGCCGACGTGGCGCCTTTGTCGGCCAGGGCTGCGCCGCAGACCGACGCCAGGCCCAGGGCCAGCAGGTCGCGGCGCGCGCGGAAATGGGAGTGCATGGGTAAACCTCTGGAAAGAAAAAAGGCGCGCGGCCTGCAAGGGCTGCGCGCCTGGGTTGTCTGGCTGCCGGGCCGGGCGCCGAAAGGAGCTCCAAGGAGCTCAAAGACGCTCAGGCGTACTCGGCCAGCGCCTTCTTCATCTTCTTCATCGCCGCCACCTCGATCTGGCGGATGCGCTCGGCGCTCACGCCGTATTCGGCGGCCAGCTCGTGCAGCGTCATGCCGCCCGAGCCATCGTCGTTCACCTTGAGCCAGCGCTCTTCGACGATGCGGCGGCTGCGCGCGTCCAGGCCGGCCAGCGCCGTGGCAATGCCGTCGGTGGCCAGCATGTCGCGCTGGCGCGACTCGATCATGGCCGTGGGCTCATGGGCCGCGTCGGCCAGATAGGCGATGGGGCCGAAGGCCTGCTCGCCGTCGTCCGCTGGGGCCGGGTCAAGCAGCACGTCGCCGCCGGCCAGGCGCGTTTCCATCTCGATGACCTCTTCGCGCTTGACGTTGAGCTGCTCGGCCACGAGGTCGATCTCATGCTCGGACAGGGTCTCGCGGTGCGTGTCGGCGTCGATGGCATCGGCCTTGAAGCCTTGCTTCATGGAGCGCAGGTTGAAGAACAGCTTGCGCTGGGCCTTGGTGGTCGCCACCTTGAACATGCGCCAGTTCTTCAGGATGTATTCGTGGATCTCGGCCTTGATCCAGTGCATGGCATAGCTCACCAGGCGCACGCCCTGGTCCGGGTCGAAGCGGCGCACGGCCTTCATCAGGCCCACGTTGCCTTCCTGGATCAGGTCGCCATGCGGCAGGCCATAGCCCAGGTACTGGCGCGAGATGGACACCACCAGGCGCAGGTGCGACAGCACCAGACGGCCCGCGGCCTCCAGGTCGTTGTCGTTCTTGAGCTGCTGCGCGTATCGCTGCTCCTCCTCCTGCGTCAGCAGGGGCAGGCGGTTGACGGCCGAGATGTACGCGTCCAGGTTGCCCAGCGGAGGAACCAGGGCCCAGGGGTTGGCGGGCGCCAGCGTCGTCGCGGTGGAGGCAGTCTGGAGGTTCATGTCAGAAATCCTTTCTTCCATACAGGGGCATGTTAGCACTCTCTTGGAGGGAGTGCTAATCGCAAAGTTCCCCCGAGGGTGGTAGAACCGCAGCCTTTCTGGGGATTTGCGCCATGCCTGACACCACGCCATCCATCGCCGTCGTGACCACCACCGTCGCCAGTGCCGCCGACGCCAGGCGCCTGGCCGCGGGCGCCGTGCAGGCGCGGCTGGCCGCCTGCGTGCAGGTGCAGGCGATTGACTCGCACTATGTCTGGCAGGGCGCGCAGCAGGAGGATGCCGAGTGGCGTCTGGTCTGCAAGACCCTGCCCCAGGCCGCGCCCGCGCTCTGCGCCTGGCTGCGGGGCCAGCACCCCTATGAGGTGCCGCAGCTGCTCACGCGCACCGAGCAGGCTGAAGCGGACTACGCCGACTGGGTGGTGCAGCAGGTGGATGGATAGGAACCCGCGCTGCCTCAAGGCCTCTCAGGCCAGCAGCGCCTGGGCGAATTCGCGCGCGTTGAAGGTTTCGAGGTCTTCGACCTTCTCGCCCACGCCGATGAAGTAGACCGGCACGGGCCGCTCCTGGGCGATGGCCGCGAGCACGCCGCCCTTGGCCGTGCCGTCCAATTTGGTGACGATCAGGCCCGTGAGCTGCAGCGCATCGTCGAAGGCGCGCACCTGGGTCAGGGCGTTCTGGCCGGTGTTGCCGTCGATCACCAGCAGTACCTCGTGCGGGGCGCTGGCCTCGGCCTTGGTGACCACGCGGCGGATTTTTTTCAGCTCCTCCATCAGGTGCAGCTGCGTGGGCAGGCGGCCGGCCGTGTCCACCAGCACCACGTCCTTGCCGCGCGCGCGCCCGGCGGTGACGGCGTCAAAGCTCACGGCGGCGGGGTCGCCGCCTTCCTGGCTGATGATCTCCACGGTGTTGCGCGTGGCCCAGACGCCGAGCTGCTCGCGCGCCGCGGCGCGGAAGGTGTCGGCCGCGGCCAGCAGCACGCTCTCGCCATGGTCGGCCAGATGCTTGGTGAGCTTGCCAATCGACGTGGTCTTGCCCGCGCCGTTCACGCCGGCCACCATGATCACGGTGGGGCTGTGCTCGCCTATGACCAGCGGCTTTTCCAGCGGGCGCAGCAGGTCGGCCAGGGCGTCGGCCAGCAGCGCCTTGACGGCGGCGGGCTCGGTGGTCTTGGTCTCCTTCACGCGGCGCTTGAGGTCGGTGAGCAGATGCTGCGTGGCCTTGACGCCCGTGTCGGCCATGAGCAGCGCGTCCTCGAGCTCCTCGTAGAGCGCGTCGTTGATCTGCGTGCCCGTGAACACCGTGGCAATGGAGCTGCCGGTCTTGCGCAGGCCGGACTTCAGGCGCTCCATCCAGCCCTGGCGCGCGCCCTCGGGTTTTGGGGCAGGCTCGGGCACGGCGGGCGGGGCCGCGTCCGGTGTGGCTGGAGCCTGGGCTGCGGGTGCATCCTGGCCACCCAGGGACTTGCGCAACCAGCCGAGGGCGCCGCCGCTCTTGGGCGTGTCGGTCGCAGGCGTGTCGGCCTGTGGGGCGGAGACAGGGGTGGCGGGTGCGGCATCGGGCGCCGGCGTCTCGGTGGGCGCGGCGGGCGAGGGGGATTTTTTCTTGAAGAAACTGAACATCGCTGGGTTCTTAGAATCGCAGCCATTCTATGAAACGCGCTATCACCCTTTTGGGCCTGCTGGCCTGCCTGCATGCGGGGGCACAGTCCGCATCGGCTTTCCCCACCGTTGCGCCGCTCGCCACGAACTCCACGGGGGCGCAGCTGTTCACTTTGAGGAACGGCATGCAGCTCATCGTCCAGCCTGACCGGCGTGCGCCCACGGCGGTGCACATGGTCTGGCTGCGTGTGGGCTCCATGGACGAGGTCGACGGCACCTCGGGCGTGGCCCATGTGCTCGAGCACATGATGTTCAAGGGCTCGAAGAAGCTGCCGCCGGGCGAGTTCTCGCGCCGCGTGGCGGCCCTGGGCGGGCAGGAGAACGCCTTCACCAGCCGCGACTACACGGGCTATTACCAGCAGATCCCGGCGAGCCGTCTGGCTGACGTGATGCGGCTCGAGTCCGACCGCTTTGCCCACAACCAGTGGCCCGACGCCGAGTTCGCCAAGGAGATCGAGGTCGTCAAGGAGGAGCGCCGCATGCGCACCGAGGACCAGCCGCGCGCCGCGCTCATCGAGCAGCTCTACGCCTCGACCTTCATCGCCTCGCCTTACCGCCGGCCCGTGGTGGGCTGGATGAGCGACCTCGATGCCATGACGCCCGACGACGTGCGCGAGTTTCACCGCCGGTGGTATGTGCCGCAGAACGCCGTCGTGGTGGTGGCCGGCGACGTGGAGCCGGCCCAGGTGCTGGCGCTCGCGCAGAAGACCTATGGCGTCATCCCCGAGCGCGCGCTGCCCGTGCGCAAGCCGCGCACCGAGCCCGAGCAGCAGGGCCTGCGCCGCATCGCCTTCAAGGCGCCGGCCGAGCAGGCCTATGTGGCGCTGGCCTTCCATGTGCCGGGCATCAAGCGCATAGCGCCCATGGATGCCGACGACCGCGACGCGCTGGCACTCCTCGTGCTCTCGGCCGTGCTCAGCGGCTATGACGGCGCGCGCCTGGAGCGCGCCCTCACGCAGGGCGACGACCGCGTGGCCGACAGCGCGAGCAGCCAGGCCTCCATCCTCGGGCGTGGGCCCTCGCTGTTTCTGATGACCGGCGTGCCCGCCGCGGGCAAGACCGCGGCCCAGGTCGAGCAGGCGCTGCGCGCCGAGCTCGCGCGCGTGGCGCGCGATGGCGTGAGCGCGGCCGAGCTCGAACGCGTGAAGACGCAGTGGGCGGCATCGACCATTTACGCGCGCGACTCGCTCTACAGCCAGGCGAGCGACCTGGGCAGCAACTGGGTGCAGGACCTGCCGCTGGACGCGGACGAGCGCCTGCTCCAGCTGCTGCGCGGCGTCACCCCCCAGGAGGTGCAGTCCGTGGCCGCGCGCTACTTTGGCGACGACCAGCTCACCGTGGCCACGCTGCTGCCCCAGCCCGTGGCACAGGGCGCGAAGAAGCGCGCCGCCCCCGCAACCGACGCCGGTGGGCGCATGCATTGACATGCCACACCCCCCTGTGGCGCTGCGCGCCTTCCCCCCGCACTCGCTTCGCTGCGCTGCGCGGGCAGGGGGACGCCGCCGGTGCCGCGGGGCGGCCCTTGCACGGCGGCCCCCGCGTGGGGCGTCGTGACAGTGAAGGACAACGGAAATGATCAAGATAATTAAATTGATAGCTGCTCGCGCTTTGCTGGTAAGCGCTGGAGCCGTTTTTTATGCCCAAAGCGCCTGGGCGCTGCTGCCGATAGAGCATTGGACGGAACCGAACGGCGCGCGTGTCTGGCTGGTCGAGAGCCCGGCCATCCCCATGGTGGACGTGCAGGTGGACTTCGATGCCGGCGCGCGTCGCGACCCCGCGCCCCAGGCCGGACTGGCCGCGGCCGCCGCGCTCATGAGCTCCAAGGGCGTGACGGCGGGCGTGACGGTGGGTGGGGTGGACGAGCCCGCGCTCGACGAGAACGACCTCGGCGAGGCCTGGGCCGACCTGGGCGCGAGCTTTGGCGCCCAGGCCGGGCGCGACAGCTTCCAGTACGCGCTGCGCTCGCTCACCGAGCCCGACCTGCTCGAGCGCGCCGCACGTCTGGCCGCGCGCCAGATCGCCCAGCCGAGCTTCCCCGAGCCCGTGTGGACCAGCGAGCGCGCGCGCTGGAGCGCGGCCATCAAGGAGTCCTACACCCGCCCCGGCCCGGTGGCGAGCAAGGCCTTTGCCAGCGCCGTCTACGGCAGCCACCCCTATGGCCAGAAGCCCGACGAGCAGACGCTGGCGCGCATTGACGTGGCCGATCTGAAGGCCTTCCACCAGCGTGCCGTGAGCGCCTGCGGTGCGCGCGTGAGCATCGTCGGGGCGTTGAACCGGGCCCAGGCTCAGACCCTGGTGCGCCGGCTGCTGTCCCGCCTGCCCGAGCGCAGCGGCGCCGACTGCGCGCCGCTGGCCCCCGTGCCCGACGCGCAGCCGCTGCAAAAGCCGGTGCAGGAGTCCATCCCCTTCGCCGCCGCGCAGGCCCAGGTGTTGATCGGCCAGCTGGGCATTGCGCGGCGCGACCCGGACTTCCTCGCGCTGCTCGTGGGCAACCACATTCTGGGTGGCGGGGCCTTCACCTCGCGCCTGATGACCGAGGTGCGCGAGAAGCGCGGCCTGAGCTACAGCGTGTACAGCGACTTCTCTCCGGGGCTGAACCGGGGCGCCTTCGTCATCGGCCTGCAGACCCGGCCGGATCAGGCGGCGCAGGCCGTGCAGGTGGCGCATGACACGCTTGCGCGGTTTGTCGCCCAGGGCCCGACCGAGGCCGAGCTGCGCGCCGCCAAGGACAACCTCATCGGCGGCTTTGCGCTGCGCATAGACAGCAACCGAAAGCTGCTGGCCAATGTGGCCAACATCGCCTGGAACGGTCTGCCGCTCGACTACCTCGAGCATTGGACGGACCGCGTGCAGGCCCTCACGGTGGCCGACATCCGCGCGGCCTTTGAGCGCCACCTGCAGCCCGATCGCATGGTGACCGTGGTCGTCGGGGGCCAGCCTTGAGCCGCCCCGCGCGCAGGCCCGCGCCGGCCAGGGGAGGGCGCGCAGGCGCGGGCGAGGTGCGCATCATCGGCGGCCAGTGGCGACGCACGCGCCTGCCCGTGGCCGACCGGCCTGGCCTGCGCCCCACGCCGGACCGCGTGCGCGAGACACTCTTCAACTGGCTGGGCCAGGACCTCGCCGGCTGGCGCTGCCTGGACGCCTTTGCCGGCACGGGCGCCCTGGGGTTCGAGGCCGCCTCACGCGGCGCCGGCGGCGTGCTGCTGGTCGAGAGCGACGCGGGCCTGGCCGCCCAGCTCGAGACCCTGCGCCAGCGCCTGCAGGCGGCCAGCGTGCGCGTGCAGCGCGGCGACGGCCTGGCCGCGCTGCGCCAATGCGCGCCCGCCAGCATGGACCTGCTGCTCATCGACCCGCCGTTTGCCGGCGAGCTGTTTGCGCCCGCGCTGCAGGCCGCCGCGCAGGCCGTGGCGCCCGGCGGCTTCATCTACCTCGAGGCGCCCGAGGCCTGGGGCGAGGACCGGCTCACCCCCCTGGGCCTGTGCCTGCACCGCCACCTCAAGGCCGGTGCTGTGCATGCCCATCTGCTGCGCAGGGCGGTGGATGCTACTGATAAGTGAGCTTTCAGCACTTGATGGCAGGGCGCTGGAGGCCTGTTTTGCGTTGAAACTGCGCGGCGGGTGCGCCGCTGCATAATCCGCCCCTGGGGCCCGCGCCGGGCGCCACAGACCAGGAGACTTGACGCCATGGCGCATGTTGTTGCCGTATATCCCGGAACCTTCGACCCCATCACGCTCGGTCATGAGGATCTGCTGCGCCGCGCGGCCCGGCTGTTCGACCGCGTCATCGTCGCCGTGGCCATTGCGCATCACAAGAAGACCTTGTTCACGCTGGACGAGCGCATGGAGATGGCGCGCGGGGCGCTGGCCGACTGCCCGCAGGTGCGGGTCGAGCCCTTCGAGGGGCTGGTGACCGAGTTTGCGGCCGCCCATGGCGCCGCGGCCATGGTGCGCGGTCTGCGCTCGGGGACGGACTTCGACTATGAATTCCAGCTCGCCGGCATGAACCGCGCGCTCATGCCGCAGATTGAGACCGTGTTCCTGACCCCGAGCAGCCAGTACCAGTTCATCAGCAGCACGTTGGTGCGCGAGATCGCCACGCTCGGCGGCGATGTCGCGCAGTTTGTCTCGCCCGGCGTGCTCGCGCGCCTGCAGGACAAGGTCGGCAGGCGCTGATACCGGGCGCGCAGGGCCACGGCCTCTCAGGGGCGCACGACGATGCTGTTGCGCACGGCGCGCACGTTCTTGGTGGTGCGCGCGATGGACTCGGCGCGGTCCTTCTCGGCCTGCGACTTGGCAAAGCCCGACAGCTGCACCGTGCCGTTGAGCGTCTCGACGCTGATGGCGGTGGCGGACACGGTCTTGTCCTCGGCCATCTTGGCCTTGACGGCCGTGGTGATGGCGGTGTCGTCCACATAGGAGCCCACGGTCTGCTGGTCACGCGCCACGGAGCAGCCGGTGGAGACGATGGTGACGCCCGTCAGCAGGGCGAAGGCGATGGCACTTGCGTATTTCATGCTGAAGTCCTTGGTTGGTGATGAAAGGGCGATGCGGCCGGTCCATGGCGCCGCCTGTGCATTGTTGCACCGCCCCGTCATCCTGTGGCGGCCGCCATGGCTCATGCTGCAACGTGGCGAGGCAGGGTTGCGCTAACCACGGTGCCCTGGCCCGGGGCTGACTGCACGTGAAACTGCCCGCCCGCCGCCTCCACCCGGTGGCGCATGCCCAGCAGGCCATGGGCGTCGGCCGGGATGCGGGCCATGTCAAAACCCCTGCCGTCGTCGCGCACCTGCACGGCAACATGGTCCGGGTGCTGGTGCACGCAGATCAGCACCTTGCGCGCATGGGCGTACTTGCCGATGTTGGTGAGCGACTCCTGCACCAGGCGGTAGACGGTGAGCTGGGCCGCGTCGGACAGTGGCACGTCCTCCAGGCTGGTGTCCACCTGCAGGTTGCCATGCTGGGCGAAGTCGCGCGCCAGGATCTCCAGCGCCGCGGTCAGCCCGAGGTTGGACAGCGAAGAGGGCCTGAGGCTCTCGATGATGCGGCGCTTGAGGGCGATGCCGCTGTTGAGCGTGTCCGTCAGGTGTTGTATGCGCTCGGCGTTCTCGGGCTGCTGCATGTCCATGCGGGATTTCAGGCGCGCCAGATCGAGCTTGGCGGCCGTGAGCAGCGCGCCCAGCTCGTCGTGCAGCTCGCGCGCCAGATGCGCGCGCTCGTCCTCGCGCACCTGCTGCAGGTGGTTGGCCAGCTGCGACAGCGTGGCCGTGCGCTCGCGCACCAGTTGCTCCAGCCGGTCACGCTCGCGCGCCAGCGCCGTCTGCGCGCGCTCATGGGCCGCATGCAGCGCATGGGTCTGGCGCAGATACATGTAGAAGGCCAGCAGGCCGATCAGGGCCACGGCCGCAATGCCCAGGCGCGACAGCCTGAGCGAGCGCATGATCTCCTGGGCGCTGTCCCGTGCCTGTTGCTCGCTGTGGGCGACGAGGCCTGCGGCGCTGGCGCGGATCGCGTCCAGGCTGTCCTTGCCGGTGCCCACGGGCAGCGCCGGGTGCCAGGCCGGGTCGGAATGTTCGCGGCGCAGGCGCAGAAGCTGGTCCTGTTCCGCGAGCTTGTGTGCCACCTGCTCCGACAGCCGGGCAAACTCGTCGCGCTCTTGCGGCTGGTGGAGGTAGGTCTGATGCAGCTCCTCTACATTGGTGTGGATCGACTCCAGCGCCTGGCGGTAGGGCTGCAGGTAGCGCTCGTCGCCCGTGAGCAGGTAGCCGCGCAGGCCGGTCTCCGCGTTCAGCATGTCGAGCTGCAGCCGATCGAGCGCATTGCGCGTGGCGTGCGAGCGTGCGAGCGCGGTGACCGCGTCGCGCGAGCCCATGTAGCCGATCTCGTTGATGCCCACGAGCAGCAGCGCCGCCAGCAGGGCCAGAGGCAGGCTGAATGCCATCTTGCACAGGCGCGACCAGTTCATGGGAGGGCTCCTCCGGGGCGATGGGGCAGGGCCGAAACGCCTATGATCGGCCCGTGAGAGCCATTATGGACATGCTGCTGCGGCGCGCGGGAGGATGGTGGGATGATCAAGATCGGCATTGTGGATGACCACGCAATCGTGCGCTCCGGCCTGCGACAGTTTCTGTCGGACCATGTGGATCTGCGTGTGGTCGGCGAGGCCGCCAACGGCCGCGAGGCCATCGACCTGGTGCGCGCGCAGGAGATCGACGTGCTCATCATGGACCTGGCCATGCCGGGCCAAAGCGGGCTGGATGCGCTCGCCATGCTGCGCGCCAAGGCGCCGGACATGGGCATTCTGATCCTGAGCGGCTACCCCGAGGAGCATTACGCGATCAACCTCATACGCCAGGGCGCGAGCGGCTATCTGAACAAGGAATGCGAGCCGCGCGAGATCGTCGAGGCCGTGCGCACCATCGCCCTGGGGCGGCGCTACCTGACGCCGGCCGTGGCCGATCTGCTGGCCCAGCAACTGCACCGCAAGGACGGCGCGCCGCCGCACGAGCAGCTGTCCGAGCGCGAGTTCCAGGTCTTTCTCAAGCTCGCCAGGGGAGAGACGGCCGGCGACATCGCCAAGTCCCTGTCGCTCAGCGTCAAGACCGTGAGCACCTACCGCACGCGGCTCATGGAGAAGATGGGCCTGTCGTCCAACAGCGACCTGACCTACTACGCGCTCAAGAATCGCCTGATCGACTGAGGCCGATCAAAGCCTATGGCGCCGCGGACGGTGCGCCGGCCGAGGCGCGCCGCGTGCCGTGCACGATGCAGAAGTCGACCAGCGCATCGATCTCGTTGGACTTGTCGAACACCGCGTCCACGCCCAGTTGCGCGCAGCGCACGCGCACGTCGGGGGTGGCGTAGTTGCTCAGCACCACGAGCTTCTGCTGGCTGGAGCGGCCCGCGCAGGCCGCCAGCACGCCTAGGCCGCTGCCCTGGCGCAGGAACAGGTCGACGATGGCCAGATCCCACTGCGAGGCATGGGCGGTGAGCCATGTCGTGCCTTCCTCCTCGGTCTCGGCGCTGCCCACGGTCTGCACGTCGGCGAGTTCCTCCAGGGTGCCGATCAGGTTCTCGCGGATGGTGGCGTTGTCTTCGATGATGTAGGTGCGCAGCTTCACGGCCCTGTTCCCGTCCGGCCCGCTCACGGGCCCTGGGCGCTACTGTAGGGGCGAGGGCGTGGCGGCGGTGCCAGCAGTCGCGGGCTGCCGCCGTAGGCTGGTTCCTACTCTTGCCGCATGTGCCGGGCTCCGCACACGGCGCATCCGGGGTCGCGCTGGGTGCGCATCTCGGTCCACTGCATGTCGCGGCCGTCGAGCATCAAGAGCCGTCCCGCGAGCGACCTGCCCACGCCCGCGATGAGCTTGAGCGCCTCGGCCGCCTGCATGGTGCCGATGATGCCGACCATGGGCGCGAACACGCCCATGGTGGAGCAGGCCACCTCCTCGAAGCGTGCGTCGGGCGGGAACAGGCAGGCGTAGCAGGGTGTGTCACGACCGCGCGGGTCATAGACCGAGATCTGACCGTCGAAGCGGATGGCCGCTCCCGCCACCAGCGGCTTGCCCGCGCGCACGCAGGCGGCGTTGATGGCCTGGCGCGTGCGGTAGTTGTCCGTGCAGTCGAGCACCACGTCGGCCTGCGCAACCAGCGCGTCCAGGGCGGGGCCATCCACGCGCTGCGCGATGGCCTCCACCTGAATCTGGGGGTTGATGGCATGCACGGCCTGCGCCGCGGATGCAACCTTGGTGCAGCCCACGCGCTCGGTGGTGTGGGCAATCTGGCGCTGCAGATTGGTCAGGTCGACCACGTCGTCATCGACCAGCGTGAGCCGGCCCACGCCGGCCGAGCCCAGGAACAGCGCCGCCGGCGAGCCCAGGCCGCCGGCACCCACGATCAGCGCATGGGCGGCCAGGATGCGCTCCTGGCCCTCGATGCCGATCTCGTCGAGCAGGATATGGCGCGAGTAGCGCAGCAGCTGGTCGTCGTTCATCATGAAAAAGGCCGGGCGCCGCGAGGGCCCGGCCCGATGGCGAGGCGGGTGGGCCTCAGTTGTCCTTCTTCTCTTCCTTGCGCTCGGTCAGCGTCTTGCTGGCCACCACGGTCTTGCCCTTGAGCTGGTTCAGTGCCTGGGTCAGCTGGAAGTCCTTGTCGGAGCCGAACTCGGGCAGCCTGCGCTCGGCCAGCGGCTTCTTGGACTCTTCCTCGAGGCGCTTCATGGCCTCCTCGCGCGCCTTTTCGCGCGCCGGGTCCTTGGCTTCCTCCTGGCCCTGGCCGTTGCTCAGGTGCTTTTCCAGATCGGCCTCGCGCATGCGCAGCGATGCGTATACATCGCCCTCGGCGGTCTCGTCGAGCATGACGTCGGGCACGATGCCCTTGGCCTGGATGGACTTGCCGCTGGGCGTGTAGTAGCGCGCCGTGGTCAGCTTGATGCCGGTGTCGGGGCCGAGCGGGCGCACCGTCTGCACCGAGCCCTTGCCAAAGGTCTGGCTGCCCATGATGGTGGCGCGCTTGTGGTCCTGCAGCGCGCCGGCGACGATCTCGCTGGCCGAGGCCGAGCCCTCGTTGACCAGCACCACCAGCGGCACGGTCTTGATGGCCGCGGGCAGGCGCTTGAGCGGGTCACCGCTGCCGCGGCGCTGGTAGAACTCGGGCGAGGCCTTGAACGTGGCCTTGCTCTCGGCGAGCTGGCCGTCGGTGGAGACCACGGTCACGTTCTCGGGCAGGAAGGCGGCGGAGACGGCCACGGCGGCGTCGAGCAGCCCGCCCGGGTCGTTGCGCAGATCCAGCACCAGACCCTTGAGGCGCGGGTCCTGCTTGTAGATCTCTTCGAGCTTGCGCACGAAGTCGTCGACCGTGCGCTCCTGGAACTGCGACAGGCGAATCCAGGCATAGCCCGGCTCGATGACCTTGGCCTTGACCGACTGGGTCTTGATTTCCTCGCGCGTGATGGTCACGGGGAAGCTGCGGCTTTCGTCCTTGCGCAGAATGGTCAGCGTGACCTTGGTGTTGGGCTCGCCGCGCATGCGCTTGACGGCCTCGTTGAGCGTCAGGCCCTTGACGGCCGTGTCGTCGATCTTGGTGATCAGGTCGTTGGTCTTGAGCCCCGCGCGGTCTGCGGGCGAGCCCTCGATGGGCGAGACGATTCTGATCAGGCCGTCTTCCTGGGTGATCTCGATGCCCACGCCGACGAAGCGGCCGGTCGTGCCCTCGCGGAATTCCTTGAAGGACTTCTTGTCGAAGTACTGCGAATGCGGGTCCAGCCCGGAGACCATGCCGGCGATGGCATCGGTGATGAGCTTCTTGTCATCGACCGGCTCCACGTAGTCGGTCTTGATGAGGCCGAAGACGGCGGACAGTTGCTGGATCTCCTCCAGCGGCAGCGGTGTCATGGCGCCGCGCGCCACGGTCTGCAGCGACACCGTGGTCAGGGCACCGGCCATGACACCGACCGATATCCATCCAGCAACTTTCAGTTTGTGGCCCATAAATAACACCTTTACCGCTTCAGACCAATATACACCTTGGAAGTGCGCGGGCCTGGTCAGTTCCCGCGGTCGTGCCTGTTTGTTCGGCGACGAGGCTCAGGCCTTGCCCTGGGCGGCCACGGCGGCGGCTGCCTTGGCGGCGGCCTCGGCGTCGCCCAGGTAATAGCTGCGCAGGGGCTTGAGGTCGGCATCGAGCTCATAGACGAGCGGAATGCCATTGGGGATGTTCAGCCCCACGATGTCCTGGTCGGAGATGCCGTCGAGGTACTTGACCAGCGCGCGGATGGAGTTGCCGTGCGCGGCAATCACCACGCGCTTGCCCGAGCGGATGGCCGGCGCCACGCTGTCGTTCCAGAAGGGGAGCACCCGCGCCACCGTGTCCTTCAGGCATTCGGTCAGCGGCACCTGCTCGGGCGCGAGGCCCGCGTAGCGCAGGTCGCTGCGCTCGCAGCGCGGGTCGGTGGGCTCGAGCGCCGGCGGCGGCGTGTCGTAGCTGCGGCGCCAGATCAGCACCTGCTCGTCGCCATATTGCTTGGCCATGTCGGCCTTGTTCAGGCCCTGCAGGGCGCCGTAGTGGCGTTCGTTCAGGCGCCAGCTGTGCTCCACGGGCAGCCAGGTGCGGTCCATCTCGTCCAGGCAGTGCCACAGCGTGCGCGTGGCGCGTTTCAGGACGCTGGTGTAGGCCAGATCAAACTCGTAGCCCTCGGCCTTGAGCAGGCGGCCCGCGTTCTTGGCCTGCTCCACGCCCGTGGGCGTCAGATCCACGTCGGTCCAGCCGGTGAAACGGTTTTCCAGGTTCCACGTGGATTCGCCGTGGCGGATCAGAACGAGCTTGTGCATGGTGTCCCTCGGTGGTCTAAGTCAAAACCCGCCATTTTAGAATCACGCACTTTGCACTCGCCCAAGGATCACCGTGAACTTCATCGTCGACAACTGGTATTTGATATTTCTCGCGCTGGCCTCCGGCGTCATGCTGCTCGTGCCTGCAGTCAAGGGCGCGGGCGGCGGCGTGAGCGCGGCCCAGGCCGTGCAGCTCATCAATCGCGAGAAGGCCATGGTCATCGACGTGTGTGAACCTGCGGAGTTCGCCGCCGGCCACGTGGGCGGCGCGCGCAACATTCCGCTGGCGCAGCTGCCCGAGCGCCTGCCGCAGGTGGCCAAGAACAAGGCCGTGCCCATCATCATGGTCTGCGCCAAGGGCGGACGCGCGGCGCGCGCCGTGGGCATCGCCAGGGGTCTGGGCTACGACAAGGCGCAGACGCTTGCGGGCGGTCTGGCGGCCTGGCGCGAGGCCAACATGCCGGTCGAGAAATCCTGACTTCCGCCCGTCATTTCCATTGTTTTCCAGAGGGTTCGCCATGCAAGCCGTGAAGATGTACACCACCGCCGTATGCCCTTACTGCATACGTGCCAAGCAGCTGCTCAAGTCCAAGGGAGTGGAGCAAATCGAGGAGATTCGCGTCGACACCGACCCGGCCGCGCGCCAGCAGATGATGGAGATCACGGGGCGGCGCACCGTGCCGCAGATCTTCATCGGCGACACCCATGTGGGCGGATTCGACGACCTGGCGGCGCTCGACGGCCGCGGCGCACTCATGCCCCTGCTCGGCGCGTGACTGCCCCGATCAAGGCTGCATAATGCAGCCCCAAGTGGCCCGCTGCGGGAGCGATTCCCGGGCGGGCTTTGTCTTGAACGAAAGAGCGAAAACCATGGCCACCGAAGAAACCCCCGTGTTCCAGATTCAGCGCGTGTACCTCAAGGACCTGTCGCTGGAGCAGCCCAACTCCCCCGCCATCCTGCTCGAGCAGGAGCAGCCCAGCGTGGACATCCAGCTCGGTGTCCAGGCCACCCCCGTCGTCGAGGGCATCTTCGAAGTGGCCGTGACGGCCACCGTGCAGACCAAGATCAAGGACAAGACCGTGTTCCTGGTCGAGGCCAAGCAGGCCGGCATCTTCGAGATCCGCAACCTGCCCGAGGAGCAGATGGGCGCCGTGGTCGGCATCGCCTGCCCGCAGATCGTCTACCCCTACCTGCGCGCCAGCGTGGCCGACACCATCACGCGCGCCGGTTTTCCTCCCGTGCACCTGGCCGAAATCAACTTCCAGGCCATGTACGAGCAGCAGCAGGCCGCAGCGGCCGAGGCTGGCAACGGCGCGACGCAGTAAGCCGGGGAGGCGGGTTTTAGGGGTGTTTTTGGCCTCTGAGGCCCGTGAATAAAGCGCGAATAGCTATGAAAATAGTAGTTCTTGGCGCTGGTGCCTGGGGCACGGCCATGGCCATGAGCGGCGCGGCGCACGCCGCGGGCCACCAGGTCGTCCTCTGGGCGCGCGACGCCGCCCAGGCCGCGGCCATGCAGACGGCGCGCAGCAACCAGCGCTACCTGCCGGGGCTGAGCTTCCCGCCGCGTCTGCAGGTGCAGGCGGGCGACGCGCTGGCGCTGGCTGCTGGGGCGGATCTCGTCATCATCGGCACACCCATGGCGGCGCTGCGCGGCATGCTGCAGCGACTGCGCGACACGGGTGCGCCGGTCGCCTGGCTGTGCAAGGGCTTCGAGGCCGACACCGGGCTGATGGCCCACGAGGTCTGCGCCGAGGTCGCCCCGCAACTCGCCAGCGGTGCGCTCAGCGGGCCGAGCTTCGCCCAGGAGGTGGCGCGCGGCCAACCCACGGCCCTGGTGGCCGCCAGCCGCCATGCCAGCGTGCGTGACGCGCTCGTGGCGGCATTCCACGGCCCGGCGCTGCGCGTTTACGCGAGCGAAGACATCGCGGGCGTGGAGGTGGGCGGCGCGGTCAAGAACGTGCTGGCCATCGCCACGGGTCTGTGCGACGGCCTGCAACTGGGCCTGAACGCGCGTGCCGCGCTGATCACGCGCGGCCTGGCCGAAATGACGCGCCTGGGCCTGACCCTGGGCGCGCGGCCCGACACCTTCATGGGGCTGTCCGGCCTGGGCGACCTGGTGCTCACGGCCACGGGCGATCTGTCGCGCAACCGACGCGTGGGCCTGCTGCTGGCCGAGGGCAAGAGCCTGCAACAGGCCGTCGATTCGCTCGGCCATGTGGCCGAGGGCGTGTACAGCGCCCGCACGGTGGTGCAGCGCGCGCGCGCGGCCGGCGTGGAAATGCCCATCGCCGAATGCGTGCTGGCGCTGCTCGAGGGGCGACTGCGCGCGGCGGACGCGGTGGCCACGTTGATGGAGCGCGAGCCCACGGTGGAGCGGCACTGAGCACCCACATCCCAGGGGTGCATGGAGCGGCTGGTAGACTTCGACCGATATCGCTCCAAGCGCATGTCACCTATGGATTACCCCGGAAATTTGTTTGTAGTCTCCGCCCCCAGTGGGGCGGGCAAGTCCAGCCTGGTCAAGGCCCTGATGGAACTGGACGCACGCGTGCAGCCCTCCGTGTCGCACACCACGCGCGCCCCGCGTGGCCAGGAAAAACATGGACGCGAGTACTTCTTTGCCTCGGAGCAGGAGTTCGACGCCATGGTGGCGGGCAATGCCTTCGTGGAATGGGCGAACGTCCATGGGCGTCGTTACGGGACATCGCGCCGTGCCATCGAGGAGCGCGTGACCGTGGGCGCCGACGTGGTGCTGGAGATCGACTTTCAGGGTGCTCTGCAGATCAAGCAGACCTTTGTGAACGCCGTGCTGATCTTCATCCTGCCTCCGAGCTGGGACGAGTTGCGCGCGCGCCTGGAGCGCCGCGGCGAGGATGCGCCCGACGTGATCGACCTGCGCCTGAGGAACGCCGCGCTCGAGATGGAGCAGGCCTGCAAATTCGACTTCGTTATA
This sequence comes from Oryzisolibacter sp. LB2S, assembly GCF_040732315.1. Classification (NCBI taxonomy): domain Bacteria; kingdom Pseudomonadati; phylum Pseudomonadota; class Betaproteobacteria; order Burkholderiales; family Comamonadaceae; genus Alicycliphilus; species Alicycliphilus soli. The sequence continues at coordinate 828,554 of NZ_CP160388.1, forward strand.
ATCAACGAAGTTTTCGAGCGAGCGCTTTTCGACCTGAAAACCATAGTCCATGCCCAGCGCCTCAAGTATGCCGCACAGCGTCGCGCCCGGGCCGAGACCTTTGCATCGCTCAACATCCCCTGATTTCCCCTTGGAGAGAACCCATGGCCCGCATTACCGTGGAAGACTGCCTCGAGCAAGTTCCCAACCGTTTCCAGCTGGTGCTTGCCGCCACCTATCGCGCCCGCATGCTCAGCCAGGGGCATGCACCCAAGATCGAGAGCCGCAACAAGCCCGCCGTGACCGCGCTGCGCGAGATCGCCGCCGGCAAGGTGGGTCTGGAGATGCTGAAAAAGGTTCCAGGCTGAGTTGACGACAGTCTGATCCCTGGCCGCTATGGCAAAAAAGCACCGTTGATACGGTGCTTTTTTTTGCAGATGCACCATGGGCACCGGTGCACGTTACATTTACGCTATGAATGGCGGGTTCAACAAGGCAGTTGCAGTCGGCGCGAAGGCCGAGTCTGCTGCGCCCAGCGGCGCATCGGCGGCCGTGGCCAATGCGGCGGCTGCGAGTTTTGCTGCGCTGCTGGAAAAGCTGGACTACCTCGACGCCGCCGGCATCGAGCAGGTGCGCCAAGCCTATCGCTATGCCGACATGGCCCACCTGGGCCAGCTGCGCAACAGCGGCGAGCCCTATATCACCCATCCGATCGCCGTCGCCGCGCTGTGTGCGAGCTGGAAGCTGGATGCGCAGGCACTCATGGCCGCATTGCTGCACGACGCCATGGAGGATTGCGGCATCACCAAGGCAGATCTGATCGAGCGCTTCGGTGCACCCGTCGCGGATCTGGTGGACGGACTGACCAAGCTCGACAAGCTGCAGTTCAACACGCGCGAGGAAAGCCAGGCCGAGTCCTTTCGCAAGATGTTGCTGGCCATGGCGCGCGACGTGCGCGTCATCCTCATCAAGCTGGCCGACCGCACGCACAACATGCGCACGATGTCGGACATGCCGCGCAGCAAATGGGGTCGCATATCTTCCGAGACACTGGAAATCTACGCGCCGATCGCACATCGGCTCGGGCTCAATCAGACCTATCGCGAACTGCAGGATCTGGCGTTTCGTCATCTGCATCCCTGGCGCTATGCCACGCTGTCCAAGGCCGTCAGCAAGTCGCGCAACCGCCGCCGCGACATCGTTCAGAAGGTGCAGGCCGATGTGGCAGCGGCCTTCGCGCGACTGGGCATGCAGGTTCGACTCGCGGGGCGCGAGAAGACGCTCTATGCCATCTACCAGAAGATGAGCCTGAAGAACCTGAGCTTCGCCCAGGTGAGTGATCTGTACGGCTTTCGCGTCATCGTCCCGTCGGTGACCGATTGCTACACCGCGCTGGGGGTGCTGCACCAACTCTACAAGCCGGCTCCAGGCAAGTTCAAGGACCACATCGCAATAGCCAAGGCCAATGGCTATCAGTCGCTGCACACCACGCTCGTGGGCCCGGCGGGCTTGAACGTGGAGTTCCAGATCCGTACCGAGGAAATGCATATCGTGGCCGAGGCCGGCGTCGCCGCGCATTGGCTCTACAAGGCACAGGATGCAGGCGGCGCCGCAGCCGAGCGCATGGGCACGAAATGGCTGCAGTCGCTGCTCGACATTCAGAACGAGACCCGTGACGCCGCGGAATTCTGGGACCATGTCAAGGTCGACCTGTATCCCGATGCGGTCTATGTGTTCACGCCGCGCAGCCAGATCCTGGCGCTGCCGCGCGGTGCGACGGCGGTCGATTTCGCCTATGCCATCCACAGTGACGTGGGTGACAAAACCACGGGCGTGCGCATCAACGACGAGCAGGTGCCTTTGCGTACCGAGCTCAAAAATGGCGACGTGATCGAGGTCATCACCGCCGATGGGGCGCGTCCCAATCCCGCGTGGCTGGCATTTGTGCGCACGGGCAGGGCACGCTCCAAGATTCGCCACTACCTCAAGACCCTGGCGCAGAGCGAATCGGCGGGCCTGGGTGAGAAGCTGCTGACGCAGGCATTGCGTGCCGAGGGCATGGAGCAACTGCCCGACGAGCAGACCCATGCCGCGATCTGGGACAAGCTGCTGCGCTTCACCGGCAACAAGACGCGCGCCGAGCTCATGACCGACATTGGTCTGGGCAAGCGCATCGCCGGCATCGTGGCCAAGCGTCTCGTGGTGTTGTTGACCGAGGACGGCCAGCGACCCGACGCGCTGCTGCTTACGCGTGAGCGCTTTGGTGCGCACGAGAAGGTGTCGCAAGGGGGCATCACCCTCGATGGCAGCGAAAGCGCGACCGTGCAATACGCTACCTGTTGCCGCCCCGTGCCGGGCGACCCCATCGTCGGCTATCTCGGCCGCGGTGAGGGCCTCGTCGTGCACCATGCGCAATGCGCCGTGGCCAACAAGCTGCAGCACAAGGATGGTGAGCGTTTCATCACGGTGGACTGGTCGGATGAACCCACGCGCAGCTTCGAGACGGGGATTACCGTCACCGTGGCCAACGGCAAGGGCGTGCTCGCGCGCATTGCGTCCGAGTTCGCGGACTGCGAGGCGGACATCGTGCGCGTGGACATGGATGACGCGATGGATACCTCGGACCTGCGCTTCGTCGTCACCGTGCGCGACCTCGCCCATGTCGAGGCCGTGCTGCGCGCCTTGCGCCGCACCCATGCAGTCCTGCGCGCGTTCCGTGTGCTGCCACAACCGGGCTGAGCAAGCCTATTGCGATTTCTGCGGCTGGGGGTAGGACACGGCCACAATTTCCAACGTGCGGGTCCCGGCGGGTGTTTGCAACACCACCTCGTCTCCCTCGCGGGCCTTGATCAGGGCCCGCGCCACGGGCGAGACCCAGCTGACCTGCTGCAGTGCGTTGTCCGCCTCGTCCACGCCCAATATGGTCACCGTGCGCTCCGTGCCCTCATCGTCGGCATAGGTTACGGTGGCGCCGAAGAACACCTGATCGCTGCCCGCATGCACGGACGGGTCGACCACCTCGGCAATCTCCAGGCGTTTGGTCAGAAAGCGGATGCGGCGGTCTATCTCGCGCAGCCGCTTCTTGCCGTACAGATAGTCGCCATTTTCCGATCGATCGCCGTTGCTGGCCGCCCAGTGCACGATGTCGACCACCTTTGGGCGCTCTTCATCGATCAAGGAAAGCAGCTCGGCGCGCAGCCGTGCATAGCCCTGTGGCGTGATGTAGTTCTTGCCGCCGCCGACGACGCCAGTCTCCGGCATGATGTCGTCGTCATCGGCATCCGATTCCTTGGTGAAAGCCTTGCTCATGCGTCAATGATGCACGGAAACGAAAAAGCCCTGAGTCCTTTCAGACTCAGGGCTTGTCGTTTGGTGCGGCTGGCAGGAATCGAACCCACGACCCCTTGGTTCGTAGCCAAGTACTCTATCCAGCTGAGCTACAGCCGCTAAGCTTTGAATTGTAGCATGAAAATTTCATGCTTCTTCAAAAAATCGCCGTTTTGGTGAGGTTTGCTTGTGAAGATCATCTGCAGACCCCGCCGCGGTGGCGATGGCGTGATTGTAGCGGAGTTTTTGACCCGTTCACGCAAAGTCGTGTGCGGGTGCGCATGTTTGTCAGCGGCGCGTGTAGCCACGGCAGGCGCCCGCGTTGGGCAGGCCCTGGCATTCGCGGTACAGGCGGCGATCGCGTTCCGCCGTGCTCTCGCCGGAATGGTTTTGCTGGTGTTTGATCTTCACGGCGCGGGATTTGGCCTTTGGCTGTGTTGACTTGCTACTGGCCTGGCGGCTCGAGTCGCCGCTTGTCGCGTGGCAGGGGGTGGCTGTCTGCAGGAGCAGGGCCACGGCGCCCAGGGCCAGCAAAAGGGTGGGGGTGCGTTGAGCAGGTGGTGTGGTCATGGCTTCTCCTTGGCGTCCTCGCGACGCCCCTCGGCTGTCAATGTTGTGGGGTGGAAGATTGAATACTGCCG